>NZ_CP035311.1:3710835-4020072 GCF_004114795.1 Janthinobacterium sp. 17J80-10 | reverse complement strand
AAAATCGCGTGTGCGGGTTCCGTAACCATCTTCGGTCGTGCAACGCCGGTCGAGCTCGAGTTCGGCCAGGTCGAGAAAGTCTGATCTCCACGATCCCGGCGCAAGCCCCAGATTTCAAGCCCATGTCGGGCGGCACGATTTGTGTGAAACGGCATTGCGCACCAAGCAGTACAGCAGTTCAAGAGGAGCCCTGGTAACTTCATGAGTGAACGGGCGCTACTACTCAATCAATACAGGAGCCATCATGGCCAAGAAATCATCGGTTTTATCAAGCTGCAAGTCCCGGCTGGTAAAGCAATCCTTCCCCTCCGATCGGTCCGGCACTGGGCCAGCGCGGTTTGAACATCATGGAATTCTGCAAGGCATTCAATGCCCAGACCCAAGGCGTCGAACCGGGCCTGCCGATTCCCGTCGTGATCACCGCGTTTGCCGACAAGTCCTTCACTTTCGTGATGAAGACGCCGCGGCAACCATCCTGATCAAGAAAGCCGCTGGTATCCAGAAGGTTCCGCCAAGCCGCATACTGACAAGGTTGGCAAGATCACCCGCAAGCAAGCTGAAGAGATCGCCACGACCAAGCGTCCCGATCTGACAGCGGCTGACATGGAAGCAGCCGTGCGTACCATCGCCGGTTCTGCTCGTTCAATGGGTATCACGGTGGAGGGTCTGTAATGGCTAAACTGTCCAAGCGCGCTCAGGCGCAAAAAGCAAAAGTTGACCGCATCAAGGCCTATCCGTTCGATAACGCCATCGCGCTGATCAAGGAACTGGCAACTGCCAAGTTCAATGAATCGATCGACGTTGCCGTGCAACTCGGTGTGGATCCGAAGAAGTCGGACCAGGTCGTTCGTGGTTCCGTCGTGTTGCCGGCTGGTACAGGCAAAACCGTGCGCGTTGCCGTGTTCGCTTCCGGCGACAAGGCTGAAGCCGCCAAGGCTGCCGGTGCCGACGTCGTCGGTATGGAAGACCTGGCCGAGCGCGTCAAGGCTGGCGACATGCCTTTCGATATCGTCATCGCTTCGCCGGATACCATGCGTATCGTCGGTACCCTGGGCCAGATCCTGGGTCCGCGCGGCTGATGCCGAACCCGAAGGTTGGTACCGTCACCCCTGATGTTGCCACCGCAGTCAAGAACGCCAAGGCAGGCCAGGTGCAATACCGTACCGACAAGTCGGGCATCATCCATGCCACGATCGGCCGCAAGTCGTTCGCCGACGCAGACCTCAAGTCCAACCTGCTGGCCTTGATCGATGCCCTGAACAAAGCCAAGCCTGCTTCGAGCAAGGGCGTGTATCTGCGCAAGGTTGCGATTTCGTCGACCATGGGCGCTGGTGTGCGCGTCGACCAGGCTAGCCTGGCTGCTTAAGAATCAAGTCCATGTGTCGCCTGGCGACACATGGCAAATCTTTGGGCTGGGGGAGCTTCAAAACAGCGAAGTTAACCCAGGCAATCAAAGACCGTTGGGCCGAGCGCATGCAGTTGATGGGCAAAGTTAAACCAGGAGTAATAAATAATTATTCCTGACCCAACGCAGATGGTGAACCCGAACAAGTTTTGTAGTCTCTAAGCTGGTCTGCCAGTATGGAACTCCTAACTTCGGACGCCGTGTTCGAACCGATGCAAGGCAAATGGCCGACCGGCCATGCAGTCGCCAAGCATCATTTTTGGAGGTTGATCTTGAGTCTCAATCTGAATGACAAAAAGGCCGTCGTCGCCGAAGTCTCCGCCAGGTAGCAAAAGCGCAGACCGTCGTCGTTGCCGAATATCGTGGCATCCAGGTTGGTCACATGACACAACTGCGCGCCAATGCGCGTTCCCAAGGCGTGTACCTGCGCGTGTTGAAAAACACGCTCGCTCGTCGCGCTGTCGAGGGAACTGCATTTTCTGGCCTTTCCTCCGAAATGACCGGCCCGTTGATCTATTCGATCTCCGAGGACGCCGTTGCTGCAGCAAAAGTCATCGCTGACTTTGCCAAAACCAACGACAAACTGGTTGTCAAGGCAGGTAACTACGCCGGCAAATCACTGGATAAAGCCGGTGTTGTCGCGTTGGCCAGCATTCCGAGCCGTGAAGTCCTGTTGGCCCAGTTGTTGGGCGTGATGCAGGCACCGGTGTCGGGATTTGCGCGTGGCTTGGCTGCTCTGGCAGCCAAGAAAGAGAGCGAAGCAGCGTAATTTCGCCGCTTCCCTCGCATGTGTACCGAATGGATGAAGTAATCAATACAAATTAGGAGTTTCAAATGGCAATTAGCAAAGAAGATATCCTGGAAGCCGTAGGCGCGCTGTCCGTGATGGAACTGAATGACCTGGTCAAGGCATTCGAAGAAAAATTCGGCGTGTCCGCTGCAGCAATGGCTGTCGCTGGTCCTGCTGGCGGCGGCGCTGCTGCTGCTGCTGAAGAACAAACCGAATTCACGGTCGTTCTGAGCGAAATCGGCGCCAACAAGGTCGGCGTCATTAAAGCCGTCCGCGAAATCACCGGTCTGGGCCTGAAAGAAGCCAAGGATCTGGTTGACGGTGCACCGAAGCCAGTCAAGGAAGGCCTGCCGAAAGCTGAAGCTGAAGCTGCCAAGAAGAAGCTGGAAGAAGCTGGCGCCAAGGCCGACCTCAAGTAATTCGGCTTGCCAGGGCGTTGCTTTAATTTGTAGCGCCGGAGTCAAAGCGAGAGACCTTTCAAGGAAGGTTTCTGCTTTGGCTCCTTTGTCGTTTTCGTTGTTTGCAGTGAATGCGACTTGCGTAAGGCGGTAGTCAAGCCGAAGCAAGTTTATGAAAGTACCGGGTGTCGAGAATTGAGCTTTCGCAGAGGACTTCCCCGTAGCGAAACCTGAATTCTCCATCTACCTGTCACTCACGGAGTGTCCATGCACTACTCATTTACTGAGAAGAAGCGTATTCGCAAGTCTTTCGCGAAACGCGCAAACGTCCACAACGTTCCGTACCTGCTCGCGACTCAGCTTGAATCCTACACGGGATTCCTGCAAGCGGACAAGGGCCCAGCGTTGCGCAAAATGAGGGCTTGCAGTCTGCCTTCACATCCATTTTTCCAATCGTGTCGCACAATGGTTTTGCGCGCCTCGAATTCCTGTCGTATGTGCTGGGCGATCCTCCTTTCGATGTGAAAGAATGCCAACAGCGCGGCCTGACCTTTGCATCGCCTTTGCGCGCCAAGGTGCGCCTGGTGATCCTGGACAAGGAATCGCCGACCAAGCCGGTCGTCAAGGAAATGAAGGAGCAGGAAGTCTACATGGGCGAACTGCCCCTGATGACCGTCAACGGCTCCTTCGTCATCAACGGCACCGAGCGTGTGATCGTTTCGCAGCTGCATCGTTCCCGGGCGTGTTCTTCGAACATGACCGCGGCAAGACCCATTCCTCGGGCAAGCTGCTGTTTTCGGCGCGGATCATTCCTTACCGTGGTTCGTGGCTGGACTTCGAATTTGACCCGAAGGACATCCTGTTCTTCCGTGTCGACCGCCGCCGCAAGATGCCGGTCACGATCCTGCTGAAAGCCATCGGCATGACGCCGGAGCAGATCCTGGCAAACTTCTTCGTGTTCGACAATTTCACCCTGCGCTCGGAAGGCGCGGAAATGGAATTCGTCGCCGAACGCCTGCGCGGTGAAGTCGCGCGCTTTGACATTGCTGACAAGTCCGGCAAGGTCATCGTCGCCAAGGACAAGCGCATCAATGCCAAGCACGTGCGCGAAATCGAAGCTTCCGGCATCAAGTACATTTCGGTGCCTGAAGACTACCTGGTTGGCCGCGTGCTGGCCAAGAACATCGTTGACGCCGATACCGGCGAAGTCATTGCCAATGCCAATGACGAGTTGACCGATGAGCTGCTCGGCCGCCTGCGCGACGCCCACGTCAGCGATATCCAGACCTTGTACATCAACGATCTGGACCAGGGCGGCTATATTTCGCAGACCCTGCGCACGGACGACACTACCGACCAGACCGCTGCGCGCGTGGCGATCTACCGCATGATGCGCCCTGGCGAACCGCCTACCGAGGAGTCTGTCGAGGCGCTGTTCAACGGCCTGTTCTATAGCGAAGAACGCTATGACCTGTCGGCCGTGGGCCGCATGAAGTTCAACCGCCGCATCGGCCGCGACGAACTCACCGGCACCATGACCCTCTCCAACGAGGACGTGCTGGCTGTCATCAAGATCCTGGTCGAATTGCGCAATGGTCGCGGCGAAGTCGATGACATCGATCACCTCGGTAACCGCCGCGTGCGTTGCGTTGGCGAACTGGCGGAAAACCAGTTCCGTGCCGGCCTGGTGCGTGTCGAGCGCGCCGTCAAGGAACGCCTCGGCCAGGCCGAAGCGGACAACCTGATGCCGCATGACCTGATCAATTCCAAGCCGATTTCGGCAGCGATCCGCGAATTCTTCGGTTCTTCGCAGCTGTCGCAGTTCATGGACCAGACCAACCCGCTGTCGGAAATCACCCACAAGCGCCGCGTCTCGGCTCTTGGCCCGGGTGGTCTGACCCGCGAACGTGCCGGCTTCGAGGTGCGCGACGTGCACCCGACCCACTATGGCCGCGTGTGCCCGATCGAAACGCCTGAAGGCCCGAACATCGGCCTGATCAACTCGCTGGCGCTGTATGCCCGCCTGAACGAATACGGATTCCTGGAAACGCCGTACCGCAAGGTCGAGAACAGCAAGGTCAGCGACCATATCGACTACCTGTCGGCAATCGAAGAAGGCCGTTTCATCATCGCCCAGGCGAATGCCTCCATCGATGGCAATGGCATGCTGTCGGACGAGCTGGTGTCTTCGCGTGAAGCCGGCGAATCCATCCTGGTGTCGCCGGAACGCGTGCAGTACATGGACGTGGCGCCGGGCCAGGTGGTGTCGGTGGCAGCCTCGCTGATTCCGTTCCTCGAGCACGATGATGCGAACCGGGCATTGATGGGCGCCAACATGCAACGTCAGGCTGTGCCTTGCCTGCGTCCGGAAAAAGCCTTTGTCGGTACCGGTATCGAGCGTACCGTGGCAGTCGACTCGGGCACGACCGTTCAAGCCTTGCGTGGCGGTATTGTGGATTACATCGATGCCGGCCGTGTGGTGATTCGCGTCAATGACGACGAAGCCACTGCCGGTGAAGTTGGTGTCGATATCTACAACCTGATCAAGTACACCCGTTCCAACCAGAACACCAACATCAACCAGCGTCCGATCGTCCAGAAGGGCGACCGCGTCTCGCGCGGCGACGTCATCGCCGACGGCGCCTCGACCGACCTGGGTGAGCTGGCTCTGGGCCAGAACATGCTGGTGGCCTTCATGCCGTGGAACGGCTACAACTTCGAAGACTCGATCATGATCTCGGAGCGTGTCGTAGCCGATGACCGTTACACCTCGATCCATATCGAGGAACTGTCGGTCGTGGCACGCGACACCAAGCTGGGCGCCGAGGAAATCACCCGCGATATCTCCAACCTGGCCGAAAACCAGCTGGCGCGTCTGGATGAATCCGGCATCGTCTACATCGGTGCTGAAGTCGAAGCCGGCGACGTGCTGGTCGGTAAGGTAACGCCGAAGGGCGAAACCCAGCTGACCCCGGAAGAAAAGCTGCTGCGCGCGATCTTCGGTGAAAAAGCCTCTGACGTGAAAGACACCTCGCTGCGCGTGCCGTCCGGCATGGTCGGCACCGTCATCGACGTGCAAGTGTTTACCCGCGAAGGCATCCAGCGCGACAAGCGTGCCCAGCAGATCATCGACGATGAACTGAAGCGCTATCGCCTCGACCTGAACGACCAGCTGCGTATCGTTGAAGGCGACGCCTTCCAGCGCTTGGAGCGCATGTTGATCGGCAAGCTTGTTAATGGCGGCCCGAAAAAGCTGGCCAAGGGCGTCAAGATCACCAAGGAATACCTCGACGATCTGGACAAGTACCAGTGGTTCGACATCCGTCCGGCCGACGACGACATGGCAGCCGCTCTGGAAGCGATCAAGGAATCGATTTCCGAGAAGCGTCACCAGTTCGACCTGGCATTCGAAGAAAAGCGCAAGAAGCTCACCCAAGGCGACGAACTGCCGCCGGGCGTGCAAAAGATGGTCAAGGTATACCTCGCCGTCAAGCGCCGCCTGCAGCCTGGCGACAAGATGGCCGGTCGCCACGGTAACAAGGGTGTGGTGTCGCGTATCGTGCCGGTGGAAGACATGCCTTACATGGCTGACGGCACCACTGCGGACGTCGTGCTGAACCCGCTGGGCGTGCCATCGCGTATGAACGTCGGCCAGGTGCTGGAAGTCCACCTGGGCTGGGCAGCCAAGGGTCTGGGCCGCCAGATCGACAAGATGCTCAAGCAGCAGACCAAGGCAGCCGAACTGCGCACCTTCCTGGGCACGATCTACAATGAAACCGGCCGCAAGGAAGATCTCGATCAGTTCAGCGACGAGGAAGTGCTGAGCCTGGCGGACAACCTGAAGAACGGCGTGCCGTTTGCAACCCCGGTGTTCGACGGTGCGCATGAAGATGAAATCCGCCGCATGCTCGATCTGGCTTATCCGGACGACGTCGCCAAGCACCTCGGCATGACGCCGTCGAAGAACCAGGTGACCATGTATGACGGTCGCACCGGTGAAGCCTTCGAGCGTAACGTCACGGTCGGCTACATGCACATGCTGAAGCTGCACCATCTGGTGGACGACAAGATGCATGCCCGTTCGACCGGCCCGTACTCGCTGGTGACCCAGCAGCCGTTGGGCGGCAAGGCGCAGTTTGGTGGCCAGCGCTTCGGTGAAATGGAAGTCTGGGCGCTGGAAGCTTATGGCGCCTCCTACGTCCTGCAGGAAATGCTGACGGTCAAGTCGGACGACGTCAACGGCCGTACCAAGGTGTATGAAAACCTGGTCAAGGGCGACCACGTAATCGATGCCGGCATGCCGGAGTCGTTCAACGTGCTGGTCAAGGAAATCCGTTCGCTGGGTATCGATATCGATCTCGAGCGCGACTGATTTCGGCCGAAAGTAGTAAAACGGGCTGCCGGCATGTGTCGGCAGCCCGCAGTTGTTGGTGGTAGAGGGAAGCAGCGATCGTTCCCGGTATTGGTGGAACTCTGTCCTGGCGAGGGCGGGGCTCTCCCGCCGATGCGAACAGGGTAGAAGCGAAGTCCTGTTTCCTTATATACCGCCAAGCGTTTTTCACGCCTTACTGGAGTGATACAGATGAAAGCACTGCTCGATCTATTCAAGCAAGTTCAGCAAAATGAACAGTTCGACGCCATCAAGATTGGCCTGGCGTCGCCCGAGAAAATCCGTTCGTGGTCCTACGGCGAAGTCAAGAAGCCGGAAACCATCAACTACCGTACATTCAAGCCGGAGCGTGACGGCCTGTTCTGCGCCAAGATCTTTGGCCCGATCAAGGATTACGAATGCCTGTGCGGCAAGTACAAGCGCCTCAAGCACCGCGGCGTCATCTGCGAAAAGTGCGGCGTCGAAGTCACGCTGGCGAAGGTTCGCCGCGAGCGCATGGGCCACATCGAGCTGGCCTCGCCGACCGCCCACATCTGGTTCCTGAAATCGCTGCCGTCGCGTCTGGGCATGGTCCTCGACATGACCCTGCGCGATATCGAACGCGTGCTGTACTTCGAAGCCTATGTCGTGACCGATCCCGGCATGACCCCGCTGAAGAAGTGCCAGATCATGTCGGAAGACGACTACGCCGCCAAGTATGAAGAACACGGCGACGACTTCACCGCCTTCATGGGCGCCGAAGGTATCCGCGAACTGCTGCGCGCCATCGACATCGACCGCGAAGCAGAAACCCTGCGCCAGGAATTGAAAGATTCCAAGTCCGAAGCCAAGATCAAGAAATACGCCAAGCGCCTGAAAGTGCTGGAAGCGTTCCAGCGTTCCGGTATCAAGCCGGACTGGATGATCATGGAAGTGCTGCCGGTGCTGCCGCCGGAACTGCGCCCGCTGGTACCGCTGGACGGTGGCCGTTTCGCCACCTCCGACCTGAATGACCTGTACCGCCGCGTCATCAACCGCAACAACCGTCTGAAGCGCCTGATGGAATTGCGCGCGCCGGAAATCATTACCCGCAACGAAAAGCGCATGCTGCAGGAAGCGGTCGACTCGCTGCTGGACAACGGCCGTCGCGGCAAGGCCATGACTGGCGCCAACAAGCGTCCGCTGAAGTCGCTGGCCGAAATGATCAAGGGCAAGGGCGGCCGTTTCCGTCAAAACTTGCTGGGCAAGCGCGTCGACTACTCGGGCCGTTCGGTCATCGTGGTGGGCCCGCAACTCAAACTGCATCAGTGCGGCCTGCCGAAACTGATGGCGCTCGAGTTGTTCAAGCCCTTCATTTTCAACAAGCTCGAACTCATGGGCCTGGCGACCACCATCAAGGCCGCCAAGAAGCTGGTCGAAGTGCAGGAGCCGGTGGTGTGGGACATCCTCGAAGATGTCATCCGCGAACACCCGGTCATGCTGAACCGCGCGCCGACCCTGCATCGCCTGGGCATCCAGGCGTTCGAGCCGGTCCTGATCGAAGGCAAGGCCATCCAGCTGCATCCGCTGGTTTGCGCCGCGTTCAACGCCGACTTCGACGGCGACCAGATGGCCGTCCACGTGCCGCTGTCGATCGAAGCGCAGATGGAAGCCCGCACGCTGATGCTGGCTTCGAACAACATCCTGTTCCCGTCCAACGGCGAGCCGTCGATCGTGCCGTCGCAGGATATCGTGCTGGGTCTGTATTACGCCACCCGTGAGAAGATCAACGGCAAGGGCGAAGGCATGATGTTCCCGGACGTCTCGGAAGTCATCCGCGCTTACGAGAACAAGGAAGTCGAACTGACCACCCGTATCACGGTGCGTATCACCGAGTATCCGAAGGATGCGGAAAGCGGCGAATTCGTCAAGACCATCAAGCGCTACGAGACCACCGTCGGTCGCGCCATTCTGTCGGAAATCCTGCCGAAGGGCCTGCCGTTCACCGTGCTGAACAAGGCCCTGAAGAAGAAGGAAATCTCCAAGCTGATCAACACCTCGTTCCGCAAGTGCGGCCTGCGCGCCACCGTGGTGTTCGCCGACCAGTTGCTGCAATCGGGCTTCCGTCTGGCAACCCGAGCCGGCATCTCGATTTGCGTGGACGACATGCTGGTGCCGCCACAAAAGCACACCCTGATTTCGCAGGCCGAGCACGAAGTCAAGCAGATCGAGCAGCAGTACGCTTCCGGTCTGGTGACGGCGGGCGAACGCTACAACAAGGTGGTGGATATCTGGGGCAAGGCCGGCGACGAAGTCGGCAAGGCCATGATGGACCAGCTGAAGGTCGAGCCGGTCACCCGCCGTGACGGCACCCAGGGCACCCAGGAATCGTTCAACGCCATTTACATGATGGCCGACTCCGGTGCCCGCGGTTCCGCCGCCCAGATCCGCCAGCTGGCCGGTATGCGCGGCCTGATGGCCAAGCCGGATGGCTCGATCATCGAGACGCCGATTACCGCGAACTTCCGCGAAGGGCTGAACGTTCTGCAGTACTTCATCTCGACCCACGGCGCCCGTAAGGGTCTGGCCGATACCGCGCTGAAGACGGCAAACTCCGGCTACCTGACCCGTCGTCTGGTCGACGTGACCCAGGATCTGGTGGTCATCGAGGATGATTGCGGCACCACGAACGGCGCCGCCATGAAGGCGCTGGTCGAGGGCGGTGAAGTCATCGAACCACTGCGCGACCGTATTCTCGGCCGTGTTGCCGCCACCGACGTGGTCAATCCGGAAACCCAGGAAACCCTGTTTGAAGCCGGCACCCTGCTGGACGAAGACGGCGTCGAGGAAATCGAACGCCTGGGCATCGACGAAGTCAAGGTCCGTACCCCGCTGACCTGCGACACGCGCTATGGCTTGTGCGCCAAGTGCTATGGTCGCGATCTCGGCCGCGGCTTCCTGGTTGCCGCAGGTGAAGCTGTCGGCGTGGTTGCCGCGCAGTCGATCGGCGAACCGGGTACCCAGCTGACCATGCGTACCTTCCACATCGGTGGCGCGGCTTCGCGTGCGGCAGTGGCATCCTCGGTGGAAGCCAAGTCCAACGGCACGGTGCGCTTTACCGCCACCATGCGTTACGTCACCAACGGCAAGGGCGATCAGATCGTCATTTCCCGTTCCGGCGAAGTGCTGATCACCGACGACCATGGACGCGAGCGCGAGCGCCACAAGGTGCCATATGGCGCCACCCTGATCGTCAAGGACGGCCTGGTCATCAAGGCCGGCACCGCCCTGGCGACCTGGGATCCGCTGACCCGTCCGATCATTACCGAATACGCCGGCACGGTGCGCTTCGAGAATGTCGAGGAGGGCGTCACCGTCGCCAAGCAGATCGACGAGGTCACCGGCCTGTCGACTCTGGTGGCGATCGATGCCAAGCGTCGCGGCAGCAGTGCTGCCAAGACGGCCCGTCCGCAGGTCAAGCTGTTGAACGAGAAGGGCGAGGAAGTCAAGATTGCCGGCACCGAGCATCCGGTGACCATCGGCTTCCAGGTTGGCGCGCTGATCACCGTGAAAGACGGTCAGCAAGTCAGCGTCGGCGAAGTGCTGGCGCGTATCCCGACCGAATCGCAAAAGACCCGCGACATTACCGGCGGTCTGCCGCGTGTGGCCGAACTGTTCGAGGCGCGTTCGCCGAAGGATGCCGGCATGCTGGCGGAAGTCACCGGTACCGTTGCCTTCGGTAAGGAAACCAAGGGCAAGCAGCGCCTGGAAATCACCGACATGGAAGGCAACAAGCACGAGTTCCTGATTACCAAGGACAAGCAAGTGCTGGTGCATGACGGCCAGGTGGTCAACAAGGGCGAAATGATCGTGGACGGCCCGGCCGACCCGCAAGACATCCTGCGCCTGCTGGGTATCGAAGCGCTGGCCCGCTACATCGTCGACGAAGTGCAGGACGTGTATCGCTTGCAGGGCGTGAAGATCAACGACAAGCACATCGAAGTGATCGTGCGCCAGATGTTGCGTCGCGTGCAGATCGTTGATGCTGCTGACGCCAACTACATCCCGGGCGAGCAAGTCGAGCGTTCGGAGTTGTTGGACGAAAACGACCGCGTGATTGCTGCAGGCGGCCGTCCGGCAACGTACGAAAACGTGTTGCTGGGTATTACCAAGGCTTCGCTGTCGACCGATTCCTTCATCTCGGCCGCTTCCTTCCAGGAAACTACCCGCGTGCTGACCGAGGCTGCCATCATGGGCAAGCGCGACGGCTTGCGTGGCCTGAAGGAAAACGTCATCGTCGGTCGCCTGATTCCCGCCGGTACCGGCCTTGCGTTCCATCGTGCCCGCAAGGAAAAGGAAACCTGGGAAGCAGAAGAACGCACGGCATTGCTGCAGGCCGAGCAGACCGCCCGCGCAACGGAAATCGAGCCGACCCCGGCCGAGACCTTTGGCACGCCGGAAGGCGACGCATAAGCTTTCTGCGCTTCACGAAAACGGCGCCGGTACCCCGGTGCCGTTTTTTATTTGGAGCAGTAAATGGCGCCGGTATCACAAGCAGTTTGACGGCGCCATAATTCAGGGATATACTCGCGAGTTCTCGAATTTAAGCTCGCCAGGGCTTAAGCGCTCTTTGGTCTGCAATCTGCCTTCCGTGACGCTTTCCCCCTTGTGCAGTCGAGTCGATACGCGTGGCTTGCCGCGCACGTATTCCCTTAAGTCCCCGGACAATCGTTTTCGGGTTTGTTGTATCAATAACATTTTGTTGGATTTAGACCGATGCCAACCATCAATCAACTGATTCGCCAGCCGCGGGTTTCCGCCAAGGTGAAGAGCAAATCGCCGGCGCTGGAAAACAGCCCGCAAAAACGCGGCGTTTGCACCCGTGTATACACCACCACCCCGAAGAAGCCGAACTCGGCGCTGCGTAAGGTGGCCAAGGTGCGCCTGACCAACGGTTTCGAGGTTATCTCGTACATCGGCGGTGAAGGCCACAACCTGCAGGAACACAGTGTCGTGCTGTTGCGCGGCGGCCGTGTGAAAGACTTGCCGGGTGTGCGTTACCACATGGTGCGCGGTGCACTGGATACCCAGGGTGTCAAGGACCGTAAGCAGGCGCGTTCGAAGTACGGTGCCAAGCGCGCCAAGGCTGCGAAGAAGTAATCAGGTATCCGTCGTTCACGGCGGATGGAAGTCGGCCCGGAGGGGTCGAGTAAGTGGGTGGCTATGATGGTCCCCGCGAGCGTGCAGGAATAGCCTGGCGCTCAACTGAAGAGAATCGAAAGGAAAAGATATGCCACGTCGTCGTGAAGTACCCAAGCGGGAAATCCTGCCAGATCCGAAGTTTGGTAATGTTGATGTTGCCAAGTTCGTCAACGTCCTGATGTTGTCCGGTAAGAAATCGGTCGCCGAGAACATCATCTATGGTGCGTTCGACCACATCCAGACCAAGTCCGGCAAAGATCCGCTTGAAGTGTTCGCTGCTGCAATCAGCAACTGCAAGCCGATGGTTGAAGTCAAGTCGCGTCGCGTTGGCGGCGCCAACTACCAGGTGCCGGTTGAAGTGCGTCCGGTGCGCCGTATGGCGCTGTCGATGCGCTGGTTGCGTGAAGCTGCCAACAAACGCAGCGAAAAATCGATGCCGCAGCGCCTGGGCGGCGAATTGATGGAAGCGGCTGAAGGCCGTGGCGGCGCCATGAAGAAGCGCGATGAAGTGCATCGCATGGCTGAAGCGAACAAGGCGTTCTCGCACTTCCGCTTCTAATGAAATGAAAGCCTGGTTCGAAAACGGCGCCAGGTTTTCCATGTATCTAATTTGTTCGAAGCCGGGCACCCGAAAATTGGTGCTCGGTTTTGTGCGTTAAACGACTTAGGATTAATTATGGCTCGCAAGACCCCCATTGAGCGTTACCGCAATATCGGTATTTCCGCTCACATCGATGCCGGCAAGACCACCACCACCGAGCGTGTTTTGTTCTACACCGGTGTCAACCACAAGCTGGGCGAAGTGCATGATGGCGCTGCCACTACCGACTGGATGGTGCAGGAGCAAGAGCGCGGCATTACGATTACGTCTGCTGCCGTGACCTGCTACTGGAAGGGTATGGCGAACAACTACCCGGCGCATCACATCAACATTATTGATACCCCGGGCCACGTTGACTTCACCATTGAAGTCGAGCGCTCGATGCGCGTGCTCGATGGCGCCTGCATGGTTTACTGTGCGGTGGGTGGCGTGCAGCCACAGTCTGAAACCGTTTGGCGCCAGGCTAACAAGTACAAGGTTCCGCGTTTGGCATTCGTCAACAAGATGGACCGTACCGGCGCAAATTTCTTCAAGGTTTACGATCAAATGCGTTCGCGTTTGAAAGCAAATCCTGTCCCGATTCAGGTGCCTATCGGTGCTGAAGATGTCTTCGCGGGCGTGATCGATCTGGTCAAGATGAAAGCCATTATCTGGGATGACGCATCCCAGGGCATGAAGTTCGACTATCGCGACATTCCGGAAAACCTGTTGGCTGACGCGAAAAAATGGCGCGAAAACATGGTTGAATCTGCCGCTGAAGCCTCGGAAGAGTTGATGAACAAGTACCTCGAAGAAGGTGACTTGTCCGAAGAGGAAATCAAGGCAGCTCTGCGTCAGCGTACTATCGCCAGTGAAATCGTGCCGATGTTGTGCGGCACTGCATTCAAGAACAAGGGCGTTCAGGCGATGCTGGATGCCGTGATCGACTACTTGCCGTCGCCCGTGGACATTCCGCCGGTGCCAGGCCTGAATGACGATGACGAGCCGGCTGTGCGCAAGGCTGAAGACACTGAAAAATTCTCGGCATTGGCATTCAAGATCGCAACCGATCCGTTCGTCGGCCAGTTGTGCTTTATCCGCTGCTACTCGGGCACGCTGAATTCGGGCGATACCGTCCTGAATTCTGTCAAAGGCAAAAAAGAGCGTATTGGCCGTATCGTGCAGATGCAGGCGAATGAGCGCGAAGAAATCAAGGAAATGCGCGCCGGCGATATCGCCGCTGTCGTTGGCCTGAAAGATACGACGACGGGCGACACCTTGTGTGACGAAAAAGCTTTTGTTGTTCTCGAGCGCATGGTCTTCCCTGAGCCGGTGATTTCCCAGGCTGTTGAGCCAAAGACCAAGGCCGATCAGGAAAAAATGGGCCTGGCGTTGAATCGCCTGGCAGCTGAAGATCCGTCGTTCCGTGTGCGTACCGACGAAGAGTCTGGCCAGACCATCATCGCCGGTATGGGTGAGCTGCATCTGGACATTATTGTTGACCGCATGAAGCGTGAATTCAACGTTGAAGCGACCGTCGGCAAGCCGCAGGTTGCCTACCGCGAAACCATCCGCAAGACTTGCGAAGAAATCGAAGGCAAGTTCGTCAAGCAATCCGGTGGTCGTGGTCAATACGGTCACGTGGTGCTGAAGATCGAGCCGCAAGAGCCGGGCAAGGGCTTTGAGTTCGTCGACGCCATCAAGGGCGGTACCGTGCCGCGCGAATACATCCCTGCAGTTGAAAAGGGAGTGCGTGAAACATTGACTTCGGGCGTGCTCGCGGGCTATCCGGTGGTTGACGTGAAGGTCACGCTGTTCTTCGGTTCCTACCATGATGTCGACTCGAACGAAAACGCGTTCCGCATGGCCGCATCGATGGCATTCAAGGATGGCTGCCGCAAGGCCAGCCCGGTGATTCTGGAGCCGATGATGGCGGTTGAAGTCGAAACCCCGGAAGACTACGCCGGTAACGTGATGGGCGATTTGTCCTCGCGTCGCGGCATGGTCCAGGGTATGGACGAAATCGCTGGCGGTGGCGGCAAGATCATCAAGGCCGAAGTGCCACTGTCCGAAATGTTTGGTTATGCGACCTCGTTGCGTTCGTCGACGCAAGGCCGCGCAACCTACACGATGGAATTCAAGCACTACAGCGAAGCGCCGAAGAATGTGATCGACGCGATCGTTACATCCAAGGCCAAGTAATTTTCAGCAGGGCGGGACAGGATCGGTGAAGCACCACGGTGCGGCAAGCGATTCTGTCCCCGGCAACTAATCAAGTAAATCGTTCTTTTTGAAGGAAGAAATAAAATGGCAAAAGGCAAGTTTGAGCGGACGAAACCGCACGTGAACGTCGGCACCATTGGTCACGTTGACCATGGCAAGACCACCCTGACCGCGGCAATTGCAACGGTGCTGTCGAAGAAGTTCGGCGGCGAAGCCAAGGCATACGACCAGATCGATGCGGCACCGGAAGAAAAAGCACGCGGCATCACCATCAACACCGCGCACGTTGAATACGAAACGGCTAACCGCCACTACGCCCACGTTGACTGCCCGGGCCACGCTGACTATGTCAAGAACATGATCACGGGTGCTGCGCAGATGGACGGCGCGATCCTGGTGTGCTCGGCTGCTGACGGCCCGATGCCGCAGACCCGTGAACACATCCTGCTGGCGCGCCAGGTTGGCGTGCCGTACATCATCGTGTTCCTGAACAAGTGCGACATGGTGGATGACGCAGAGCTGCTGGAACTGGTTGAAATGGAAGTGCGCGAGCTGCTTTCCAAGTATGAATTCCCGGGCGACGACCTGCCTATCATCCAGGGTTCGGCCAAGCTGGCGCTGGAAGGCGACACTGGTCCGCTGGGCGAGCAAGCCATCCTGAAGCTGGCTGAGGCACTCGACAGCTACATCCCGACGCCTGAACGTGCGGTTGATGGCGCGTTCCTGCTGCCGGTCGAAGATGTGTTCTCGATCTCGGGCCGCGGTACCGTGGTGACCGGTCGTGTCGAGCGCGGCATCGTCAAGGTTGGCGAATCGCTGGAAATCGTCGGTATCCGTGACACCCAGACCACCACCTGCACCGGCGTGGAAATGTTCCGCAAGCTGCTGGATCAAGGTCAAGCCGGCGACAACGTTGGCGTGCTGCTGCGCGGCACCAAGCGTGAAGACGTCGAGCGTGGCCAGGTGTTGGCCAAGCCGGGTTCGATCAAGCCGCACAAGCATTTCACCGGCGAGATCTACGTTCTGTCGAAAGACGAAGGCGGCCGTCACACCCCGTTCTTCAACAACTACCGTCCGCAGTTCTACTTCCGTACCACGGACGTGACTGGTTCGATCGAGTTGCCGAAGGATAAAGAGATGGTCATGCCTGGTGATAACGTTTCGATCACGGTAACGCTGATCAATCCGATCGCCATGGAAGAAGGCCTGCGCTTCGCGATCCGCGAAGGCGGTCGTACCGTCGGCGCCGGCGTCGTCGCTAAAATCATCGAGTAATACTTATCAATGCCGCGGGCCGAACTGGCTCGCGGTTCGCTCTTTAAAGGAAAACCCATGTCGACTCCCAACCAGAAAATCCGCATCCGCCTGAAAGCTTTCGATTATCGCCTGATCGACCAGTCTGCCCAGGAAATCGTTGAGACCGCCAAGCGCACCGGTGCGGTCGTCAAGGGCCCGGTTCCCCTGCCGACCCGTATCCAGCGTTTTGACGTCCTGCGTTCCCCGCACGTCAACAAGACTTCCCGCGATCAGTTCGAAATCCGTACGCACCAGCGCTTGATGGATATCGTTGACCCGACCGACAAGACTGTCGACGCCCTGATGAAGCTGGACCTGCCGGCTGGCGTGGACGTCGAAATCAAACTGCAGTAAAGCTTGAACCGAAATTTCCTGCTGTAAGGTATTGTAATGGCTGGAATTTCGGGTTAAGATACTCGGCTTTCGTGCGAGTTCGCTTTGCGAGCTCGCATATTATTTGGTAGTACAAACATCAGCCCCGCCCAATCGCAGGTGGGAATGGAGAAAACAATGACCCTAGGCCTTGTTGGTCGCAAGGTTGGTATGATGCGCATCTTTACGGAAGATGGGGATTCGATTCCTGTTACCGTTCTGGACGTGTCGAACAACCGCGTGACGCAAATCAAAACGCCTGAAACGGATGGTTATTCCGCAGTTCAGGTCGCATATGGTGCTCGCCGCGCCTCCCGTGTCAACAAAGCAGCAGCTGGCCATCACGCCAAAGCTGGTGTGGAAGCTGGCACTGTCCTCAAAGAATTCCGTATCGATGCAGCCAAGGCTGCCGAACTGAAAGCCGGCGATGTCGTTGCCGTCAGCCTGTTCGAAGCTGGCCAGAAAGTGGACGTGCAAGGCGTGTCCATCGGTAAGGGCTATGCCGGTACCATCAAGCGTTACAACTTCAGCTCCGGCCGTGCAACCCACGGTAACTCGCGCTCGCACAACGTGCCGGGTTCGATCGGTATGGCGCAGGATCCGGGTCGAGTTTTCCCGGGTAAGCGCATGACCGGTCACATGGGTGACGACACTGTTACCGTGCAAAACCTGGAAATCGCTCGCGTTGACGCTGAGCGCCAGTTGTTGCTGGTAAAGGGTGCTGTGCCTGGTGCCAAGAATGGCCAGGTCGTCGTCCTGCCTGCTGTTAAAGTCAAAGCAAAGAAGGGAGCGTAATCGATGGAACTCCAGCTCCTGAATGAACAGGGTCAAGCTGCATCGAATGTTGCTGCACCGGATACTATTTTCGGTCGCGATTACAACGAAGCACTGATTCACCAGGTGGTCGTTGCTTACCAGGCTAACGCGCGTAGCGGTAACCGTAAGCAAAAAGACCGTGAAGAAGTCAGCCACACGACTAAAAAGCCATGGCGTCAAAAAGGTACGGGCCGCGCTCGTGCCGGTATGTCGTCTTCGCCACTGTGGCGCGGCGGCGGTCGTATCTTCCCGAATTCGCCTGACGAAAACTTCTCGCACAAGGTTAACAAGAAGATGTATCGCGCAGGTATCTGCTCGATTCTCTCGCAGTTGGCTCGTGAAGGTCGTCTGTCCGTCGTGGAAGGTCTGTCGGTCGATGCGCCGAAGACCAAGCTGCTGGCGCAGAAACTGAAAGGCATGGGTCTGGAATCCGTGCTGGTTATTACCGACAGTCTCGACGAAAACCTGTTGCTCGCTTCGCGCAATTTGCCGAACGTGCTGGTGGTCGAGCCGCGTCATGCCGATCCCGTATCGCTGGTGTTCTTCAAGAAAGTGCTGATCACCAAGCCGGCGTTGGCAAAGATTGAGGAGATGCTGGCATGAATGCTGTCGTCAAACATAGCGAAGAGCGCCTGTTGAAAGTCTTGCTGGCGCCGGTCATTTCCGAGAAGGCAACTTTTATCGCTGAAAAGAGCGAGCAAGTCGTGTTCCTGGTGGCACGTGATGCCACCAAGCCGGAAATCAAGGCTGCCGTCGAAATGATGTTCAAGGTCGAAGTGGCGTCGGTGCAAACCGCCAATCGCCTGGGCAAGGAAAAGCGTTCCGGTCGCTTCACGGGTCGTCGCAATCACACCAAGCGTGCGTTTGTGTGCCTGAAGCCCGGTCAGGAAATCAACTTCAACGAGGAGGCTAAATAATGGCACTCGTGAAAATGAAACCGACCTCGCCAGGTCGTCGTGGCATGGTCAAGGTCGTCAATCCCGACCTGTACAAAGGCCGTCCGCTCGCCAGCCTGGTTGAGAAAAAGTCGAAATCTGCTGGTCGTAACAACGATGGCCGCATCACCACCCGTCATATTGGCGGTGGTCACAAGCAGCACTATCGTGTCGTCGACTTCCGTCGCAACAAGGATGGTATCCCGGCAAAGGTCGAGCGTATTGAATACGATCCGAACCGTACCGCGAATATCGCCCTGCTGTGCTACGCCGATGGTGAGCGCGCTTACATCATCGCGCCGAAGGGCGTGGCGGTTGGCGATCAGCTGATGAATGGTTCGGAAGCGCCGATCAAGTCGGGTAACTGCCTGCCAATCCGCAATATTCCAGTTGGTACAACGATGCACTGTGTCGAAATGCTGCCGGGTAAGGGCGCGCAAATGGCGCGTACCGCGGGTGCTGGCGTCGTCCTGATGGCGCGCGAAGGTACATACGCTCAGGTGCGTCTGCGCTCCGGCGAAGTGCGCCGCGTGCATATCGAGTGCCGTGCCACTGTTGGTGAAGTCGGTAATGGCGAACACAATCTGCGCAAGATCGGTAAAGCCGGTGCGACGCGTTGGCGCGGTATCCGCCCGACAGTGCGTGGCGTGGTCATGAACCCGATCGATCACCCGCACGGTGGTGGTGAAGGTCGTACTTCGGCAGGCCGTCATCCGGTTTCGCCGTGGGGCCAGCAGACCAAGGGCAAGAAGACGCGTCGTAACAAGCGTACGACTTCGATGATCGTCTCGCGCCGTGGCAAGAAATAAGGGGTAACACATGACACGTTCATTGAAAAAAGGGCCGTTTTGTGACGCCCACCTGGTGAAAAAAGTCGAAACCGCGCAAGCGACCAAGGACAAGAAGCCCATCAAGACCTGGTCGCGTCGTTCGACGATCATGCCGGACTTCATTGGCCTGACTATTGCGGTGCATAACGGCAAGCAACACGTGCCGGTCTATGTGTCCGAAAACATGGTTGGTCACAAGCTCGGCGAATTCGCGCTGACCCGTACGTTCAAGGGTCACGCCGCCGACAAGAAAGCCAAGAAATAAGGTGCGATGATGGAAACTAAAGCTATTCTCCGCGGCGTACGCCTGTCGGAACAAAAAGGCCGCTTGGTTGCTGATCAGATTCGCGGCAAAAAAGTCGAGCAAGCCTTGAACATTCTGGCTTTCAGCCCGAAAAAAGGTGCAGCGATCATCAAGAAAGTTCTGGAGTCCGCAATTGCGAACGCCGAGCACAACGATGGTGCTGATATCGACGAGCTGAAGGTCAAGACGATTTACGTTGAGCAAGGTACGGTGCTGAAGCGTTTCACCGCCCGTGCTAAAGGCCAAGGTAATCGTATTTCCAAGCAATCCTGTCACATTTACGTGACTGTCGGTAACTAAGGGGTCACGATGGGACAGAAGATTCATCCAACCGGTTTCCGTCTTGCAGTGACGCGTAACTGGGGTTCGCGCTGGTATGCTGGCAACAGCAACTTCGCCAGCATGCTGAACGAAGATCTGAAGGTGCGCGAGTACCTGAAGAAGAAACTGAAAAACGCCTCGGTCGGCCGCGTCGTTATCGAGCGTCCTGCCAAGAACGCCCGCATCACGATTTTCAGCTCCCGTCCGGGTGTTGTGATCGGCAAGAAGGGCGAAGACATCGAAGTGCTGAAGTCGGCGCTGGCCAAGATGATGGGCGTGCCCGTGCACGTCAACATCGAAGAAATCCGCAAGCCGGAAATTGATGCGCAGCTGATCGCCGATTCGATCGCGCAACAGCTGGAAAAGCGCATCATGTTCCGCCGCGCCATGAAGCGTGCGATGCAGAACGCCATGCGTCTGGGTGCCCAGGGCATCAAGATCATGTCGTCCGGTCGCCTGAATGGCATCGAAATCGCCCGTACCGAATGGTACCGTGAAGGCCGTGTGCCGCTGCACACCCTGCGCGCAGATATCGATTACGGTTTCGGCGAAGCAGAAACGACCTACGGCATCATCGGCATCAAGGTTTGGGTTTATCGCGGCGACCGTCTGGCCTCCGGTGAAGCTCCGACCATTGAATCGCCGGTGGAAGATGACAAGAAGCGTCGCGGTCCGCGTCGTGACGATGGCAAGCCGGGCAGCCGCCCGCGTACCGCCCGTCCCGAAGGCCAGGCTCCTGCAGGTGCACCTGGTGCAGCTGCTCCTGGCGCCAAGCGGGTCCGTGCCACGAAGCCGGCAGGCGCAGCCCCGGCTGAGAAAGCAGGAGAATAAACATGCTGCAACCAGCACGCAGAAAATATCGCAAAGAGCAAAAAGGCCGCAATACGGGTATCTCGCACGAGCGCGGCACTGCCGTTTCGTTCGGCGAGTTTGGCCTGAAAGCGGTCGGCCGCGGTCGTATCACTGCCCGTCAAATCGAAGCAGCGCGTCGCGCCATGACCCGTCACATCAAACGTGGCGGCCGCATCTGGATCCGTATCTTCCCGGACAAGCCAATTTCGAACAAGCCGGCTGAAGTTCGTATGGGTAACGGTAAGGGTAATCCGGAGTACTACGTTGCCGAGATTCAACCAGGCAAAATGTTGTACGAGATGGATGGCGTCGACGAGACTTTGGCGCGTGAAGCGTTCCGCTTGGCCGCCGCTAAACTGCCGCTGAGGACGACGTTTGTCGTTCGCCAAGTCGGCCAATAATTGGAGTGAAATATGAAAGCATCTGAACTCCGCGGCAAGGACGAGGCAGCACTGGCGAAAGAGTTGACTGAACTGCTGAAGGCGCAATTCAGCCTGCGCATGCAGGTCGCGACTCAACAGTTGAGCAACAATTCGCAACTGAAGAAAGTGCGCCGCGACATCGCTCGCGTGAAAACCGTCATGAACCAGAAGGACGCCAAATAATGAACGATCAA
Source organism: Janthinobacterium sp. 17J80-10 (assembly GCF_004114795.1). Lineage (NCBI taxonomy): Bacteria > Pseudomonadati > Pseudomonadota > Betaproteobacteria > Burkholderiales > Oxalobacteraceae > Janthinobacterium > Janthinobacterium sp. 17J80-10. The sequence continues at coordinate 3,998,784 of NZ_CP035311.1, read as the reverse complement.
GTGAAACCCGCGCTCAAGCGCACCTTGGTTGGCAAGGTGGTCTCCGACAAGATGGACAAGACGGTGACCGTGCTGATCGAGCGCCGTGTCAAGCATCCGCTGTATGGCAAAATCATCATGCGTTCGAACAAGTACCATGCGCATGACGAAGCCAACCAGGCGAAAGCCGGTGATACGGTCGAAATCCAGGAAGGTCGTCCTATTTCGAAGACCAAGGCCTGGACCGTGACTCGCATCGTCCAGGTAGCGCAAGTAGTCTGATAATTGATCCGGCGTGGCGTAAATCGACGCGCCGGATCATGTATCGCAAAAAAAGCTTGCAGGCCCGGTAGTTATCTGTCATAGTGACGGGCTTGGTTCTCGCAAAGCCATTTGTGAGAATGTTGTTGCAAGTAAAGCTCTGCAGTTTGTAAAAATCGTCTTAGCAAGAGTTTTGGAATTGTCCACCCAATCGGCGGCCTTGTATTGCAGGGTTGGCGACGGGACCAAGACTGACCGTGATACTGCATTGTGCGGAATCCGGGTTAAGTTGGGAAAGAAAACATCATGATTCAAACTGAAAGCCGGCTCGAAGTAGCCGACAATACCGGTGCGCGTGAAGTCATGTGCATCAAGGTGCTGGGTGGTTCCAAGCGCCGCTATGCCAGCATTGGCGATGTCATCAAGGTCACGGTTAAGTCCGCTGCCCCGCGTGGCCGTGTCAAGAAAGGCGAAATTTATAACGCCGTGGTCGTGCGTACCGCTAAAGGTGTGCGCCGCCAGGATGGTTCGCTGGTGAAGTTCGATGGTAATGCTGCAGTCTTGTTGAACGCTAAGCTTGAGCCGATCGGTACCCGTATTTTCGGGCCGGTTACTCGTGAGTTGCGTACCGAGCGCTTCATGAAAATCGTCTCCCTGGCGCCTGAAGTTCTGTAAGGAGTCGTCATGAGCAAGATTGTTAAAAACGACGAGGTAATCGTCCTGACCGGCAAAGATAAAGGCAAGCGCGGCGTCGTCAAGCAGCGCGTGGATGCCAACTACGTCGTGGTTGAAGGTGTGAATGTCGCCAAGAAGGCGACCAAGCCGAACCCGATGACCGGTGCAACTGGCGGCATTGTCGACAAGCTGATGCCAATTCATGTGTCCAACGTTGCATTGTTTAATGCGGCGACTGGCAAGGCCGATCGCGTGGGCTACAAGACTGTGGATGACAAAAAAGTCCGCGTCTACAAGTCCAGCGGCGAAGTCGTGAAGGTGTAAAGATCATGGCCCGTCTCCAAGAATTCTACAAACAAAAAGTCGCAGCCGACCTGACCGCGAAATTCGGTTACAAGTCGGTCATGGAAGTGCCGCGTCTGACCAAGATCACCCTGAACATGGGCTTGTCGGAAGCTGTTGCTGACAAGAAGATCATCGAGCACGCTGTCGGCGACCTGACCAAGATTGCAGGCCAGAAGCCTGTCGTGACCAAGGCTCGCAAGGCTATCGCGGGTTTCAAGATTCGCGAAGGTTATCCGATCGGTTGCATGGTGACCCTGCGCGGCGCGCAAATGTACGAGTTTCTCGATCGTCTGATTACCGTGGCTCTGCCGCGTGTGCGCGATTTCCGTGGTGTATCCGGTCGTGCTTTCGATGGTCGTGGCAACTACAACATCGGTGTGAAAGAGCAGATCATTTTCCCCGAAATCGAGTACGACAAGATCGATGCGCTGCGTGGCCTGAATATCAGCATCACCACGACTGCGAAGACCGACGACGAGGCAAAAGCGCTTCTCGCCGCATTTAAATTTCCGTTCAGAAACTGAGGCTGCCATGGCAAAACTGGCACTGATTAACCGTGAACAAAAGCGCGCTGACCTGGTGAAGAAATTCGCCGGCAAGCGTGCCGAGTTGAAGGCAATCATCGACGATCAATCCAAGTCGGAAGAAGAGCGTTACGAAGCACGCCTGAAGTTGCAGGCGTTGCCGCGGAATTCCGCTCCGACTCGTCAGCGTAATCGCTGCGCTTTGACTGGTCGTCCGCGTGGCACTTTCCGCAAGTTCGGTCTGGGCCGTATCAAGCTCCGTGAAATCGCCATGCGTGGTGATATCCCGGGTATGACTAAAGCTAGCTGGTAATAGGAGAATAAGCTATGAGTATGAGCGATCCTATCGCCGATATGCTGACCCGCATTCGCAATGCGCAAGTTGTGCAGAAGACCACCGTGGTGATGCCTTCTTCCAAAGTGAAGGTCGCTATCGCCAACGTGTTGAAAGCTGAAGGTTACATCGAGGATTTCGCCGTAGCTGAAGAAGCTGGCAAATCCGAGCTGAAAATCGGCTTGAAATATTATGCAGGCCGTCCTGTCATTGAGCGCCTGGAACGGGTGTCCCGTCCTGGTTTGCGCGTCTACAAAGGCAAGGACGATATTCCGAACGTCATGAACGGTTTGGGTGTGGCCATCGTGTCGACTCCGCAAGGCGTCATGACCGATCGCAAAGCGCGCGCAACCGGTGTCGGTGGCGAAGTTATTTGCTACGTGGCATAAGGAGTCCAGAATGTCTCGTGTAGGTAAAATGCCGATCGCACTGCCGCAGGGCGCCGAAGTCGCCATCAACGCAGCGCAGATCTCCGTCAAGGGCCCGCTGGGCAGCCTGACGCAATCGCTTAATGGTCTGGTCAAGGTGCAGAACGACAACGGCACGCTGAAGTTTGAGCCTGTCGACGAAAGCCGTGAAGCCAATGCCATGTCGGGTACCCTGCGTGCTCTGGTCAACAATATGGTTACCGGTGTCACCAAGGGTTTCGAGCGCAAGCTGACCCTGGTTGGCGTCGGTTACAAGGCGCAAGCCCAGGGCGACAAGCTGAACCTGTCGCTGGGGTTTTCGCACCCGGTCGTGCATCAGATGCCGGCTGGCGTGAAGGTTGAAACCCCGACCCAGACCGAAATCCTGATCAAGGGTGTCGATCGTCAGCGCGTCGGTCAAGTGGCCGCCGAAGTTCGTGCTTACCGCAGTCCTGAGCCTTACAAGGGCAAGGGCGTCCGTTATTCGGACGAAGTGGTGATCATCAAAGAAACCAAGAAGAAGTAATAGGGGCTGATGATGGACAAGAAACAATCACGTCTGCGCCGCGCACGCCAAACCCGTGCCAAGATCGCAGAGCTCAAAGTGAACCGCCTGGCAGTGCATCGTACCAACTTGCATATCTATGCAAGCGTCATTGGTCCGGATGCAACCGTGCTGGCATCGGCTTCGACCCTCGAAGCGGAAGTGCGTGCGGAATTGGCTGGCAAGTCCGGCGCCGGTGGCAACGCAGCCGCGGCTGCCCTGGTTGGCAAGCGCGTCGCCGAGAAGGCTTTGAAGGCCGGTATCGCCGAAGTCGCCTTCGACCGCTCCGGTTTCCGTTATCACGGCCGCATCAAGGCAGTTGCTGAAGCTGCCCGCGAAGCTGGTCTGAAGTTCTAAGGAAGAATCGTCATGGCAAAGATGCAAGCAAAACAGCAAAGCGACAAGCCCGATGACGGCATGCGCGAAAAGATGATTGCGGTTAATCGCGTCACCAAAGTGGTGAAGGGCGGCCGTATCATGGGTTTCGCAGCGCTGGTAGTGGTCGGTGACGGCGATGGCCGCATTGGCATGGGCAAGGGCAAGTCGAAAGAGGTGCCGGTCGCCGTGCAGAAGGCAATGGAAGAAGCCCGCCGCAAGATGATCAAGGTCACCTTGAAGAACGGCACCCTGCAGCATACCGTCAACGGCAAGCATGGCGCCTCGAAGGTGCTGATGGCGCCGGCGAAGGAAGGTACCGGCGTGATTGCCGGCGGCCCGATGCGCGCTATTTTCGAAGTGATGGGCGTGACCAACGTGGTGGCCAAGTCGAATGGCTCGACCAACCCGTACAACATGGTGCGTGCGACCCTGGACGGCCTGGCCAAGATGAATACTGCCTCGGAAATCGCTGCCAAGCGCGGTCTGTCCGTTGAAGAAATTCTGGGTTAAGGTGATCGACATGGCAAATACAGTCAAAGTGCAATTGGTCAAGGGTTTGATCGGCACACGTCAGGACCATCGCGCAACCGTGCGTGGTCTGGGCCTGCGTCGCGTGAATTCCGTTTCGGAGCTGCAAGATACTCCGTCGGTTCGCGGCATGATCAACAAGGTTTCCTATCTCGTGAAAGTGATCTCGTAAGCCTAGTGCTTGCGAGCGGAGCAAACCATGGAATTGAATAGCATTCAACCGGCAGAAGGCGCCAAGCATTACAAGCGTCGCGTCGGTCGCGGTATCGGTTCGGGCCTGGGCAAGACTGCCGGCCGCGGCCACAAAGGTCAGAAATCCCGTTCGGGCGGTTTCCACAAGGTCGGTTTTGAAGGCGGTCAAATGCCTCTGCAACGCCGTCTGCCCAAGCGTGGCTTCAAGTCGCTGGCGACCCCGTACAAGGCAGAAGTGCGCCTTGGCGACCTGAATAATCTGCCAGTCGCTGAAGTCGACGTGCTGGCATTGAAGCAGGCAGGCCTGGTTGGCGAGTTGGCACGTGTCGTGCGCGTCATTCTGGCTGGCGAAATCAGCAAGAAGATCACCCTCAAGGGCGTTATTGCAACCAAGGGTGCCAAGGCTGCGATTGAAGCCGCTGGCGGCTCGGTTGCTTAAAGTTACGGCTAACCTGGAGTAAGAATTGGCTACTGCTCCTCAAACCGCCAAGCGCTCGGCGAGCGGCTTTCCGTGGGGTCGACTCTGGTTCCTGCTGGGCGCATTGGTGGTGTATCGGATTGGTGCGCATATTCCGGTGCCGGGCATTGACCCGACACAGCTGGCTCAACTGTTCAAGCAAAACCAGGGCGGCGTCCTGGGGATGTTCAACATGTTTTCCGGCGGTGCACTTTCGCGATTCACGATCTTTGCACTGGGGATCATGCCGTATATCTCGGCGTCGATCATCATGCAGTTGCTGACAGTTGTTTCACCGCAGCTGGAAGCGATCAAGAAGGAAGGTGAATCCGGTCGGCGCAAGATTACGCAGTACACGCGCTACGGCACGCTGTTGCTGGCCTTGTTCCAGGCTTTTGGCATCGCCATTGCCCTGGAGTCGCAAGCCGGCCTGGTGCTGGATCCGGGTTTCGGATTCCGCATGACGGCTGTGGTGACACTGGTTACCGGCACCATGTTTTTGATGTGGCTGGGTGAGCAGATTACCGAGCGTGGCCTGGGCAACGGTATCTCGATCATCATTTTCGCTGGTATTGCGGCGGGACTGCCAAGTGCGCTGGGTGGCTTGTTCGAACTGGTTCGTACGGGTTCCATGAATGCGCTGTCGGCGATCCTGATTTGCGTGGTGGCGGCTGCGGTGACTTATCTGGTCGTGTTTGTTGAGCGCGGTCAGCGCAAGATCCTGGTCAACTATGCCAAGCGTCAGGTTGGCAACAAGATTTACGGCGGTCAGAGCAGTCACTTGCCGCTGAAGTTGAACATGGCTGGTGTGATTCCACCCATCTTCGCTTCGTCGATCATCTTGTTCCCGGCGACGATTACCAGCTGGTTCACTTCGGGCAGCAATGCGTCCAGCCCGGCAGTGAGCTTCCTGAAAGATCTGGCTGCATCGCTGGCCCCTGGCGAGCCGATTCATGCCCTGCTGTACGCGGTTGCCATCGTGTTCTTCTGCTTCTTTTATACCGCTCTGGTATTCAACAGCAAGGAAACTGCGGACAACCTGAAGAAAAGTGGCGCCTTTGTGCCGGGGATCCGGCCTGGTGATCAGACTGCGCGGTATATCGACAAGATTTTGACGCGCCTGACTCTGGTCGGTGCGGTGTATATCACCCTGGTGTGTCTGTTGCCGGAGTTTCTGATTGCGAAGTGGCAAGTTCCATTCTACTTCGGTGGCACGTCCCTGCTGATTATCGTGGTCGTGACGATGGACTTCATGGCGCAGGTGCAGAACTATGTAATGTCGCAGCAATATGAATCGCTGTTGAAGAAAGCAAATTTCAAGGGTGGCCTGCCGCTACGTTGAGCGTCGGGGGAATGAGCTAGGCGCATGGCAAAGGATGACGTAATTCAGATGCAAGGCGAGGTTCTTGAAAACCTTCCCAATGCTACGTTTAGGGTCAAGCTGGAAAATGGTCATGTCGTACTTGGCCATATATCGGGCAAGATGCGGATGAACTACATTCGCATCCTGCCCGGTGACAAGGTAACGGTGGAATTGACGCCGTACGATCTGAGTCGTGCGCGCATCGTATTCCGCACCAAGTAGTGACTGATTGGGCACCGGTGTTCTAGCCGTCCCGCGATGTTTTAGAAAATGAAAGAAAGAGGGCAAAAATGAAAGTGCTCGCATCCGTGAAGCGGATCTGCCGCAACTGCAAAATTATCAAGCGCAAGGGCGTTGTTCGTGTGATCTGCACCGAACCGCGTCATAAGCAGCGCCAGGGTTAATTAACGTTATTGATCGAGGAATAACGAATGGCACGTATCGCAGGGGTCAATATCCCCAACCATCAGCACACCGTGATTGGCCTGACCGCCATTTATGGTATCGGTCGTCCGCGCGCACAGGATATCTGCGTCAAGACCGGTGTTCCGACCAACAAGAAGGTCAAAGACCTGGACGACAGCGAGCTTGAAAAGCTGCGCGACGAAATCGGCAAGTTTGTTGTCGAAGGCGATCTGCGTCGTGAATTGTCCATGAACATCAAGCGTTTGATGGACCTGGGCTGCTATCGCGGCATGCGTCATCGCAAGGGCTTGCCGTGCCGTGGTCAACGTACCCGCACCAATGCACGTACCCGTAAGGGCCCGCGCAAGGCAGCGCAATCGCTGAAGAAATAATCCAGGCTCTCGTCGGATTCAAGGAAAACCATTATGGCAAAAGCACCAAATAACGCCGCAGCAGCACGCGTGCGTAAAAAAGTCAAAAAGAACGTCGCTGAAGGCATCGCGCACATCCACGCTTCCTTCAACAACACGATCATCACGATTACCGACCGTCAGGGCAATGCCCTGTCGTGGGCGACTTCGGGTGGCGCAGGCTTCAAGGGTTCGCGTAAATCGACGCCGTTCGCAGCCCAGGTCGCGGCTGAAGCTGCTGGCAAGGTTGCTCAGGAATGCGGCGTGAAGAACCTGGAAGTGCGCATCAAGGGCCCGGGCCCTGGCCGCGAATCCGCGGTTCGCGCTCTGAACAACCTGGGTATCAAGATCACCCAGATCCAGGACGTGACGCCGGTGCCGCACAATGGTTGCCGTCCGCCAAAGCGTCGTCGCATTTAAGATATAATTTGCTGTTGGCAGTAAATTGCCCGCCGGCTTGCCTGGCGGGTTTTGTCCTTAAGACCACCGTTTGATCGCCAACAGATCAAACTAGCGCCTGGCCAGTCGTGGCTCGGGGCGTCATTTATAAACAAAGGAAATTACCGTGGCACGTTACATCGGACCTAAAGCTAAACTCTCACGCCGTGAAGGCACCGACCTGTTCCTCAAGAGCGCACGCCGCTCGCTGGATTCCAAGTGCAAGCTGGATTCCAAGCCTGGTCAGCATGGCCGTACTTCCGGCGCCCGTACCTCCGACTACGGCAACCAGTTGCGCGAAAAGCAAAAGGTCAAGCGTATGTACGGCATCCTGGAGCGCCAGTTCCGCCGCTATTTCGCTGAAGCCGAGCGTCGCAAGGGCAACACCGGCGAAACCCTGCTGAAGCTGCTGGAACAGCGCCTGGACAATGTCGCCTATCGCATGGGCTTTGGTTCGACCCGCGCTGAAGCGCGCCAGCTGGTCAGCCACAAGGCATTCACCGTCAATGGCACCGTCGTGAACATCGCTTCCTATCAAGTGAAAGCGGGCGACGTGGTTGCCGTGCGTGAAAAGGCCAAGAAGCAGACCCGTATCGTCGAAGCCCTCTCGCTGGCTGAGCAAGTTGGCCTGCCATCGTGGGTGTCGGTTGACGGCAAGAAGATGGAAGGTACTTTCAAGTCCGCTCCAGACCGCAGCGAAATCGCCAATGACGTCAATGAATCGCTGATCGTCGAATTGTATTCGCGTTAATCCGCTTATCTGATTCAGTTGGGGACAGGATGCCGGTATTCGGCGCCCTGTCCCCAAGCAGTTTAGTTTCTCCGTTCTACAATAGTCGATCTACTCCATCAGCCTTATCGGTGTAACGAGCCGAGGGTATTGAAAAGGACATTCCTCCATGCAAAACAGCTTGTTGAAACCCCGTATTATTGAAGTCGAGGCGCTGGGCGCCGGTCACGCCAAAGTCGTGATGGAGCCATTTGAGCGCGGCTACGGCCACACGCTCGGCAATGCACTGCGCCGCGTACTGCTGTCGTCGATGGTCGGCTATGCACCGACCGAAGTGACGATCGCCGGCGTGGTCCATGAATATTCTTCGCTGGATGGCGTGCAGGAAGATGTCGTCGACATGCTGTTGAACCTGAAGGGCGTGGTGTTCAAGCTGCATAACCGCGATGAAGTGACCCTGACCCTGAAGAAGGAAGGCGAAGGAGCCGTGCTGGCTTCGGACATCGATCTGCCGCATGACGTTGAGCTGGTCAACCCGGATCACGTGATTGCCCACCTGACGGTCGGCGGCAAGCTGGACATGCAGATCAAGGTCGAAAAAGGCCGTGGCTACGTTCCAGGCAATGTGCGCCGCCTGTCGGAAGATGCCAACAAGACGATCGGCCGCATCATTCTGGATGCGTCGTTCTCGCCGGTGCGCCGTGTTTCGTATGCGGTCGAATCCGCCCGCGTGGAACAGCGTACCGACCTGGACAAGCTGGTCATCAATATCGAAACCAACGGCGTCATCTCGCCGGAAGAAGCGATCCGTCAGTCTGCCCGCGTGCTGGTTGACCAGTTGAGCGTGTTTGCCGCACTGGAAGGCACCGAAGCCGCTGCTGAAGCGCCGTCGCGTGCACCGTCGGTCGATCCGATCCTGTTGCGTCCGGTGGATGACCTCGAACTGACCGTGCGTTCGGCTAACTGCCTGAAAGCAGAAAACATTTACTACATTGGCGACCTGATCCAGCGTAGCGAAAACGAATTGCTGAAGACCCCGAACCTGGGCCGCAAGTCCCTGAATGAAATCAAGGAAGTGCTGGCGTCGCGTGGTCTGACCCTCGGCATGAAACTCGAAAACTGGCCGCCGGCTGGTCTGGAGAAGTAATTGTATTGCGGGGCTGTAGCTTGGCCCCGTTGTTGTACCGCTGTAAGCCATTGATTTTTACCGGCCCGCGACTGCACTGGGTAGTCGATAGAAGAGCTGGATTTAAACTTAAATTTGAAAGGAACTACCATGCGTCACCGTCACGGCCTTCGTAAGCTCAACCGCACTTCGTCGCATCGCCTCGCAATGCTGCGCAACATGACCGTTTCCCTGCTGCGTCATGAAGCCATCAAGACCACCTTGCCGAAAGCCAAGGAACTGCGCCGCGTCGTCGAACCGATCCTGACCCTGGGTAAAACCGATACGCTGGCAAACAAGCGCCTGGCATTCAACCGCCTGCGCGACCGCGAAATCGTCGGCAAGCTGTTCTCGGAACTCGGCCCGCGTTATGCCACCCGCAACGGCGGCTACCTGCGTATCCTGAAAATGGGCTTCCGCGTTGGCGACAATGCACCCATGGCATTCGTTGAACTGGTCGATCGTCCGGAAACCACCGAAGCTGTCGAAGACACCAGCGGCGAGTAATTTGCCACTGCTGTTTCAGCGCTAAAAAAAGCCAGGCAATGCCTGGCTTTTGTTTTTTCTGCATGGCGCTATCTGTGGCAAACTAGATCCGTTACCCAGACGTATTTCGACCATGAGCGATCCTTCTATTCTGTCAGTACAAAATTTACGCAAGTGCTACGGCAAAGGCGAGGAAAAAACTGCCGTGGTGGATGGCTTGTCGTTTTCGCTCAGGTGTGGCGAATGCTATGGTTTGCTGGGCCCCAATGGCGCCGGCAAGACTACCACCCTGCGCTTGTGCCTGGGCTTGACTGCTCCCGATTCCGGCGAGATCACCCTGGTGGGAAGACCCGTACCGCTGGATGCGCGGGAGGCCCGCTTGCGTGTTGGTGTCGTTCCTCAAAGCGACACGCTGGACCCCGACTTCACGGTGTCCGAGAATCTGCTCGTCTATGGGCGTTACTTCGGCATGGAGGATGCGACGATCAAGGCGCGCATCCCGGCCTTGCTGGAGTTCTCCAACCTGACAGCCAAGCGCGATGCGCGCATCGGTGAGCTGTCTGGCGGCATGAAGCGGAGGCTGACGCTGGCGCGCGCGCTGGTCAATGACCCCGACCTGATTTTCATGGATGAGCCGACCACGGGGCTCGATCCCCAGGCCCGCCACATGATCTGGGAGCGCCTGAAGTCCTTGCTCGCCGAGGGCAAGACGATTCTTTTGACGACGCACTTCATGGACGAGGCCGAGCGCCTGTGCGATCGCCTCGCAGTCATCGATCACGGCAAGCTTATCGCCGAAGGCACGCCGCGCGAACTCATTGGCCGGCATATCGAAGCTGAAGTCGTGGAAGTTTATGGCGACAATGCCCTGGCGTGGGGCGAACGTGAAGGTCGCAGCAAGTCGGCGCGCATGGAATTCAGCGGCGAGACGGTCTTCTGCTATACGAACGATGCCCGAAGCCTGCTGGCAGGATTGCAGGACATGCCCGGTATCCGCTATCTGCATCGGCCGGCCAACCTCGAAGACCTGTTTCTGAAGCTGACAGGCCGGGAAATGCGAGACTGAGATGACGAACCCCTTGTATCGATTACCGGAATTTACCCTGCGTTTCGTGCCGATATGGCAGCGCAATTTCCTGGTCTGGAAAAAGCTGGCAAAAGCCAGCGTCCTGGGCAATATCGCCGATCCGCTGATTACGCTGATTGCGTTCGGCTATGGCCTGGGCAGCCTGCTCAAGAGCATCGACGGCGTGCCGTATCTTCACTACCTGGCATCGGGGTCGATTTGCATGTCGATCATGATGGCGGCGTCGTTCGAGGCCCTGTATTCGGCTTTCTCGCGCATGCATGTGCAGAAAACCTGGGAAGCGCTGATGAATGCGCCGCTCTCGCTGGACGATGTGGTGTTGGCGGAGGCGCTGTGGGCAGCGACCAAGGCGCTGTTTTCCGGCGTGGCGATCGTGGCGGTCATGTTCGTCCTCGGCATCGGCCTGCACCTGGAAACACTGCTCGTGTTGCCATTGCTGTTCCTGGTGGGGATATGCTTTTCAGCGCTTGGCCTGATCGTCAATGCGCTGGCGCGCGGTTATGATTTTTTCACGTATTACTTCACGCTGGTGCTCACGCCCATGGTTTTTCTCTCGGGGGTATACTACCCGGTGTCGCAGTTGCCGGGCTGGCTTGAAAAAATCTCACGATTTTTGCCGTTGCGCGCTGCGGTCGAACTGGTGCGGCCCCTGATTCTTGGCGGCGTGCCTGCAGGGGCCTGGGGAAACCTGGCAATCCTGCTGTTTTATTGCTTCGGCGGCTTCTATCTCGCCGTGATCCTCACGCGCCGCCGCCTCTTGACTTGACCGCCGTTGCAAGCGGTCCCTGGAACGACAATGGAATCGGTGCTGCTTGTAATGACGAACATGCCGGATGCGGCGAGCGCGAATCGTCTCGCGCGCAGCCTCGTCGACGCCCGACTTGCCGCCTGTGTCAATTGCCTGCCGGGCGTGCGATCGGTGTATCGCTGGCAGGGCGCGATTGAAGAGGCTGAAGAAACGACCCTGCTGATCAAGACCGTGCTGCACCAGTATGCCGCACTGGAGTTGGCGATCCGGCAGGCGCATCCGTATCAAGTTCCGGAAATTATCGCGATAACGCCATGTGCGGGCTGGCAGCCCTACCTGGCATGGATCGCCGAAGAAACCAGAAAGAACACCGATGTCTGAACGAACTGCCAATTTGATGGCTGCAATGCTGCGCCTGTTGTGCGCGGTGCTGCTGACCGTGGCGGTGACCGGCGCACACGCCGACGAGGATTACCTGCCGCCGCAAGAGGCTTTCAAATTTTCTGCCAGCATGAAGGATGCGGCCAGCGTTGAAGTCCGCTTTGCCATCGCCAAAGGCTACTACATGTATCGCGAACGCTTTGGCTTTGCCGCGGAGGGAGCGCGTCTGGGCACGCCGCAGATTCCGCCTGGCAAGGTAAAGTTTGATGAAACGTTTCAGAAGGATGTCGAAACCTATCGCGATGCCGTGACAGTGACCCTGCCCGTTGATGCAAGTGGCGCTTTCACGCTGAAGGTGGCCAGCCAGGGCTGCGCAGACAAGGGCTTGTGCTATGCCCCGATGGAGTCGGTCGCAAAACTGGATACGCGGCTCGTGCCGGCGTCTGCCAGCGCTGGGCTTGCGGGCGCCTCTACGGGCGAGATGGGGCGTATCGAAGCTGCGCTCAAGAGCGGCAAGTTGCTGGTCATCGTGCCGCTGTTCCTGGTTCTCGGGCTCGGTCTGGCTTTTACGCCCTGCGTGCTGCCGATGGTGCCGATCCTGTCGTCGATCATCGTCGGCGAGGGAACCGGCATCGGCCGCAAGCGCGCCTTTATCCTGTCGCTTGCGTATGCACTCGGCATGGCGCTGGTCTATACCGCGCTGGGTATCGCCGCAGGCCTGGTCGGAGAAGGGTTAGCCGCGGCGCTGCAACAGCCGGTTTTCCTTGCCGGATTTGCCGTGCTGATGGTGGCATTCGCCCTGGCCATGTTCGATGTCTATCAACTGCAGATGCCGGCATTCATTCAGAACCGGCTGCTGCAGGCCTCGGGAAAGCAGGCGGGCGGCAAGCTGCTGGGGGTGTTTGCCATGGGCGCAATCTCGGCGCTGATCGTTGGCCCCTGCGTTGCCGCGCCGCTGGCGGGAGCGCTGATTTACATCAGCCAGACACGTGATGTGCTGGTCGGCGGCGGCGCCCTGTTTGCGATGGCCGTGGGCATGAGCATACCTTTGCTGCTGGTGGGGATTTCCGCAGGTACCTTGCTGCCGCGCGCGGGCGCCTGGATGGTGGAGGTCAAGCGCTTCTTCGGCGTGCTGATGCTGGCGATGGCCTTGTGGATGGTGTCGCCGTTGTTGTCGGTCAAGATGCAAATGCTCGGGTGGGCCTTGCTCGCCGGCGGCTATGGCGCATTCCTCCTCTGGAGCCGCAAGGCTGGCTGGCTGGCCAAGGCGTGCGGGCTGGTATTCGCCCTGTTGGGAGTGCTGCAGATGACCGGGGTGGCCACCGGGGCGACGGACCCTCTGGCGCCGCTGGCAAAGCTGCGCGGCACGGAAGTGCGCCATGTCGAGTTTCGCCGGGTCAAATCGCTGGCCGAACTGGAAGCGGCCCTGGCGCAGGCGCAAGGCAAGGTCGTCATGTTCGACTTTTATGCCGACTGGTGCGTCTCCTGCAAGGAAATGGAGCGGTTCACTTTCACCGACGCGCGCGTCCAGGCGCAATTCGACCAGATGGTATTGTTGCAGGCGGATGTCACGGCAAATAACGATGACGACAAGGCCCTGCTCAAGCGGTTCAGGCTGTTTGGGCCGCCGGGGATCATATTTTTCGACAAACAGGGGCAGGAGATCCCGGGCGGCCGGGTCATCGGCTTCCAGAATGCCGAGCGTTTTTTGCAGGCGCTGGAGCGGGTCAATCAGATATAGCGGAATGTTATTTGCAAAGTTGATTAATGTCGTTGGTAAGTGCCGCGTGAGCCGGTATATTGTTGCTTCATGATTAACCGCATAAGGAGCATGACATGAGTTTGCGTCTGGGCGATACCGCACCTGATTTCGAGCAGGATTCTTCCATCGGCAAGATCAAGTTTCATGAGTGGGCAGGCGATTCCTGGGTGGTGCTGTTTTCCCATCCAGCCGATTTCACGCCGGTGTGCACTACCGAACTGGGCCTGACCGCCAAGCTCAAGGGCGAATTCGACAAGCGCAACGTCAAGGCGATTGCACTGTCGGTCGACCCGGTCGACAAGCACAAGGACTGGATCAAGGATATCGAGGAAACCCAGAAGACCGTGGTTGGCTTTCCCATCATTGCCGATGCGGACAAGACCGTCTCGACGCTCTATGACATGATCCATCCGAACCAGTCGGTCACTGCCACGGTGCGCTCGCTGTTCGTGATTGATCCGGCCAAGAAGGTACGCCTGACCATCACTTATCCGATGAGCACCGGCCGCAATTTCGATGAAGTGCTGCGCGTGATCGACGCCCTGCAGCTGACCGACAAATACACGGTGGCGACACCTGGCAACTGGCGTGATGGCGATGACGTGATCATCCCGTTGACCGTGCAGGACGAGGCAGTGATCAAGGAAAAATATCCAAAGGGTTACACTGCGCCGCGTCCCTACCTGCGCCTGACGCCACAGCCGAACAAGTGATGGTTTGACCCAGTAAACGCAAAAAACGCCTGGCATTCCCGGGCGTTTTTTTATGGCGAAGGCAGGCATCAGGCCTGCCTGATTTTCAGCTATCGGCGTTGCGATCTTCCAGAAAACGCTTGCGGCGGAAGATGAGCAGCGCGACTGCGACGGTGGCAGCCATCATGCCCATGATGATCCAGAAACCGTCATGATGCTTCAAAAGCGGCATTTCAATGAAGTTCATGCCGAATATCCCGGTGATGAGCGTGAGCGGCATGAACAGTGCGGTCAATACCGTCAGGGTGCGCATGATCTCGCTGGTGCGGTGCGCCATGGCGGAGAAATGGATCTGTACGGCAGATTCGATGGAGGCTTCCAGGCGGCGCGCGTGGTTCAGGACCCGGGCGACATGCTCCATCACATCGTTGATCCGCACCAGCAGCACATCCTTGGCGTGGCCGTTCTCGCTGGCGTGCCAGGTATCGACGAAATGGTCGCGCAATTCTTGCAGCGCGTCGTGCTGCTCTTCGCAGAGCAGGTCGAGCTTGCGCAATTCGATGCGCGCATCGAGCAGGGCAGTCCAGTCATTGAAGGGGCGCCGCGGATTGAGCAAGGCCCGCTGCCAGCGATCGATCTGGGTGGTGAGCGGCTGGCGCAATTCCAGGTACTGGTCGACCATCGCATTCAACAGGCGCAGCATCAATTCCCGCGGCGACGCCGGCGGCCGGCTGGCATGGCTGGCGCCCGCCTTGAACTCGTAGTCAAGCAGGCGCTTGCGCGCCTGTGCAATGGTGCGCCCGGGTTCGCCATGCACCGTGACCAGCGCCCGGTCCATGACCAGGAACGTCACCGGCTGGGTCGCCAGTCTGGTCAGGGCCGGGGGGATCTTGCGCCTGGCTTCTGCCCCAGGCTCGGCGTGGCGCACAGCCTCGGCATCCGCTTCCTGCGCCAGGGCGAGCTTGCGAAATACCACCATTTCATAGTCGCGCGTCGAGTCGAAGTAGGAGGGATGCCGGATGTTGATGGCATCGCTGACGTGCAGGTCGTGCAACTCGGTGCCGGTGATGCGTTCGACGGCCGCACGCCATGCCGGTACATCCGCGGTGACTTCCGCAAGCGTGGCGTCAAGCCAGAGGAAGCCGTTGTCCTTGAGGTTGAGGGCATCGGCGTCGCTGATGTGCGACGCTCGCTGATCGCTGATGAATAGGATGTCCATTGGCGCAGGAGGGTGACCTTGTCTGGAAGGTTTAGCCGGCCTTGAGCAGGCGGGCGATGTCGCGGGCAAAGTAGGTCAGCACGCCGTCGGCGCCTGCGCGCTTGAAGCACAGCATGCTCTCCATCATGGTTTTGTCGTGGTCAAGCCAGCCATTTTGCGCCGCCGCCTTGATCATGGCGTACTCGCCGCTGACCTGGTAGGCGAAAGTCGGCACCCTGAATTCATCCTTGACCCGGCGGACGATATCCAGGTAGGGCATGCCGGGCTTGACCATCACCATGTCGGCGCCTTCGGCAAGATCAAGCGCGACTTCCCGCAGGGCTTCATCGCCGTTGGCCGGGTCCATCTGGTAGGTCGCCTTGTTGCCCTTGCCCAGGTTGGCAGCCGAGCCGACCGCATCGCGAAACGGGCCGTAGTAGGCCGATGCGTACTTGGCCGAATACGCCATGATGCGGGTATAAATGTGGCGCTCTTCTTCCAGCGCGGCGCGGATCGCGCCGATTCGGCCATCCATCATGTCCGAGGGGGCGACGATATCGACGCCGGCCTGGGCCTGCACGAGCGCCTGCTGCACCAGCAGGACGCTGGTTTCATCGTTGAGGACGTAACCGGTGTCGTCAATCACGCCGTCCTGGCCGTGGCTGGTGTAAGGGTCGAGTGCGACATCGGTGAGAATGCCCAGTTCCGGGAAACGCGCCTTCAGTTCGCGCACGACGCGCGGCACCAGGCCTTCGGGGTTGGCCGCTTCACTGCCGTCCGCAGTTTTGAGTGACGGATCGATGACCGGGAATAGCGCCATGACCGGAATGCCGAGCTTGACGCAGTCTTCCGCGACCGGCAGCAGCAGGTCGAGCGACAGGCGTTCGACGCCGGGCATGGAACCGACTGCCTGGCGCTGGTTCTGGCCGTCCAGGATGAAGACCGGGTAAATCAGGTCGGCCGGAGTAATGACATTCTCGCGCATCATGGCGCGGGAAAAAGCATCCCGCCGCATGCGGCGCATCCGGATGGCCGGAAAGGCAGAGGTGTGTGGAATGGTAGGCATGGTCTGGATCGAATTGGGTTTCAGAAACTTTTTAAACAAAACTTGAAAATTGATTGAAACTTTTAGCAAATATCAGGCTCTGAGTAACAGGTGATTCGTTCACCTCCCGCTTCTCCTCCCTGAGCGGGGCCTATCGTGGCATAAGCGATAAGGCGTTCGTGCCCTGAAGATACTCCCCTTTCTTCAGGGCTTTTTTTTGCGTGGATATTTTGGTTCTCAAGGATTTTCCGGTGGTGTTGCCGGCTTTTCCGTCGGCTCGGGAACCCCGCCGGCATCATCTTCTGTGGCGGTTGCAGCATCCGCTTCAACGTCATTGGCGCCTTCTCCTTCCTCCCCGGCAAGGCCCAGCAAGTCGAGGATGCGTTCGTCGGCCTCTTCCAATCCCTGGCGTTTCAGGGCTGAAAATAACTGCACGGTGAAGGGGAACGGACTACCTTCCTCATCGACATAGCTGCCCAGGAAGGTGCGGGCCTGGCGCAGGGCGTTGGCCTGCTCATTGCGATTGAGCTTGTCGGCCTTGGAGAGGATGCAGTGAATCGGCTTGCCAGTCGGGGCAAACCATTCCAGCATCTGGATATCCAGGTCGGTGAAAGGACGGCGCGCATCGACGATCAGGACGAGGGCGCACAATTGTTCGCGCCGTTGCACGTAATCCCCCAGCAATTGCTGCCAGTGCAGCTTGGCTGATCCCGAGACTTCGGCATAGCCATAGCCGGGCAGATCGACCAGCAGGGCGCGGATTTCTTCGACCCGGGTCTCGTCCTTGCGGTGCTGGCCGACGTGGGCGCCACCAATGGAAAAATAATTGATATGCTGCGTGCGCCCCGGGGTTTTGGAGGCGAAGGCCAGTTTTTTCTGGTTGCACAGGGTATTGAGCGCAGTCGACTTGCCGGCGTTGGAACGACCGGCGAAGGCGATTTCGGGGACTTGCGTCGTGGGCAAATCACGCAAGTGGTTCACCGTAGTGAAAAAGCGGGCTTGCCAGAGTAGGGACATAGAAGGAGCAGAAAATACAGCGAAACAGGCGAAATGCCGAAAAGCTATTGTACAATAAGGGGTTGCGGTTATTGCGTTGCAAAACCCAGCCGTTTGCGGATTATCGTGGTGCGGTGAACTGCCGTCATGCGGCCAGAATATTAATATTAAGTCTCAGGGTGTTTGAATGAAATTTTCTCAATTGGTGAAATCCTTGTGCGTCGGTTTGCTGGCCGTGTCTTCTTTCGCGGTGGCGTCCGATGCTGCGCCTAAAAAAGCTGACCTGGCACGCGGCGAAGCGCTGTATGTCAATGGCGATGCTTCCCGCAATATCACGGCTTGCGTGGCTTGCCACGGCGCCGCGGGCAATTCGACTATTGCGCAAAACCCGAAACTGGCCGATCAGCATGAGGCTTACCTGGTCAAGCAATTGCATGACTTCAAAGGTCCGCAGCGAAACAATCCCGTCATGACGACGATTGCAAAGGCACTGACGGATGATGATATTCGCAACATCGCCGCATTCCTCGATGCACAAGTCCAGAAGCCCGGCGCTGCCAAGAACAAGGATACCGTTGAACTGGGCAAGAAAATCTACCGCGGTGGCATTGCCGAGAAAAATGTGCCGGCATGTGCTGCCTGCCACAGCCCCACTGGCGCGGGCATTCCCGCACAGTTTGCCCGCATCGGCGGCCAGCACCAGGATTATACCGATGCCCAGTTGAAGGCCTTCCGCTCCGGCGCCCGCAAGAACAGTCCCCAGATGACGACGATTGCCAAGCGCTTGTCTGACGAAGAAATCCAGGCTGTGGCAGACTACGTGGCCGGCTTGAAATAACGACCAAGTGACTTGTACTGGTTGAAGGGGGGTGGCGCAAGCCACCCCTTTTGCTTTTTTGTAGAGAAAATGGAAACAACGACTTCCGGACTTCAGTTGAAGACCCAGCGCCGCTGGCTGGCGGACCTGGTGGAACTGCTCTCATCGATGCGCTTTGCCATCAGCCTTTTGACGCTGATTTCAATCGCATCCGTGATTGGCACCGTGCTCAAGCAAAACGAGCCCATGACCAATTACGTCAACCAGTTCGGGCCATTCTGGTTCGAGGTGTTTGGCAAGCTGGGCCTGTATGCGGTCTATTCGACCTGGTGGTTCTTGCTGATCATGGCCTTCCTGGTGGTGTCGACGTCGCTGTGCATCGCGCGCAATGCCCCGAAAATGCTGAAAGACATGCGCAGCTGGCGGGAAAACGTGCGCGAGCAATCGCTGCGTAACTTCCATCACAAGGCGGAATGGCAGGCGCCGATGGCGCCGGCCGAACTGGTGTCGCAGTTGCTGGCACGGGTGCATGCCAACGGTTACAAGGCGCGCGTGGTCGACAAGGGCGAGGCGATGCTGATCACCGCCAAGCAGGGCGCTGCCAACAAATGGGGTTACATTTTTGCCCACAGCGCCATTGTCATCATTTGCGTCGGCGGTTTGCTTGATTCGGACCTGCCGATCCGTTACCAGGAATGGATGCATGGCAAGACGCCATTCGGCGGCACTGGTGTCATTGCGCAAATCCCGGCGAAACATCGATTAAGCCAGAGCAATCCCAGCTTCCGCGGCAATACCTTCATTCCGGAAGGTGCCAGCAGCAATACGGCGATTCTGCCCCGCGCCAAGGGCGTGCTGATCCAGGATTTGCCCTTTACCCTGCAGCTTGACAAGTTCATCATTGATTATTACTCGACGGGCATGCCGAAATTGTTTGCCAGCGAGGTGACGGTGATCGACCACGATACCGGCAAGCGGTTTTCGACGGTCATCAAGGTCAACCAGCCGCTGATTCACAAGGGCATGGCGGTATACCAGTCGAGCTTCGACGATGGCGGCAGCAAGCTCAAGCTGGCCGGCTATCCCATGAATGGCAGCGGCAACAAGCGCTTTGAACTTGCCGGCGAAGTCGGCGGGACGACGCCGCTGGCGGCGGCGCAATATGCCGACTACACGGTGGAATGGTCGGGATTCAGGCCGTTTAACGTTGAGAACATGGCCAACAATGGCCAGGACGTGCGTGCCGTGAATCCTGCGCAATCCTTTAACCAGCGCCTTTCCACCGGCCTGGACAAGCAGCTTGGATCGGCTGCCCGCGGCGCCGACGGCAAGGCTTTCAAGAATATCGGCCCCAGCGTGCAATACAAGTTGCGCGACAAGACTGGCCAGGCGCGTGAATTCCACAATTACATGCTGCCGGTGGAAACCGAGGGTGGCGATGTCTTCCTAGCGGGCTTGCGCGAGTCGCCCAGCGAGCCTTTCCGTTACTTGCGTATCCCTGCCGATGAGAATGCTTCGGTCGCCGAGTGGATGCGCTTGCGCGCTGCGCTGATGACGCCGGAATTGCGCCAGCAGGCAGCGCAGCGCTATGCCGAGCGGGCCTTGCCGGGCAAGGAAGCATCGACGGCAAAGTTGCGCGAACAATTGCAGGCATCGGCGCAGCGCGGCCTGGCGATTTTTGCCGGCGCCGAGGAAGAGGGCGGTTACGTGGCCGTGTCGCGCTTCCTGCAAAAAGTGCCGGCTGACCAGCAGGAAAAGGCGGCTGACATTTTCATGAAAATTCTCAACGGCACCTTGTGGGATCTTTGGCAGGCTGCTCGCGCCAGCGATGGCCTGAAGGCGGCTGAGGCGAATGAAAAGAATGCCCGATTCATGCAATTGGCGGCCAATGCACTGGCGGACTCTTTCGCCTATGGCGCCCCGGTCTATCTGCAATTGCAGGAATTTACCGAGGTGAAGGCCTCGGTTTTGCAAGTGACGCGCTCGCCCGGCCAGAAAGTGGTGTACCTTGGCTGCCTCCTGCTGGTATTGGGAATTTTCGCTATGCTGTACATTCGCGAACGCCGTGTCTGGATTTGGGTAAAATCCAATCCATCCGGGAACGCGCAGGCACTGATGGCGATGAGTTCCCAGCGCAAGACGCTGGACTTCGAAAAGGAATTCGAGGCATTCAGGCAGCAAATGCTGCAAACCGGTTCGGCCTCGCCGGAAAATCTTTCACGCTGATATGCAGCACACTGCCACGCCGCTTGCTGCGGCTGGCTCGCGGAGAATTGCCATGGAACTAACGCAAAATAATGCTTCGAGTTATGCCCCGGCCCCCGGGTTCTTCAAGCGCCTGACAGCATTTGACTGGATTTACGCGGTTGGCCTGACGGCTGCCATGCTGTTTGCCTTGCAACGCTATAGCGCCTACATGGATTATTACGAACAGGGCGTCCTGGTCCTGTCGGCGCCGACCTTCATCTGGCTGGGATGGTACTGGAAGCCGGTACGCTGGCTGATGGCGCTGCTGGGCTTGCTGTCGCTCTCGGCAGTTGGCCTGTACGGCGGTGTCCTGGACGCCGGAAACCAGAAATTCCTGCTCAAATATCTCTTTTCGAGCCAGTCGGCCATCCTGTGGATGAGCGTGTTGTTCTTTCTGGCCAATCTGTTTTACTGGGGTGGCCTGCTGGCCCGCTCCGACACCGGCAATGCGATTGGCAGTCTGCTGTGCTGGGGCGCGGTGGTGATGGGTTTTGTCGGCATGCTGGTGCGCTGGTATGAGTCTTATCTCGTGGGTAGCGACGTCGGCCATATTCCTGTCTCCAACCTGTATGAAGTCTTTGTCCTGTTCTGCCTGCTGACGGCGCTGTTTTATCTGTATTACGAACAGCATTACAAGACGCGCCAGTTGGGCGCGTTCGTCTTGCTGATCATTTCGGCGGCGGTGGGCTTTTTGCTGTGGTACTCGGTCAGCCGCGATGCCGCACAGATCCAGCCGCTGGTGCCCGCGCTGCAAAGCTGGTGGATGAAAATCCATGTGCCGGCCAATTTCATCGGGTACGGCACCTTTGCCCTGGCCGCCATGGTATCGGTCACCTATTTGCTCAAATCCAAGGGGATCCTGGCCGACCGCCTGCCCTCACTGGAACTGCTCGATGATGTGATGTACAAGGCGATTGCCGTGGGCTTTGCCTTCTTTACCATCGCGACCATCCTTGGCGCCTTGTGGGCAGCGGAAGCCTGGGGTGGTTACTGGTCCTGGGACCCCAAGGAAACCTGGGCGCTGATCGTCTGGCTCAACTATGCTGCCTGGTTGCATATGCGCCTGATGAAGGGCTTGCGCGGCCAGATGGCGGCCTGGTGGGCGCTGGTCGGCTTGCTGGTGACGACATTTGCCTTCCTTGGCGTGAACATGTTCCTGTCAGGCCTCCATTCTTATGGGGAACTTTAAAAAATATTGATGTGGATGGAATAGTCCTGCGGTCCCGGTTGTTTACTGTAGGTGTGGCAGCGTTTGCCGCATCTATCTTGATCAACCCTTTAGTGAGGACTCCATGAAATCCATTTCCGCTGTTTTTCCTGCCATCACGGCCATACTGCTGGCTACCTGTGCTTCGATGGCAGTGGCGCAGACTCCGGCCAAGGTCAGTGATGGCGTGCTGACCAACCAGGCTGGCATGTCGCTGTACACATTTGATAAAGACGGTGACGGCAAGAGTGCATGCAACGGGCCCTGTGCCGCAAACTGGCCGCCACTGACCGCCCAGGCCGATGCCAAGCCTGCCGGCGATTACACCATCATCACGCGCGACGACGGCTCAAAACAGTGGGCCCACAAAGGCAAGCCGCTGTATACCTGGGGCAAGGACCAGAAGCCGGGCGACAAGACTGGCGACGGCTTCCTCAATAACCAGTGGCATGTCGTCAAGCCCTGAGCACGGACCACCATGCTGGACTTCTCCCAGGAACTGGCATTGCAGATCCCGCGTTTACGGCGTTATGCGCGGGCACTGACGCACAATGCCGCCTGGGCGGATGATCTGGTACAGGATGCGCTGGAACGCGCGCTGCGACGTCGCTGGCTGTTCCGCATCCAGGGCAATCTGACATCGTGGCTGATGACAATCCTGTACCGTTTGTACCTGAATGACATGGCGAGCAAGCGCAGGCGGCTGGAAATAGACGTCGATACGGCATTGCCGGAATCCGGCAGTACGGTCGAAGATGGCTGGCACATTGACATGCAGCGGGCTTTGGCGCGCTTGTCTGCCGAGCATCGGGCGGTGATCGTCCTGGTGGGCTTGGAACAGGTCAGTTACAAGGACGCGGCGGCAATCCTCGACGTGCCAGTGGGAACAGTCATGTCGCGGCTCGCGCGGGCACGCACCCAGTTGCGCGCAATATTGACGGGGCAGGAAGGCACGGCTGCCGCTGCCCCAGCGCATTTAAGCAGGGTCAAGTGAAATGACAGTCCAGATTGACGAAAAGGATTTGCATGCATATGTCGACGGCCAACTCGATGCCGGTCGCCGCGCCCAAGTCGATGGCTATCTGGCGAGCCAGCCACATGCCCAGGAGCAAGTACGGCAATGGCGCAATCAAAATCACGCCTTGCATCGCCTGTACGATGGCGTCATGAATGAAGCGATTCCCCGGCAACTGACGGCTGCGACGAAGCCGCAACCGATGCGGCATGCGCTGGCGGCAGGCATTGCTTGCCTCGCATGCGGCCTGGGTGCTGGCTGGTTTGCTCATGGCGCCCTGACGACGCCCGGAACCGCAACAGCCTCTTCAGCATTTGCCAGGAATGCATTGGCAGCCCATGTGCTTTACGCTGCGGAAAAACGCCATCCTGTGGAAGTGACGGCCGAGCAGCAAGCGCATTTGCTGGCCTGGCTGTCCAAGCGCCTGGAGGCGCCGATCCACGCCCCGGATTTGCGGGACCAGGGTTTCACCTTGCTCGGTGGCCGTTTGTTGCCGGGTGACGAAGGGCCGCTCGCACAACTGATGTATGAGTCGGCAGCAGGTGAACGATTGACGCTGACTGTCAGACATGCCGAACGGCAGCAGCCGGAAAGCGGCTTCCAGTTAATGGAAACAAATGGGCATGCCGTGTTCTACTGGATTGACAGGGATTATGGCTATGCCTTGTCTGGCGGCATCACCAAGGCGCGTATACTCGATGTGGCGCATGCTGTGCATGCCAGTCTGCAACCTTAATTATTCTTGAAGCGCTGTGTAAGGTTTTGGACAAGATGATCGACTAAACTGCATCTCAAGCCCAGTCAGAATGGAACGTCCATGTTAATCAAGCATAATCCCAACGGTATTGACCGGCCGTTTGCTTCCGAAATCACGCCGCGTGAGGTGTTTGAGTCGCGCCGCCACTTCATTCACCAGATGGCACTCGGCACGATCGCCGGTGGCGCCCTGATGGAAATGGCGACGCGGGAAGCTTTTGCGCAATCCGCCACCGCGCAAAAGCTGTCCGCTAAAGCCAATGCCGCCTATGTGGTGGTCGATAAGCCGACCGCTTACAAGGATGCGACCAGCTATAACAATTTTTACGAGTTCGGCACCGACAAGGGTGATCCGGTGAAGTATGCCGATACCCTGAAAACGCAACCCTGGACGGTGTCGATCGAAGGCGAAATCAACAAGCCGCAAGTTCTCGATCTTGATGGCTTGCGCAAGCTGGCGCCGCTGGAAGAGCGGATCTACCGCCTGCGTTGTGTCGAAGGCTGGTCGATGGTGATCCCCTGGATTGGCTATTCGCTGGCAGAATTGATCAAGAAGGTCGAGCCGAACGGCAATGCCAAATACATCGAATTGATTTCCTTAGCGGACAAGCGGCAAATGCCGGGGCTCGGTAGCCCGGTGCTGGACTGGCCGTATGTCGAAGGTTTGCGCCTGGATGAGGCACGACACCCGCTGACGTTTTTGACTCTTGGCATGTACGGCGAAGTCTTGCCCAAGCAAAATGGCGCACCCGTGCGCGTGGTCGTGCCCTGGAAGTATGGTTTCAAGTCGGCCAAGTCGATCGTGCGGATCCGCTTCACACGCGATCAGCCGAAAACCGCGTGGAACCTGGCGGCCCCGAGTGAATATGGTTTTTATTCCAACGTCAATCCCGGTGTCGACCATCCGCGCTGGTCGCAAGCCAGCGAGCGCCGCATTGGCGAAGACAGCTTTTTTGCGCGGAAGCGCAAGACGCTGATGTTCAACGGCTATGCCGAGGTGGCTTCGCTGTATACCGGCATGGACTTGCAAAAATTCTTTTGAATGGCGAGGGAATCGTGCTGATGTTTCATCCCGCGCCAAGACAATTGCAGGCAATCAAGCTGACCGTGTTTACCGCAGCACTGCTGCCGCTGGCACGGCTGATTTGGTTAGGCTTTGCCGACAGCTTGAGCGCCAACCCGATCGAATTCATTACGCGCAGTACCGGTGACTGGACCTTGTACATGCTGTGCCTGACGTTGGCCGTGACACCCTTGCGCCGGATTCTGCAATGGCCCTGGCTGATCCGGTTGCGCCGCATGCTGGGCTTGTTCTGTTTTTTTTATGCCGTCCTGCATTTCACGACGTTTCTCTGGTTCGACCACTTTTTCGATATCGCGGAAATGTGGCGTGATGTCCTGAAGCGTCCCTTCATTGCCGTGGGCTTCACAGCGTTTGTCTTGCTGATCCCGTTGGCGGCAACCAGCAGCAATGCCATGGTCAGGCGTTTGGGGGGCAAGCGCTGGCAGTGGCTGCACCGCTTGATTTACGTGATTGCCCCGCTCGGCATCCTGCATTTCTGGTGGATGAAGGCGGGCAAGAATGATTTTGCCGAGCCCTTGCTGTTCGGCGTCATCGTTGCAGCGCTGCTCGGGGCGCGACTCTACTGGCGCTTTGCGCGCAGCAAGACGGCCCCGCTTGGGGCCGCACCGCGTTGATCACGAAAATCGCCGCCTTACGCCAGCAGCTTTTCCTGTGCAAACAATTGTTCCGGCAACTCACGCGGTCGCACGAGATGCATTTCCGCCCCATCGACAATGACCTCGGCCGCACGGCCGCGGGTATTGTAGTTGGACGACATGGTCATGCCGTAGGCACCTGCTGACAGGATCGCCAGCAAGTCGCCTTGCGCGATGTTGAGGGCACGTGCGCGTGCCAGCCAGTCACCGGATTCACATACCGGGCCGACCACGTCATAAGTGCTGGCGCTGCCTTCGCGCTGACGCACTGCCTGCACGCCATGCCAGGCTTCATACATGGCCGGACGCATCAGGTCATTCATGGCAGCATCGACGATGGCAAAATTCTTGGCGCCGCCATGCTTGAGGTATTGCACTTCCGTGATCAGCACGCCGGCATTGCCGACAATCGAGCGGCCGGGCTCGAACAATACCGTGATGGGTGCATTGCCGTGGCGCGCGGCGCGCCACGCATCGATGCGGGCAAACAGGCGGCCAAGATAGTCGCCGACGGCCACTGGCTGGTCCTGGTCATAAACGATGCCGATGCCGCCGCCGATGTCGAGGTGGTGGATGGCGATGCCCTCGGCGCTCAGGGTGTCGATCAGTTCGATCAGCTTGTCCAGCGCTTCCAGCAGGGGGGCATCGTCGAGCAATTGCGAGCCGATATGACAATCGATGCCGGTTACGCGGATATGCGGCAAGCCTGCGGCCGTGCGGTAGATATCCAGTGCTTCCTCAAACGCCACGCCGAACTTGTTTTCCTTGAGCCCGGTAGAAATGTACGGATGCGTCTTCGGGTCGACATTCGGATTGACGCGCAGCGAAACAGGCGCCTGCTTGCCCTCTTGGCCGGCGACGTCGTTGAGACGATGCAATTCCGCCAGCGATTCCACGTTAAAGCACAGAATATCGTGTGACAGCGCCAGCCGCATTTCTTCGCGCGACTTGCCCACGCCGGAAAAGATGACCTTGCGCGGATCGCCGCCGGCGGCCAGCACGCGCAGCAATTCGCCGCCGGAAACGATGTCGAAGCCGGACCCCTGGCGTGCCAGCAAGTTCAGCACGGCCAGATTGGAATTGGATTTGACCGAATAGCAGACCAGGGCTGTCTTTTCATCGCGGCCATGTTTTTTGCAGGCGTCGGCATAAGCGGCATAATTTTCCAGTAACGCCGCCTTGGAATAAACATAAGTGGGCGTGCCGAAACGCTCGGCAATTTCAGTCAGAGGCAGATTTTCGGCGCAAAGCACGCCGTTACGATAAGTAAAATGCGACATGGCGGTACAGGTTGGTTGGCTTATTTCGAGGTGGTCGGGGATACCGGCGCGTTTGATTCTGCTGGCTTGGCCGCCGCCGGTTCGGGTGCCGTGGCGGGCACTGGCGTTGCAAGCGGTGGCCGGCTGGGCATGTAAAGCGGTCCGCGCTGCCCGCAGGCGGCCAGCAATGGCAGGACGGCCACCAAGCCGGCAAGTGCGCGGCGCGACAGAATAAAATGGGGCTTCACGTTTACAATCACGGTTTCTAGAAATGCATTGGAGTGTAGCATGACCGAATCAGAATTCCTGGCCCTGGCGGAAACCACCTTGGGCAATATCGAGCGCGCCCTGGAAAACGCCGCCGATGGCGCAGACCTGGATATCGAGTGCAGCCGCGCCGGCAACGTGCTGGAAATCGAACTGATCGACAGCGGTGCAAAAATCATCGTCAACAGCCAGGCGCCGATGCAGGAAATCTGGGTTGCCGCACGCTCCGGCGGCTTTCACTACAAGCGGGTGGACAACCGCTGGATCGACACGCGCGGCAGCGAGGAACTGTTCGCCGCGCTGGGGCGACTGGTTGGCGAGCAGGCAGGCTGCGTCATCCAGCTCGACCCTGCCTGAACCCTGATCCTTACGCGTGCCTAGTCGCCGGCTGGCCGCCCGGCTTCAGAATAGCTGATTCTTGACTTCGTCCTTGGTGGCGCCTTCTTCGGCTGGCGCACGTTTTTCCGGTGCTTCCGCCGTGCCCAGGCTGCGCACCCCGCTGCCAGGAGGATTTTCGGCGTAATAATATTCACTGCCCACCTGGATGACGCCATCGGGAATGACGCTTTCCATCACCGGAATATCCTTCAGCGCCTGTTGCATGTAATTGATCCAGATCGGCAAGGCCAATCCGCCACCGGTTTCCCGATTGCCAAGGTTTTTTGGCTGGTCGAAACCGATCCAGGCAATCCCCACCACCTTGGGCTGGTAGCCTGCGAACCATGCATCGACCGAGTCATTGGTGGTGCCGGTTTTGCCGGCAATGTCAGGGCGATTCAAGACCAGCGCGCGGGTAGCGGTGCCGGATTTGACCACATCTTTCATCATGCTGGTCATCAGGAAGGCATTGCGCTGGTCAAGCACGCGGTTACTCTCATCGCCAGCACGATCCGGTGCCGCTTGCGACAATACCCGGCCGGTACTGTCGGTAACCCGGGCAATCAGATAGGGATTGACCTTGTAGCCGCCATTGGCGAACACAGCGTAGGCACCGGCCATTTGCAGCGGCGTCACGTTGCCGGCGCCAAGCGCCAGGGTCAGGTAGGGCGGGTTCTTGTCGGCATCGAAACCGAAGCGGGTAACGAATTCCTGGCCATAACGCGCGCCAACCTTGTGCAGGATACGGATCGATACCATGTTCTTCGACTTGGTCAGGCCGCGGCGCATCGACATCGGCCCCTCGTACTTGCCATCGTAATTCTTCGGCTCCCATGCCTGGCCGCCAGTCTGCCCGGCGTCAAAGCTGATCGGGGCGTCATTAATCGTGGTGCCGGGCGATAAGCCTTTTTCCAGGGCTGCCGAGTAAATGAAGGGCTTGAATGACGAGCCAGGCTGGCGCCACGCCTGGGTGACATGGTTGAACTTGTTGCGGTTGAAATCGAAGCCGCCGACCAGCGCGCGGATGCCGCCATCCTCGGTATTGGCTGCGATAAACGCTGCCTCGACCTCCGGCATTTGCGTTACGTGCCAGATCTTGCCTTCCTGGGTAACACGAATGATGGCGCCGCGCCGGATGCGCTTGTTGGGCGGCGTCTTTTCACTGAAGCCGCTGGCCGCAAAGGCCAGGCCGGCTGCCGGAATCTCGATTTCCTCGCCGGATGCCAGCATGGCGCGGACCTGCTTGGGCGTCGCTTCCAGTACCGCCGCGGCGACGAGGTTTTCGCTGTCAGGGTGGTCGGCCAATTCCAGTTCTATGGCGTTATCCGCTTCTTCCTTCGCATTCGGGATTTCCATGAAGCCTTCCGGACCGCGGTAGCCATGGCGCTTTTCATAATCCATCACGCCGCGCCGCAATGCCAGGTAGGCCGCATCCTGGTCCGTCTTGGTAATGGTCGTAAAGACATTCAAGCCGCGTGTATAGGTATCTTCCTTGAATTGCTCGTACACCATCTGACGCGCCATTTCCGCAACATATTCCGCATGGATGCCAAAGGCTGCGCTGTCGGTCTTGACCTTCAATTCTTCATTGCGTGCCTTTTCATACTGGTCTTGCGTGATGTAGCCCAGTTGGTACATGCGCGAAATGATGTATTGCTGGCGTGCCGTGGCACGTTTCGGGTTGGCGACCGGATTGTAGGCAGAAGGCGCTTTGGGCAAGCCGGCCAGCATGGCCGCCTCTGCAATTGTCAATTTATCCAGCTTCTTGCCGAAATAGATTTGTGCCGCCGAAGAAAATCCATAAGCGCGCTGACCCAGGTAAATCTGGTTCATGTAAATCTCGAGGATCTGGTCTTTTGACAGGTTTTGCTCGATTTTCCAGGCAAGCAGCATTTCATATACTTTCCGCTTGACCGTTTGTTCGCTCGAAAGGAAAAAATTGCGCGCCACTTGCTGCGTGATCGTGGATGCGCCTTGTTTGGCGCCACCGCTGACGTTGTGAAGCGCTGCGCGCAGGATGCCGAGGTAATCGACGCCGCTATGTTCATAAAAGCGGTCATCTTCGATCGCCAGCACCGCCTTTTTCATGATCTCGGGAATATCCTTGACGCGCACCATATTGCGGCGTTCTTCCCCGAATTCGCCAATCAGGACGTTATCGGCAGAAAAAATCCGTAAAGGGATTTTCGGCCGGTAATCCATCAAGGTATCCAGGGCCGGCAGGTTGGGATAGGCCATTGCCAGAACAAAGACGATGACCAGGACGCCGGCCAGAAATAATGCGGCAAACACACCGATCAGTGCGGCGAATGAACGCAAAAGCAGTTTGGGCAGGGCGTTGCGTACCGGGGAAGGCGTTTCTCCGGTGGAAGGATCTAACATCATGCGCTTTATCTATGGAAATAGTATCCAGCTCATTATAAACGTCCGGCAAACCTGTACTGAACGTCTCTACGGCAAAGCAATGAAAACCAGCTGGGGAGCTTGCTCGCGTGGGGTTTTGGCAACGGATTTGTAAATTACTGTAAGGAAATTGCTTTACATCGCCTGAACCTTATTGCTACGATTTAATGTAACGTTTGACAAAAGTCGTCTAAACACTGGTTTTTAAACAAGATTTTCCACGCGCAATTTTATTCGTCTGTTAGGCAGGTAGTTAGGCGAACAGTTCAATACGGGCGTATTTTCGGGGGAGACCTGGCTTTGGCTCTAGATCTTGGATCCTTATTCGGCAAAGCAAATTCGCCGTTGGTCGGTCTTGATATCAGCACTTCGGGCGTCAAGCTCGTGGAGTTGTCTCAAGCTGGCAAAAATGAATTGCGGTTAGAACGTTTCGCGTCAGAACCTTTGCCGCGCGGCGCCGTTGTGGACGGCAATATTGAAAACATCGAGCAGGTGTCTGAAGCCGTTCGGCGTGTCTGGAAAAAGAGTGGTACCAAGGCCAAGCACGTGGCGTTGGGTATGCCCCCGGCTTCCGTGATTACGAAAAAGATTATTTTGCCCGGCGGCTTGATCGAAGAAGAGCTGGAAATTCAGGTGGAAACCGAAGCCAGCCAATATATTCCCTTCGCGCTGGATGAAGTCAGCCTGGATTTTGACGTATGCGGTCCAGCGCAAAATTCTCCGGAAGATGTTGAAGTTTTACTGGCAGCAACGCGCAAGGAAAAAGTCGAAGACCGTGTTGCTGTCGCAGAGGCGGCCGGCTTAAAGCCGCTGGTGATGGATATCGAATCCTATGCCGCCCGCGCCGCAGTCGACCGCCTGGTGGCGCAATTGCCAAGCGGGGGACAGGGGCAGATTGTCGCGTTATTGCAGATTGGTACGCAGGTCACGCATATTTCCGTATTGCTGGATGGTCAGACCATCTACGAACGGGAGCAGCCCTTCGGTGGCGGGCAATTGACGCAAGATATTGTGCGCGCCTACGGCTTGTCGCATGACGAAGCCGAAGCGAAAAAGAAAAGTGGGGATCTGCCTGAAGGTTATGAGCACGAGTTGCTGGAGCCTTTCCTTGAAAGCGCCGCGATGGAAGTCACACGCGCTGTGCAATTTTTCTTCACCTCCACGCCTTATACCCGGATCGACCAGATTTTCCTGGCAGGGGGATGTGCCGCGATTCCCGGCCTGGTCGATGTTGTCGCCGACCGGACGAAAATTTCAGCATCGGTCGTCAGCCCATTCAAGGGTATGCAACTGGCATCAAGTATCCGGGAAAAACAATTACGCACGGAAGCGCCCGCCTATCTCGTGGCCTGCGGCCTGGCAATGCGGAGGTTTGACTGATGGTCAAGATTAATCTGCTTCCTCATCGTGAGGAAAAGCGCAAGCAACGCAAGGCCGGATTTATTGCCTTGCTGGGTAGTGCGGCATTGGCTGGCGGCTTGATTGTGCTGGCCGGCGGCGGGTTTATCGCGGCACAGATTTCCGCGCAAACCGAGCGCAATGAATTCATCAAGGCAGAAAACGCCAAGCTGGATGTACAGATCAAGGAAATTGCCACGCTGCGCGAGGAAATCGAAGCGCTCAAGGCGCGCCAGCAGGCGGTCGAAGACTTGCAAAGCGATCGCAATCAACCAGTGTATCTGATGGATGAATTGGTCAAGCAGGTGCCGGAAGGGGTGTACCTGAAATCCTTCAAGCAAGAAGGACAGCGGGTTGCCTTGAATGGTTACGCGCAATCCAATGAGCGTGTATCAGAATTGCTGCGCAATCTCGGCAACAATTCGACATGGCTGGAGCGTCCAGACCTGATCGAAATTCGCGCCGCTGGCGTTGGCACTGGACGGGATGCCAAGAGGGTTTTTGACTTCACGGTCAATGTCGGGATCAAGCGTCCCCGCGATCAGGTACAACAACCGCCGGCCGCAATTGCGGCTGGTACTGCTGCGGCGCCGGCGGCGCCCAAGGCACCTTGACAGGAATGACGCCATGGCAGATCTGAATAATTTAGGCGAGTCGTTATCCGCGCAATTTCGCGGCTTGAACGGACGTCACCCGGGCTTGTGGCCAATTGCACCACGCTTGTTGTGTGCATTCGGTGCACTGGCTCTTGTGGTTTTTCTCGGTTGGTATCTGTATTGGAGCCCGCAACTGGAAGAACTGGAAGCAGGCAAGCAGGCAGAGCTTACTCTCAGGACTGCTTATCAGGATAAGGTCAGGCAAGCAGTTAATCTGGATGCCTTGCGCAGGCAAAAGGAACAGGTGGGGGAATATGTCGCCACTCTGGAAAAACAATTGCCAAGCAAGGCTGAGATGGACGCACTCCTCTCGGACATCAATCAGGCTGGCTTGGGTCGCGGGTTGCAATTTGAATTATTCAAACCTGGCCAAGTGATCGTGAAAGACTATTATGCAGAACTGCCTATCAGCATTAAGGTGACTGGCAGTTATCATGATGTCGGCGCATTTACAGGCGATATTGCTAATTTGCCACGAATCGTTACCTTGAATAATCTGCAGCTGACCACGACTAAGGACAGAACGCTGAGTCTCGATGCAGTGGCGAAAACCTTCCGTTATCTGGATCGCGAGGAAGTGGACGCGCAGCGTGCGGTAGCGGGTAAAAAGAAGAAGGGAGCCAAAAAATGATGACCACCCGGTTGTATTGCATCGGCCTGGCGCTGGCGGGAGCGGCGGCGTTGAGCGGGTGTGACAATGGCGGCCTCGATGAAGTGCGGCAATGGATGGATGAGACAAGGCAGCAAACCAAGGTAAACGTACCCAAGTTGTCCGAGCCAAAGAAATTCCTGCCTTTTTCTTATGATCAACGCGATACCGTGGATCCTTATAGCCCAACCAAACTGGCAATTGCCTTGGCCAAGGCCAAAGGCAATTCGAGCAGCATATTAAAACCCGATATGGAGCGCCGCCGCGAAGCTTTGGAAAGTTATCCGCTCGACACTCTGCGGATGGTCGGCACCATGCAAAAGCCTGGCATCAACTATGCACTCATTCAGGCAGACAGGACGGTGTTTCATCTCAAGGTCGGCAATTACGTCGGCCAGAATTTCGGCATGATCACGAATATCACCGACACTGCAGTTGAGTTAAAAGAAATTGTCCAAGATGCGTCCGGCGAATGGGTCGAACGTCAAGCCAAGTTAGAGTTGCAGGAGATTAAATAATGAATGCGTTAAGAGAACAATTCAAGAACGCCGGCGCGTTACAACGCAAGGTATGGCAACTTTTTGCCTTCGCACTACTTGGCAGTACTTGTGCATTTGCTAGTGCACAGGAAAACGCCATCGAGTCGATCACGGCCAATCAGCAGGGTGCCAATGTCATCGTCAAGGTGACGATGAAGAACCCGATGGAAAAGCCGCCCATCGGGTTTTCCATTACCAACCCGTCACGTATTGCCCTGGATTTTCCGGGTACAGCCAATGCGACGGGAGTAGCCACACAAAGCATCAATCTGGGCGATGTCCGTAATGTGAATGTAGTCCAGGCCGGCGAGCGTTCGCGCCTGGTATTCAACCTGTTGCGGCCTCTCAACTACGCCACCGTGATCGAAGGAAATGCCGTCGTGGTGACCATCGATGGCTCCGGCGGCGTCGCAACGCCGGTCAATGCCGCGGGTACGTCAATAGCGGCCGCTGCGCCGGCGAACGTGGGCAGGGCGGCATTGCGCGACGTTGATTTCCGTCGCGGCGCATCCGGCGAGGGGCGTGTGGTGGTTAATTTGCCGAACAACCAGGTTGGCGTGGATGTACGCCAGCAGGGGCAGACGATCGTTGTCGACTTTCTGAAAACAAGCTTGCCTGACGTATTGCGTCGACGCCTGGATGTCAGCGATTTCGGCACACCAGTAAAGACGGTCACAACCACGCCGCAGGGTGAGAACGTGCGCATGGTGATCACGCCCCACGGGCTGTGGGAGCACAGTGCCTATCAGAGTGATACGCAGTTGGTGGTTGAAGTCAAGCCAATCAAGGAAGATCCGAACAAGCTGGTGCAGGGAACGCAAGGCTATAGTGGCGAGCGCTTGTCGCTGAATTTCCAGAATGTGGAAGTGCGCGCAGTGCTGCAAGTAATTGCTGACTTTACGGGCCTGAATATCATTACCAGCGATACGGTGACAGGTAACCTGACACTGCGTCTCAAGGACGTTCCTTGGGATCAGGCACTGGATATCGTGCTGCAGGCCAAAGGCCTGGACAAGCGCAAGAATGGAACAGTATTGTGGATTGCGCCAAAAGATGAATTGCTGACCAAGGAAAAACTGGAGCTGGAGCAAAAGGCGCAGATCGCTGAACTGGAACCGGTAAAAACCGAAATCTTCCAGTTGAATTACCAAAAAGCGGAATCCTTCAAGCAGGTGTTTGCCTTGGATAGCGCTGGGGGGACCACTAACCGAATTCTGTCCAAGCGCGGTAGCGCTGTGATTGATCCGCGTACCAATCAATTGTTTGTAACGGATATTCCGTCCAAGCTGGAAGAAGTACGCAAGCTGGTCCAAAAAACTGACGTTGCATCCAAGCAAGTATTGATCGAGGCACGCATTGTCGAGGCAAGCGATACCTTTAGTAAGAACCTGGGTGCGAAACTGGGTTTTGGCTTGCAAAGAAGCACGTCCGGCGGTAGCAACGTGGTGGAAGTCGGCGGTCGGCAAGAAGCTGATGCAGCGGCTCCCGGCCTCAATCTGACCAATTTGCAAACAGTGAATGGCAATAACGTGAATTTGCCGGCTAATGGCTTGCTCGGCAATACCGCAGGTACCATCGCGGTATCATTATTCAATGCCGCCGCAACGCGCTTCATTAGCCTGGAACTATCGGCCCTGGAAGCGGATGGCAAGGGCAAGATTATCTCCAGCCCGCGTATCGTGACTGCTGATCAGTTGAAAGCCTTGATCGAGCAGGGTACGGAATTGCCATACCAGCAAGCGACCAGCAGTGGTGCTACTTCTGTCGCCTTCCGGAAAGCCAATCTGAAACTCGAAGTAACCCCGCAGATTACGCCGGATGGCAATGTGATTCTGGATGTCGATGTGAACAAGGATAGCGTCGGCCAGCAAACGATTTCCGGTTTTGCGATCGACACCAAGCACGTAAAAACGCAAGTGCTGGTTGAAAATGGCGGCACGATCGTGTTGGGCGGTATTTACCAGCAGGTTGAGCGTGACTCAGTCTCC
This sequence comes from Janthinobacterium sp. 17J80-10, assembly GCF_004114795.1. Classification (NCBI taxonomy): domain Bacteria; kingdom Pseudomonadati; phylum Pseudomonadota; class Betaproteobacteria; order Burkholderiales; family Oxalobacteraceae; genus Janthinobacterium; species Janthinobacterium sp. 17J80-10. The sequence goes on along the minus strand of NZ_CP035311.1, from coordinate 3,963,956 downwards.
AAAGTGCCATTGTTCGGCGATATTCCTGTCCTGGGCAACCTGTTCAAGACCACCAGCCGTACCAATGACAAGACCGAACTTCTGATCTTCCTGACGCCGAAGATCCTGAGTGACAAGCTGTCGGTACGGTAATCAGCGAGAGAACGTTTCACAATTCAGGGTCTGGGCTCGCGCGAATGAGGGAAAAGCAATAAAATTGCGTTTCCAGCCCTGAATTGTATGAACAAAAATATATTCCTCGTCGGCCTCATGGGCGCAGGCAAGACTACCGTCGGCCGTGCCCTTGCCAAAAAACTCAATCGGCGTTTCATCGATTCGGATCATGAAATAGAGGCGCGTACCGGCGCCTCTATTCCTTTGATTTTCGAGATCGAGGGCGAGGAAGGTTTTCGCCAGCGCGAAACAGAAGCCATCCGCGACTTGACTGCACAGCCAGGCATCGTCCTGGCCACAGGGGGCGGCGCCATCCTCAAGCCGGAAAACCGGGCATGCCTGAAAGCTGGGGGCGTGGTGATCTACCTGCGTGCCAGCATCTCGAGCATTTTGCAGCGTACCAGCCATGACAAGAACCGGCCCCTGCTGCAGACTGCGGATCCGCGCGCCCGCCTTGAGGAACTGGCACGTATACGTGAACCGCTCTATCTCGAAGTGGCGGACCTGGTCGTCGAAACCGGTCGCCCTAACGTACAATCACTGGTACAGACCATTCTGACCGAACTCGAACGGCTGGAAGCGGCAGAGCAGGCGAAAGCCGCCCCGGAAGCCTGAACGACCGTTTTTTCTGAGATAACCATGTCCAACCAGTCTTTTACGCCCATTGAATTGCAGGTCGATCTGGGCGAACGCGCATACCCGATCACGATTGGCCAGTCCTTGCTGGCAAATCCGAATGTGGTGGGGCACCATATCGCCGGCCCCCGCGCCGCGATTGTCACCAACACGGTTGTGGCACCGCTTTATCTGGAGCGGCTGACGTCTTCGCTGCAAGCTGCCGGCAAACAGGTGACAACGATTATCCTGCCTGATGGGGAGGAGGAGAAAACCTGGGAAAACCTGATGCGCATTTTCGATGTCTTGCTGGCGCAAAAATGCGACCGCAAGACAACCTTGGTGGCGCTCGGTGGCGGCGTGATCGGCGACATGACAGGATTTGCCGCGGCCACGTACATGCGTGGCGTGCCTTTCGTGCAAGTGCCGACCACGCTGCTGGCGCAAGTGGATTCCTCGGTGGGCGGCAAGACCGGCATCAATCATCCGCTGGGCAAGAACATGATCGGCGCCTTTTACCAGCCGCAAGCCGTGATCGCCGATACCTTGACGCTGGATACCCTGGCGTCGCGCGAGCTATCGGCCGGCATGGCAGAAGTCATCAAGCATGGCGCAATTATCGATGCCGCGTTTTTCGACTGGATTGAAACGAACATCGCCAAGCTCATGGCGCGTGATGCCCATGCGATCGCCTATGCCATCCAGCGTTCGTGCGAGATCAAGGCAGACGTGGTGCGCCAGGACGAGCGGGAAGGCGGCTTGCGCGCCATCCTCAATTTCGGCCATACCTTCGGCCATGCAATCGAGGCGGGGCTTGGCTATGGCGAATGGCTGCATGGCGAAGCGGTCGGCTGTGGCATGGTCATGGCTGCAGAATTGTCGCAACGCCTGGGTTACATCGACGCTGCCGCAAAAGAGCGTATTGCGGCGCTGGTGCGCGCAGCAGGCTTGCCGGTGCGCGCACCTGACCTTGGCGCCGCGCGCTGGATCGAACTCATGCAAGTCGACAAGAAAAACGAGGCCGGGCAGATCAAGTTCATTCTTCTCAAGCCCCTGGGGACTGCCGTCATCACCACGGTGCCTCAGGAAATCCTGATTGAAAGCATCAACGCCTGCATCGGCTGACATGAATCTCGAAGCCTACCTCGCTCCCTATGCGGCACATTCCGCGACATCGCGAGGCAGGCGTTTCGCCGAATCGCCCGCCACCTCGCGTACCGAGTTCCAGCGCGATCGTGACCGCATCGTCCACTCCACCGCCTTTCGCCGCCTGGAATACAAGACCCAGGTGTTCGTCAATCATGAAGGCGACCTGTTCCGCACGCGCCTGACGCATAGCATTGAGGTGGCACAGATTGCCCGCTCGATCGCGCGCAATCTGCGCCTGAATGAAGACCTGGTTGAAGCGATTTCGCTGGCCCACGACCTCGGGCATACGCCGTTCGGCCACGCCGGGCAGGATGCCCTCAACGCCTGCATGGACCAATATGGCGGCTTCGAACACAACTTGCAGAGCCTGCGGGTGGTCGACAAGCTCGAAGAGCGCTATGGCGCATTCGATGGATTAAACCTGATGTTTGAAACGCGCGAAGGCGTTTTGAAGCACTGTTCCTCGCAGAATGCGCACATGCTGGGCGAGCTCGGGCAGCGATTCCTGGAAAAGAAGCAGCCAACCCTGGAAGCGCAACTGGCCAACCTCGCCGATGAAATCGCCTACAACAACCATGATATCGACGATGGCTTGCGCTCAGGCTTGCTGACCATCGAGCAGCTCGACGAAATCGATTTTTTCGCGCGCCATCGGCGCGAGGCGGAAGCTGCGTTTCCGGGTATCGGCGGGCGGCGGATGATCAACGAGACCGTGCGGCGGATGATCAATACCCTAATCGTCGACCTGATCAGCACTTCCGGACAAAAAATTCAGGATGCTGGCGTGCAAAGCCTCGAACAGGTGCGCAACGCGCCCGCACTCATCAGTTTTTCCGATGCCATGCGCAAGGAAGAGTTGCTGCTCAAACGTTTCCTGCGCGAGAACCTGTACCGGCATTACCAGGTCAACCGCATGACCAGCAAGGCCAAACGGATCGTGCGCGAGCTTTTCGAGACGTTCATGGCAGAGCCGCGCCTGCTGGCGCCGGACTACCAGGTGGCTGGCGGCGATCCGGCACGGCAGGCGCGCAAGGTTGCCGACTATATCGCAGGCATGACGGATCGCTACGCCATGCGCGAACACCGCCGCCTGTTCATGATCGACGAGATCTGAAGCCCGCGGCCTCTAGAGCCAAGTGCGCAACGGGTGCGCATGCGCCGGCCACGCAGGCTGGAAAAATCCTGCCACCATTTCTGCGCTGACGGCTTGCGGCGAGGGCGATCCCCATGCCGGGCACAAGTCCTTGTCGATCACGGCGGCACGGATGCCCTCGAAGGCCTCGCCCTGCTTGAAGCAGTGGCGCATCATCGAACGTTCCATGCGCAGGCACTCTTCGAATGTCATGCCGGCGCCCGCGCGCAACTGCCGCAAGGTCACGCACAGCATGAGCGGCGAGCGCTTTTGCATGGTTGCCAGGGTGGTCTGCGCAAACGCCGAGGCATCGCCGGCCAGCGAATCCATGATCGATGGCACGTCGTCAAAGGAAAAGTGGTGGTCGATGGCGTCACGCTGCCGTGCCAGTTCGCCGGTGTCGCCTGCAGAAAATTGCGCGGCAAAGTGGCGCACGTCCTGGTCGATATCGTTGCCGTCGCCTGTGCCCGCCAAGGCGTGCAGGTCCGCCAGCCGCTCCGCCGGAATAAACACATCCGCCAGCCCCGCATGCAGGGCATCGGCGGCGCCGACGGGATTGGCCGTCAGGGCCAGCCAGGTGCCGATCTGAGCCGGCGCACGCGACAGGAAATAACTTCCGCCGACGTCCGGAAACAGGCCAATATTCACTTCGGGCATGGCGAGCTTGCTGCGTTCAGTGACGATCCGCAGCCTTCCGGCTGAGTGGCACTGGGCAATGCCCATGCCGCCACCCATCACGATGCCATCCATGAGCACGATGTAGGGCTTGGGGTAGTGATGGATCAGCCGGTTAAGCGCATATTCCTCGGTAAAAAAATCCTCTATCAGGGCGCTGCCTTGCTGTGGCGTGGCTTGCCCGGACTGGTAAAAAAAACGGATATCGCCGCCGGCGCAAAAGGCTTTTTCACTATTGCTGTGGATGAACACCGCCTTGATTGCATCGTCATCGCGCCAGTCCAGCAGCGCGCGCGTCATGGCGCGCACCATTTCCAGTGACAGCGAGTTCAGTGCCTGCGGGCGGTTCAGGGTGAGCATGCCAGTGCGATGCTGGATGCGGGTCAGGATATGGTCGTTCATGATCGGGTAATAAAAAGGGCGCTTGGCGCGCCCCTGGTTACATTTGCAGAAGTTGATTGCGCCGGTTTTATTCTTCCGGTGCGGCCGTCATGGATTCCGGCAAGTGCTTGATGGCCTGGTGCTGGTGATCCTGGAGGATGGCCTTGTACTTGAGGACCTGACGGTCGAGTTTGTCGACCAGCCCATCGATTGCGGCATAAAGGTCATGCGCGATGGATTCCACATGGACATCCTTGCCCCGCATGCGCAAGGTGATTTCAGCCCGCTGGCGCTTGTCTTTCTCTGCAAGTTTGTCCACGGTGAGGATGACCGCAGCATCAATGACATGGTCGAAGTGGCGCCTGATGCGCTCCAGCTTGGCATGCACATATTCCCTGATAGGAGGGGTCAGTTCGAGATGATGTCCACTGATGGTCAGATTCATACAGCGCTCCTTAAAATAAGGTCACTGGCGGTTCACGGTCGACAAAGGCAAGTGCGTGTCGCCTGAACACAGCAACGAATACAACAAATACTGCAAGGACTACTACAAGGACTTGCGCAGGTTGACTGGCGGGATTTTCAAGGCTTCGCGGTACTTGGCCACAGTGCGCCGGGCAACGACCATGCCTTGCTCCCCCAGCATTTCTGCAATCTTGCTGTCAGAGAGGGGGTTCTTGGGGTCTTCAGCTCCTATCAATTGTTTGATCAACGCCCGTATCGCCGTTGATGAAGCTTCGCCGCCGGCTTCTGTGGCGACATGGCTGCCGAAGAAATACTTCAGCTCAAACATGCCATGCGGCGTCAGCATGTACTTCTGCGTTGTTACACGAGAAATAGTACTCTCGTGTAAACCTAGTGTATCAGCTATTTCGCGCAAGACAAGAGGGCGCATGGCGACGGCGCCATGCGAAAAGAAATTGCGTTGTCGCTCCACAATGGCTTGAGAAACCCGCAGGATCGTGTCGAAGCGCTGGCGCATGTTCTTGATGAGCCATTTTGCTTCCTGCAATTGCGAAGTGAGTGAGCCCTCACCCTTGTTTTGCTTGAGGATATTCGCGTACAAGGCATTCACGCGAAGCCGGGGCATCACATCATGATTGAGCATGACTTGCCAGCCGTTCTTGCCGCGCTTGACGATTACGTCCGGCACGACATAGTCGGCGGCATCGCTGGCAAAGACAGCCCCGGGATGGGGGTTGCACTGGCGGATGATGCACTGTGCTTCGCGCAAATCCTCGTCATCGCAATCGAGCAGTTTCTTGAGCTTGTTGAAGTCGCGCTGCGCAAACAGGCCGAGGTGCTTTTCGACGATGGTCAGCGCCATGCGTCGTGTCACCATCGGCACTTTCGGCATGCGCCGGATTTGCAGTGCGAGGCATTCACCGGCGTCGCGCGCGCCGACGCCGGCCGGCTCGAAACTTTGCACCAGTTTCAGGGCGATGGCCAATTCTTCCGGATCGATTTCCAGCTCGGCAGGCAAGCGCGCATGAATTTCCTCGAGCGGCTCTTCCAGGTAGCCATTGTTGTCAATGGCGTCGATGATCAATTCCATCAGGGCGCGATCACGCGTCTCATGGCTGGTCAGGCGCATCTGTTCCAGCAGGTGTTCGCGCAACGTGATGTGGTGCGCTTCCAGTTGCGGACGTGAGTCGTCGTCTTCAGGGTTCTTGCCGGTGCGGGCGACATCGTCGAAACTCCAGTCGGCCTCGCCATTGCCGCCATCCGCCGCCTCGCCGCCTTCTGCGCCTTCATAGGCAGTTTCGCCATCGGCCGCCGGCGCATCTTCGGCGGCGGACTTTTCCGCCGGGCTGCTGGTCTGGTTGATGGCGCCATCGGCAAGCAGGCGCACCGAATGGTCGAGCGGATCGTCAACGCGCTCGAGCATGGGATTGTCAGCCAGGATATGTTCCAGTTCCTGCTGCAATTCCAGCGTCGACAATTGCAGCAGCCGGATCGACTGCTGCAACTGCGGCGTCAATGCCAGATGCTGCGATACGCGTAGCTGAAGTGACTGTTTCATGGCGATGCCGCTTGCTTACATCCTGAAATGTTCGCCAAGATAGACCCGGCGCACCGACTCGTTGGCGATGATGTCATCCGGGCGGCCACTGGCCAGCACGACACCCTGGTTAATGATATAGGCGCGATCACAAATGCCCAGCGTTTCACGCACATTATGGTCGGTGATCAGCACGCCAATCCCGCGTTCCTTGAGAAAGCGCACGATGCGCTGGATTTCGATCACGGCAATCGGGTCGACACCGGCAAAGGGTTCGTCCAGCAACACGAAGCGCGGGCTGGTTGCGAGTGCCCGGGCGATTTCTACGCGACGGCGCTCGCCGCCGGAAAGCGACAGGGCCTGGCTGTCGCGCAGCTTTTCAATCTGCAGCTCTGCCAGCAACAGGTCGAGCTTTTCTTCGATAACCGCTTTCGACAATGGCTTGCCATCATCGCGCTGCAGTTCCAGCACGGCACGGATATTTTCCGCCACCGTCAACTTGCGAAAAACCGAGGCTTCCTGGGGTAGGTAGGACAGGCCGAGGTTGGCACGCCGGTGAATCGGCAAGCGGGAAATGCTCACCTCGTTGAGCTCGATATCGCCCGCATCCGACGGCACCAGGCCGACGATCATGTAAAAAGCGGTGGTCTTGCCGGCACCATTAGGGCCAAGCAAGCCGACCACTTCGCCGCTGCCCACTTCCAGAGAAACGTCGCGCAATACCTGGCGCGCGCCATAGCTTTTCTGTAATCCGCGGGCAAGAAGTTTGCTGCTCATGCTGATCATTCCTGGTTCATTTCTTGGCTTCGTTGCGCGGTTGAATGACCGCCTTGACACGTCCGGCGCCGGGTTTGCTGCTATCGGAGGAGGTGTTGTTGACAGCGAAAAATTCCGTGCGATTATCATAAGAAATGAATTCGCCCTCGACCTCGTCGGTGACCTTGGTGCCTTCGAGGCGGCGCATTTTGGCCTTGGAAAACAGTTTTGCGACATCGGCCTTGTTGTCGTATTCAATGCGTTCTGCTTCACCCTCAATCCACAGGTTCGCGCCACCGTCGCGCTTTTGCCGGAAGCTGGCCGGTTTGCCCTGGCCTGCGTGCAGGGTGGCAAACTGGTATCCCGCAGGATCCTGCGTTACCACCATCTTGTGCGCTTTCATGATGAGCGTGCCGCGGGTCAGGACGACGTCGCCGGTAAAGGTATTGACCTGGCGGACATCATCGTAAGCCATCTGGTTGGCTTCGACATTGGTGGGTTTGTCAGCATCGGCTTTTTCAGCATAGGCAATGCCGGTCGCCAGCATATTGAGCGCAAACAGCGATAAGAAGAAAAATCGTTTCATGGGAAAGAAATCCAGTGATGCATTGGAAATGACTTGCTTCATTGTGTCATTCGGGGTTGCAAGGTGCCACGAACCTTGCTTGCCAGGCTAAATTCTCCCGTCGCGTGGTTGGCAAACATGCCGGTACCGTACAAAACGGTGGTGCCGGAAACAAGTTCCACTGGGCGGTCGGTTTTCATGGTGTCGTCATCCGGCAGTACGAGCATATATTCCGAGATCAGGCGCAAATGCCGCGAGCTTGTTGATGCGGGGCGTTCCATTTTCACGTTGTTAAACAGGCGCACCTGGCTCATGTCACTGTTGGCCAGTGCCCGTTCGGCCACGATCGTGGTCGTCGGACGTTTTGCGCTCAGGGCTTTCATGACCGGACGGGCAATTTCATAGGAATCGTCCTGCGGGTTATGCGTCATGCGTTCGCCGGCAATGTGATAACGGGCTTCGCCGGTTTTCGCCAGCCTGACAAAATTAAAGCGCTCGACGTAATAGTCGGGTTCGGTGCGCTGCACCGCAGGCAGACTGTCTTCAATGCCGCGCCGCATGACGTCGAGCAGCCAGAAACTGCCGAGCGCCAGCAATGCGGCGAGCGCCAGCACCAGCCCAAGCTGGAAGCGGTTGGCCGCGGCGCGCCGGTCTTTCATGCCAGGTAGGGCGCGAGCGCCGCTTCGTAATTGCCTTGGGCATGCAAAATGAAATCGCACAGTTCGCGCGCAGCGCCGTCGCCACCGGCCGCCTTGGTAATGAAATGCACGCGGCTTTTCACTTCGGGATGAGCATTGGGCACGCTGGCGGCAAAACCGACGCGCAACAGGATCGGCAAGTCGATCACGTCATCGCCGACAAAGCCGCAAGCTTCTGGCGCAATGCCTGTCTTGTCGAGCAATTGCTCGAAGGCGGCGCGCTTGTCGTGCACGCCCTGGAATACATGGGTGATGCCGAGATCACTGGCCCGGCGTACCACCAGCGCTGACTGGCGCGCACTGATGATGGCAGTGGCCACGCCGGATTGCTGCAGCAGCTTGATGCCATGGCCGTCCAGGACGTTGAACGTCTTGATGACTTCGCCTTCCGGGCCATAGTGCAGGCTGCCGTCGGTGAGGATGCCGTCGACATCGAAAATCATCAGCCTGATTCGTGCTGCGCGCGCGCTTGCCTGGTGTTCCATCAGATTACCTTGGCTCGTGTCAGGTCGTGGATGTGGAGCGCGCCGACCAGCTTGCCATCGGTGTCGGTGACCAGCAACTGGTTGATCAGGAACTGCTCCATGATCTGGGCGGCATCCGCCGCCAGCTGGTCAGGGCCGATCGTGCGCGGATTGGCATGCATGACGTCGGCGATTTTCAGCTTGCTGAAATCCTGTGTGTGTTCGAGCATGCGGCGCAAGTCGCCGTCGGTGAAGACGCCGATCGGGCGGAAGGCATCATCGACGACGGCGGTCATGGCCATGCCTTTCTGGCTGATTTCCATCAGTGCGGCCGACAGCGACAGTCCTCCGGTCACGGCGGGAACCGCAGCACCGCTACGCATGACGTCGCGCACATGGGTCAAAAGTCGGCGGCCGAGCGCGCCGCCGGGATGCGAGCGGGCGAAATCCTCTTCGCGGAAGCCGCGCGCATCCAGCAGCGCCACGGCCAAGGCGTCGCCCAGGGCGAGGGTGGCGGTGGTGCTGGCGGTTGGCGCCAGGTTCAGCGGGCAGGCTTCCTTGTCCACTGCGACATTCAAGTGCACATTGGCCAGTTGCGCCAGGGTCGAGCCGGGCTTGCCGGTCATGGCGACCATTTTTGCGCCCATGCGCTTGATCAGGGGCACGATGTCGAGCAATTCGGCGGTTTCGCCGGAATTGGAAATGGCGACGAAGGCGTCTTGCGCGGTGACCATGCCAAGGTCGCCATGCGCGGCTTCGCCCGGATGGACAAACAGCGCGGGCGTGCCAGTTGATGCCAGCGTGGCGGCAATCTTGCGGGCGATGTGGCCGGATTTTCCCATGCCGGAGACAACGACGCGGCCCTTGCATTCAAGAAGCAACTTGAGCGCATCGGTAAAGTGCTGGCTTCCCTCGCCGGCAAAGCGCTGTTTCAAAGCAAGAATGGCATCGGCTTCGATTTGCAGCGTTTCGCGCGCCAGGTTCAAGGCATGGGCGGCACTATTTTCGTCAAAAATTTTCGTCAAGGTTTTTTCATCGGTTACACTCATGGGAGAAGTATAAACGAAATAGGCAAGCAAAAAACCTGCCAGAAATAAACAAACCGCCCCTCTTGAGTTAACACAATGGCAGCATCTTCGCTGCCGCTTCCTTGAAAACATGTCGTCGGCGCTTGAATTAACCTTGTTGTTGCTGGGCTCTGCAGTCCTGGCTGTCGTGGCTTTTCGCAGCCTCAATTTGCCGCCCATGCTGGGTTACCTGGTGGTGGGCATCCTCCTGGGGCCCCATGCCTTTGGCCTTGCCAAGGAGAGCCCGGCCACGCATACCCTGGGCGAGCTGGGTGTCGTATTCCTGATGTTTTCGATCGGGCTGGAATTTTCCCTGCCCAAGTTGTCTTCCATGCGGCGCACGGTATTTGGCCTGGGCCTGGCGCAGGTCGGCCTGACCACGGTCGTGGTGATGGGCTGTGGCTGGCTGTTGGCCTGGGCCTTGCCGCAACTTGCGGATATCAGCTGGCCAGCAGCGTTCGCCTTGGGCGCGGCGCTGGCGATGTCGTCTACGGCCATTGTTTCCAAGCTGCTGGCCGAACGGCTTGAACTGGAAAGCGCCCACGGGCGCAACATCATGGGGGTGCTGCTGTTCCAGGACCTGGCGTTCGTGCCGTTGCTGATCCTGGTGCCGGCACTGGCGCGGCCTGGCGAGGGTTTGCTGGTCACACTGGGCTGGGCGGCGCTGAAGGCGGTGATGGTCCTGGTACTGCTGCTGGTGATCGGCCAGAAGTTGACGCGCGCCTGGTTCCGCGTGGTGGTCAAGCGCCGCTCGCAGGAATTATTCATGCTGAATCTGCTGCTGGTGACGCTCGGGGTGGCGTGGATTACAGACAAAGCCGGCCTGTCGCTGGCGTTGGGCGCCTTCGTTGTCGGCATGCTGATTTCGGAAACAGAATTCAAGTACCAGGTGGAAGAGGACATCAAGCCGTTCCGGGATGTGCTGCTGGGACTGTTTTTTGTCACCATCGGCATGCTGCTCAATGTCCGCCTGGTGATTGAATACTGGTGGCTCGTGCTGTTGTTCCTGAGCATTATCGTGTTGCTGAAGTTCGGCTTGATCATGGGAATTGCCCGCCTGGTGGGCGCGCCTACGGGCGTCGCGCTGCGCACGGGGCTGGGCCTGGCGCAGGCTGGCGAATTCGGCTTCGTGCTGCTCAATCAGGCAGGCGCCCTGAAACTGATGGATTCCGAACTGATCCAGATCGTACTGGCGTCGATGGTGCTGTCCATGCTGGCAGCACCATTCATACTGGCCAAGGCCGATGCGATCGTCCTGCGGCTGTCGTCCAATGAATGGATGATGCAGTCGCTGGCGCTGACGCAGATTGCCACCCGAACCATGGGCGCGCAGCAACATGTGGTGATTGCCGGATTTGGCCGCACCGGGCAGAGCCTGGCGCGCTTGCTGGAGGCCGAGGGTATTGCCTACCATGCGCTCGATCTGGACCCGGACCGGGTGCGGGACGCCCAGGCCGGTGGCGCCAGTGTTTCATATGGAGATGCCGCGCGCCGCGAGAGCCTGGTGGCGGCGGGCATCAATCGCGCCTCCGCACTGGTGATTACGTACGCCAGCACGGCGTCGGCCCTGAAGATCCTGCATTTCGCCAAAGAGCTGGCGCCCCTGTGCCCGGTCATCGTGCGCAGCTACGACGATACCGACCTCGACCGCCTGCGTGCTGCCGGCGCGACCGAAGTGGTGCCTGAAGCAATCGAAAGCAGCCTGATGCTGGCCTCGCACGCGCTGCTGCAGATCGGCGTGCCGCTGCGTAAGGTGGTGCGGCGCGTGCAGAGCATGCGTGAAGAACGCTACGCTTCCTTGCGTGGCTTTTTCCATGGCGCCACCGATGCCGCAGACGGTGCCGATAGCGCGCAATTGCGCCTGTATTCGGTGCCGCTGGGCGAGTCGGCATTTGCTGTCAACCGTCCGCTCGCCGCCTTGCGGCTCGAAGAGCTGGGCGCCGAGGTCAGCGTGGTGATTCGCGGGCAGACGCGCCTTGAAGTCGAGCCAAGCTTGCTTTTGCTGAACGGCGATACGGTGGTGCTGCGCGGGCCGACGGCAAGCCTGGCCCTGGCCGAGGAACGCCTGCTGAAATCATGACCGCATGATCGAACGTATCCTAGGCATCATCCTGCCGGTGTTTTGCATCATCGCGGTCGGCTATGGCTATGCCCGCCTGCGCGGCCCGGCCGTCAAGGCAGACATGACTTCGGTCAATCGCGTCAGCACCGAAGTGCTCGGCCCCTTGCTGGTGTTTACCGCCATGGCGGCCAAGGATTTCGACCTGCTGCAGAACGTCTCGCTGATCGTTGCCGGCGTGCTGATTTCGCTTGGTTCCGGTTTATTGGCCTGGCCGCTGGCAAGGGCCCTGGGCTACGATGCCCGCACCTTCCTGCCGCCGATGATTTACAACAATTGCGGCAATATGGGCTTGCCGCTGGCAGCGCTGGCGTTTGGCCAGGCAGGCCTGTCGGCGGCGGTGACCCTGTTCATTGCCGCCAACCTGGTCTATTTTTCCGTCGGCATCAAGATTCTTGCCGCCGGCAAGGCGCACGCGCGCGTTCCCGCGTGGCGGCTGTTACTCAACCCCATGATGGTGGCCATGATTTTCGGCCTGGCCGTCACCGCGGCCCACGTCAGCCTGCCGGCCTATCTCTTCCAGGGCTTGAAAATGCTGGGCGATGCCGCCATTCCCGTCATGCTGTTTGCCCTGGGCGTGCGCATGCGTGATGTCACGCTCAAAAGCTGGCAGATCGGCATGGTGGGTGCGGCGGTATGTCCGCTCGCCGGCCTGGCAGTTGCCTGGGTGCTGGAGCAAGTGTTGCCGCTCTCGGCGGATCAGCGCGCGCAAATGTATCTGTTTGCCGCCCTGCCGCCAGCGGTGTTTTGCTTCATGATGGCGGAGCAGTACCAGCAGGAGCCGGACAAGGTCGCCTCCATCGTTTTGCTGGGTAATCTTGCCGCGCTGCTGTTCGTGCCACTGGGATTGTGGCTGGGCCTGCGCACCTGACGCCGTCGCCACGTCATTGCGGAAAAGTATGCTCAGGCAGTCCTGAGGCGTTCGAACTTGCCGGGTTCCAGCGCCGTGTCGCCGGCATCGATAATGGCGACATCTTCGACCTGTGCGGCCGCAGGCCCGTGGTGCGACCAAATGATAATTGCCTCGATCGCTTTGGGCTCGCCTGCCACGAGCGCTTCGACCGAACCATCCAGCCGGTTGCGCACCCAGCCCGCCAGGCCCAGCGTCCGCGCTTGCTGTTCGAACGCGATGCGGTAGCCGACGCCCTGGACCTTGCCGCTGATGCGCAAGTGCCTGGCCAGGGGTGCGCCCGATGACGGTGCGTCAGGCATGGGCGAACCGCTTCATTTTTTCTGCAACAGCGGCGCCAGGTACTGGCCAGTGACGCTGTCCGGGTTCGACGCCACATCTTCGGGCGTGCCGGTGGCGATGATGCGTCCGCCGCCGGCGCCGCCTTCCGGGCCCAGGTCGACCAGCCAGTCCGCCGTCTTGATGACGTCGAGGTTGTGCTCGATGATGACCACGGTATTGCCCTGGTCGCGCAGGCGGTGGATCACCTTCAGCAGCAGCTCGATGTCGTGGAAGTGCAGGCCGGTGGTCGGCTCATCAAGGATGTAGAGGGTGCGGCCGGTGTCGCGCTTGGACAGTTCCAGCGAGAGTTTCACACGCTGCGCCTCGCCGCCGGAGAGCGTCGTGGCGCTCTGGCCCAGCTTGATGTAGCCGAGGCCGACATCCAGCAAAGTCTGCAGCTTGCGCGCAATGACCGGCACCGGGCGGAAGAATTCATGGGCATCCTCGACCGTCATGTCCAGCACTTCGGTGATGTTCTTGCCCTTGTATTGCACTTCCAGGGTTTCGCGGTTGTAGCGCTTGCCATGGCAAACGTCGCAGGGCACGTAGACGTCCGGCAGGAAGTGCATTTCGACCTTGATGACGCCATCGCCCTGGCAGGCTTCGCAGCGCCCTCCCTTGACGTTGAAGGAGAATCGCCCCGCAGCGTAGCCGCGTTCCTTGGCGGTTGGCACCGTGGCGAAGAGGTCGCGGATCGGCGTAAACAGCCCGGTGTAGGTGGCGGGATTGGAGCGCGGCGTGCGGCCGATCGGCGCCTGGTCGACGGCGATGACCTTGTCGAAGAATTCGAAGCCGGAAATCGTCTCGAACGGCGCAGGCTCGGCTTGCGACCCATACAGGTGGCGCGACGCGGCATTGTAGAGCGTGTCGTTGACCAGGGTCGATTTGCCCGAGCCAGAGACGCCGGTGACGCAGGTGAGCAAGCCCACCGGCAGGCTCATCGTGACATTTTTCAGGTTGTTGCCGGTGGCGCCCGTGATGACGAATTGCTTGTGCGGGTCGGCCGGGGTGCGTTTCTTGGGCACGGCAATGCCGCGCTTGCCATTGAGGTATTGCGCGGTCAGCGATTTCTTGCTCTTGAGGATATCGGCCAGACTGCCCTGGGCGATCACGTCGCCGCCATGGACGCCCGCGCCGATACCCATGTCGACGATGAAATCGGCGGCGCGGATCGCATCCTCGTCATGTTCCACCACCAGTACGGTATTGCCAATGTCGCGCAGGTGCTTCAAGGTCTCGATCAGGCGATCATTGTCGCGCTGGTGCAGGCCGATGGACGGCTCGTCGAGCACGTACATGACGCCGGTCAATCCGCTGCCGATTTGTGAAGCCAGGCGGATGCGCTGCGCTTCGCCGCCCGACAGCGTGTCGGCGCTGCGCTCCAGCGACAGGTAATCCAGGCCGACATTGTTGAGGAATTTCAGGCGCGCAACGATTTCCTTGATGATGCGGTCGGCGATTTCGCGCTTGGCACCGGTCAGCTTCAGAGTTTCGAAGAAAGCCAGTGTGTCGCGCAGGGGCGTGGCGGCGATTTCGAAAATGGCGCGCTGCTGGCGGCCAGCGCCGATCTTGACGTGGCGGGCTTCGACGCGCAGGCGCGCACCATGGCAGGACGGACAAGCTTTTTCATTGATGAACTTGGCCAGTTCTTCCCTGACTGCCATCGAATCGGTTTCGCGGTAGCGGCGCTGCAGGTTGTTGACCACGCCTTCAAAGGTATGCGCGCGCACCACGGTGCGTCCGCGTTCGTTGATGTAGGCGAATGGAATGGTCTGGCGGCCCGAGCCGTACAGGATGACCTGCTGCGCCTGCTCCGGCAACTTCTCGAAAGGCACGTCAAGGTCGAAGCCATAATGCTCGGCCAGGCTGGTCAGCATCTGGAAATAGAACTGGTTGCGCCGGTCCCAGCCCTTGATGGCGCCCGAGGCCAGCGACAGGTTGGGGAAGGCGACGATGCGCTTCGGATCGAAGAATTCGATGTGGCCCAGGCCGTCGCATTCCGGGCAGGAACCCATCGGGTTATTGAAGGAAAACAGGCGCGGTTCGAGTTCCTGCAGCGAATAGCCGCAGGTCGGGCAGGCGAACTTGTTGGAGTAGATATGCTCGACGCCGCTGTCCATTTCCAGCGCCATGGCGCGCCCTTCGGCCAGGCGCAGGGCGGTTTCGAAACTTTCCGCCAGGCGCTGCTTGATGTCGGCCTTGACCTTGACGCGGTCGATCACCACGTCGATGGTGTGCTTTTCGGTTTTCTTCAGCTTGGGCAGGTCTTCAACCTCGACGATCTTCGCCGCATGCGTGCCGCTTTGCACGCGAAAGCGCACGAAGCCCTGCGCCTGCATGGCGGCGAACAGGTCGACGTGCTCGCCCTTGCGGTTGGCGACCACGGGCGCGAGGATCATCAGCTTGGTATCTTCCGGCAAGGCCAACACGGCATCGACCATTTGCGACACCGATTGCGCCGCCAGCGGATTTTCCGGATGGTCGGGGCAGTAGGGCGTGCCGACCCGCGCGTACAAGAGACGCAGGTAGTCGTGGATTTCGGTGACGGTGCCGACGGTGGAGCGCGGATTGTGCGAGGTGGCCTTTTGCTCGATCGAGATCGCCGGCGACAAACCTTCGATCAGGTCGACATCGGGCTTTTCCATCAATTGCAGGAATTGCCGCGCGTAGGCCGACAGCGATTCGACGTAACGCCGCTGGCCCTCGGCGTACAGAGTGTCGAAGGCCAGCGAAGATTTGCCGGACCCGGACAGGCCTGTAATGACGATCAACTGGTTGCGAGGAATATCGAGATTGATATTCTTCAGGTTGTGCGTGCGTGCACCGCGGATGCGAATTTCTTCCATGAATTCAATCATTTTTCCACGGCGTATCAGAAAGACATGCTTTCCAGAACACGGCGGATAAGTAAGTTGGGTCAACCTGCTACTATAACGGGTTTTGAAGTGGGCGGTAAAACGCCGGTCGAGTCCCTTAACTTATGTCTTCCCAAGATTCCGTCGTCGCCAGCGAGCGCATGTCCCGCACAGAGATCCGCGCCAGCGCCTCGCTTGCCTCGATTTTCGCCTTGCGCATGCTCGGCCTGTTCCTGATCCTGCCGGTCTTTGCCGAGCATGGCAAAACCATGTCCGGCGGCGACAACCTCGCCATGGTCGGTCTGGCCATGGGCATTTACGGCCTGGCGCAAGCGTTTTGCCAAATCCCCTTTGGCATCGCCTCCGACCGCTATGGCCGCAAGCCGGTCATTGTCATCGGCTTGCTCATGTTCGCCTTCGGCGCGGTGGTGGCGGCGCTTGCCAACGATATCTTGTGGGTGGTGATCGGCCGTGCATTGCAGGGCGCCGGCGCAATTTCCGCCGCGATTACAGCCCTGATCGCCGATGCCACCCGCGAGCAGCACCGCACCAAGGCCATGGCGATGGTGGGCGGCTCGATTGGCCTTACCTTTGCCGCATCCATGGTCGGCGCACCGCTCTTGTACCAGGCCATCGGCATGAGCGGCATTTTCTGGTTGACCGGCTTGCTGGCAATTGCCGCCATTGGCGTGGTGTTGTATGTCGTGCCGGCATTTCCAGTCATTAAGACGCGGCGCGTCGCCTTGCCCGAAGTATTGAAAAATACCGAGCTGATGCGCTTGAATGTGGGCGTGTTCGTGCTGCACCTGACCCAGGTGGCAATTTTCGTGGTGGTGCCGGCGGCGTTGGTCCAGTCGCTGGATCTGCCCCTGGCAAACCACTGGAAAGTCTACCTGCCGGTCGTGCTGGCTTCGTTCATCCTGATGCTGCCGCCCATCTTTATTGGGGAAAAGTTGGGCAAAATCAAGCAAGTGTTTGTGGCAGCCATCATCATGTTGCTGTTTGTGCAACTTGGCTTGTGGTGGTGGCTGGCGCAAGCGGGACACCCTGCCTGGGCGCTGGTGGGTTTACTGCTGGCGTTTTTTATTGCCTTCAATATTCTGGAAGCCAGTCAGCCTTCGCTGGTATCCCGAATTGCCCCGCCTGCAGCCAAGGGCACGGCGCTGGGTGTTTATAACACCTTGCAATCTCTGGGGCTGTTCTGCGGCGGCGCCCTGGGCGGCTGGCTTGTGCAGCATGCAGGCCGCGCGGCAGTATTCCAGGTAGGTGCCGGACTGACCATGGTCTGGCTTATAATGGCAATCAACATGAAAAATTTGCCACGCCGCGGCCAAGCGGCGGCGGCACCCTAACAGGAGAAATGCATGGCATCGGTCAACAAAGCTATCATCGTCGGCAACCTCGGACGTGATCCGGAAACCCGTTACATGCCTAATGGCGATGCGGTCACCAACATTGCCGTCGCCACGACCGAGAACTGGAAAGACAAGAATACCGGCGAGAAAAAGGAACTGACGGAATGGCACCGCATTACCTTTTATCGCAAGCTAGCGGAAATCGCCGGCCAGTATTTGAAGAAGGGTTCCCAAGTCTATATTGAAGGCCGCCTGCAGACGCGCAAGTGGACCGACAAGGATGGCGCCGAGCGCTACACGACGGAAATCATTGCCGACTCCATGCAGATGCTTGGCGGTCGTCAGGGCATGGGCGGTGGTAACGCCGCGCCGGATGAAGAGTACAGTCAGGCACCGGCACGGCAAAGTAGCGGTGGGGCGGGTGCTGCTTCCCGTCCGGCTTCCAAGCCGGCACCGAACTTTTCGGACATGGATGACGATATTCCATTCTGAGTGGTCATTGCGCCGCTTAGCACATCGAGAACCTGTAATCGAAAGATTGCAGGTTTTTTTTCGACCAGGCGGTTCTATCAGTCAAGGCTGGCAAGCATCCGTGTCGGATACCGTTCGTTGCCGTCACTTGCCGGTTGAAATCATTGGTTAATTGGGGTCGGAGTCATTTGGCTTGGGAATATTATAATAGGGCGATTTTAACGTTCACAACATTCCGTATGGCTCGCCTTCCCCGGTTGGTGGTGCCGCATCAGGCGCACCATATAATTCAAAGAGGCAACAATCGTCAGGCAATTTTTCATGACGATGACGATTATCGTGCCTTCTTAAAATGGCTCCGTGAGGCTGCCCGGCAATTCAAGGTGGCCGTGCATGCGTATGTGCTGATGCCCAATCATCTCCATTTGCTGGCGTCGCCCGCCGATGCAACGGGATTGGGCAGGATGATGCAATGGGTGGGGCGCTACTATGTGCCGTACTTCAATCATAAATACCAGCGCACCGGCACGCTTTGGCAAGGGCGCTATCGCGCGACCGTCATCGATTCTGAACGCTATTTCCTGACCTGTTCGCGCTACATCGAACTCAATCCGGTGCGAGCGGACCTCGTCTCCGACCCGGCGACATATCCCTGGTCCAGTTGTGCGCACCATACAGGTGTCAATTCCGATCCTTACATTACGGACCATCCGCTGTTCTGGCGCTTGGGGAATACGCCATTTGAACGCGAGGCAGCTTACAAGGGATTGATGGAGCAGGCACTCACTTCCGAGGAAATGCAATCTTTGCAAGATGCAACTTATAAAGGTTGGGCGCTGGGATCGGAACAGTTCATGAAAGCGCTGGAGCGACAGGTGCAACGACGGGTTCAGCCTGGCAAACGGGGGCGGCCGAGAAAAACTGCAGGGTTATCGGAAACTGATTCCAAGCAGGGCTCATGATGGATGGCGATACAAGGTTCGTGCATTTACTCTGTCCCCATTAAAATTTTGCCCCGAAATTGTGCATGCATAATTTTACTCTGACCCCATTTTAAATTAATTGATATATCTATTGCGCTGCACTATTCTTGGGGTTTGATTCCATGAATAGCGGAGAAGTTTATGCGCGCGCAAGGTTTGTACGACCCGGCCAATGAACATGACGCCTGCGGTGTTGGTTTTATTGCTCATATCAAAGGTAAAAAGAGCCACTCTGTCGTCGAACAGGGTTTGCTGATCCTGAAAAATCTCGACCATCGGGGCGCTGTTGGCGCTGACAAGCTGATGGGCGATGGTGCCGGCATCCTGATCCAAATTCCCGACCAGTATTACCGGGAGGAAATGGCTAAGCAGGGCGTGGCGTTGCCGCCGCCAGGTGAATATGGCGTGGGCATGGTTTTCCTGCCTAAGGAAAACGCTTCCCGCATCGCCTGCGAACAGGAAATCGAGCGCTCCGTCCTCGCCGAAGGCCAGGTCGTGCTGGGCTGGCGCGATGTGCCGGTCGATTTCGACATGCCGATGTCGCCGACCGTGCGCGCCAAGGAACCGGTGATCCGCCAGATCTTCATCGGCCGCGGCGCCGACATCATGGTCACCGACGCACTCGAGCGCAAGCTGTACGTCATCCGCAAATCCTCCGGTCATGCCATCCAGGCGCTGAACCTCTTGCATGGCAAGGAATTCTTCGTGCCGTCGATGTCGGCCCGCACCGTGGTCTACAAGGGCTTGCTGCTGGCTGACCAGGTCGGCGTGTATTACAAGGACCTGCAGGATCCGCGCTGCATCTCGGCGCTGGCGCTGGTGCACCAGCGTTTCTCGACCAATACTTTCCCGGAGTGGCCGCTGGCCCACCCGTACCGTCTGCTGGCGCACAATGGCGAGATCAATACCGTCAAGGGCAACTTCAACTGGATGCGCGCGCGCGAAGGCGTGATGAAGTCGGCCGTGCTGGGCGAAGACCTGCAAAAGCTGTTCCCGCTGATTTATGAAGGCCAGTCCGATACCGCCAGCTTCGACAATGCGCTCGAACTGCTGGTCATGGCCGGCTACCCGATTGCCCAGGCGATGATGATGATGATCCCGGAAGCTTGGGAAAATCACACCCTGATGGACGACAACCGCCGCGCCTTCTACGAATACCACGCCGCCATGATGGAGCCGTGGGATGGTCCGGCCGCCATGGCTTTCACCGATGGTCGTCACATCGGCGGTACCCTCGATCGCAACGGTCTGCGTCCGGCGCGCTACATCGTCACCGATGACGACTTCGTCGTGATGGCATCCGAGTCGGGCGTGCTGCCGATCCCGGAATCGAAGATCATCCAGAAATGGCGCCTGCAGCCAGGCAAGATGTTCCTGATCGACCTCGACGCCGGCCGCATCATCGACGACAAGGAACTGAAGGATACCTACGCCAACGCCAAGCCGTACAAGCAGTGGATCGACTCGGTGCGCATCAAGCTGGGCGAACTCGACGCCGAACCGGCCGAACAAAAATCCGAAGTGCCATTGCTCGACCTGCAGCAAACCTTTGGCTACACCCAGGAAGACTTGAAATTCCTGATGTCGCCGATGGCCGCTACCGGTGAAGAAGCTGTCGGCTCGATGGGCAATGACTCGCCGCTGGCCGTCATGTCCAACAAGAACAAGACGCTGTATAACTACTTCAAGCAGTTGTTTGCGCAAGTCACCAACCCGCCGATCGACCCGATCCGCGAAGCCATGGTGATGTCGCTGGTGTCCTTCATCGGTCCCAAGCCCAACCTGCTCGACACCAATAACATCAACCCGCCGATGCGCCTGGAAGTGTCGCAGCCGGTGCTCGATTACGCCGATATCGCCAAGCTGCGCAACATCAGCGCACACACCGGCGGCAAGTTCAAGTCGCATGAACTGAATATCTGCTACCCGCTGGCCTGGGGCAAGGAAGGTATCGAGGCGCGCCTGGCATCGCTGTGCGCCAAGGCCGTCGACGCCGTCAAGTCGGGTCACAACATCCTGATCATTTCCGACCGCAAGGTCGGCGCCGACCAGGTCGCGATTCCTGCGCTGCTGGCGACTTCGGCAATTCACCAGCACCTGGTGGCCAAGGGCTTGCGTACCTCCACCGGCCTGGTGGTGGAAACCGGTTCTGCCCGCGAAACCCACCACTTTGCCCTGCTGGCAGGTTTCGGCGCAGAAGCCGTGCACCCGTACCTGGCGCTCGATACCCTGTCCGACATGGCCAAGGGCCTGCCGGGCGAGTTGTCGCCGGAAAAAGCCATCTACAACTTCCAGAAAGCGGTCGGCAAGGGCTTGATGAAGGTCATGTCCAAGATGGGCATCTCGACTTACATGTCTTACTGCGGCTCGCAGATTTTCGAAGCCATCGGCCTGAACCGTCCGCTGATCGACAAGTACTTCAAGGGCACCGCATCTAACGTCGAAGGCATCGGCGTGTTCGAGCTGGCAGAAGAAGCACTGCGCCTGCACAACCTGGCGTTCAGCACCGACCCCGTGCTGGCCAATGCGCTGGACGCCGGCGGCGAATATGCGTACCGCGTGCGTGGCGAAGACCACATGTGGACGCCGGATGCGATCGCCAAGTTGCAGCATTCGACGCGTTCCAACAACTTCAACACGTACAAGGAATACGCGCAGATCATCAATGACCAGAGCAAGCGCCACATGACCCTGCGCGGCCTGTTCGAGTTCAAGATCGATCCTGCCAAGGCGGTACCGCTCGATGAAGTCGAATCCGCCAAGGAAATCGTCAAGCGCTTTGCCACTGGTGCCATGTCGCTCGGCTCGATCTCGACCGAAGCGCACGCCACCCTGGCCGTCGCCATGAACCGTATCGGCGGCAAGTCCAATACTGGCGAAGGCGGCGAAGACGATGCACGCTACCGTCAGGAATTGAAAGGCATCCCGATCAAGCAGGGCACCACCCTGGCTGACGTCATCGGCCATGACCAGATCGAAGTCGATACGCCGCTGCTGGCGGGCGATTCGCTGCGCTCGAAGATCAAGCAAGTCGCGTCCGGCCGCTTCGGCGTCACTGCCGAGTACCTGACCTCGGCCGACCAGATCCAGATCAAGATGGCGCAGGGCGCAAAGCCGGGTGAAGGCGGTCAGCTGCCGGGTCACAAGGTATCCGAGTACATTGCCAAGCTGCGTTTCTCGGTGCCGGGCGTCGGCCTGATTTCGCCGCCGCCGCACCACGACATTTACTCCATCGAAGACTTGGCCCAGCTGATCCATGACCTGAAAAACGTCAATCCGCAGGCATCGATCTCGGTCAAGCTGGTGTCCGAAGTCGGCGTCGGTACCGTCGCGGCCGGCGTGGCCAAAGCCAAGGCCGATCACGTCGTGATCGCCGGCCATGATGGCGGCACGGGCGCATCGCCCCTGTCGTCGGTCAAGCATGCCGGCTCGCCCTGGGAGCTCGGCCTGGCCGAAACCCAGCAGACCCTGGTGTTGAACGGTCTGCGCGGCCGCATCCGCGTGCAGACCGACGGTCAGATCAAGACCGGTCGCGATGTCGTTATTGGCGCGCTGCTGGGCGCCGACGAATTCGGCTTCGCCACCGCACCGCTGGTGGTCGAGGGTTGCATCATGATGCGCAAGTGCCATCTGAACACTTGCCCGGTCGGCGTCGCCACGCAAGATCCCGTACTGCGCGCCAAGTTCTCCGGCAAGCCCGAGCATGTGGTGAACTTCTTCTTCTTCATTGCTGAAGAAGTGCGCCAGATCATGGCGCAACTGGGTATTCGCAAGTTCGACGATCTGATCGGCCGTGCCGACCTGCTCGACAAGGCTCGCGCGATTTCGCACTGGAAAGCCAAGGGCCTGGATTTCTCGAAGATTTTTTACCTGCCGGAAGTCCGCGCCGAAGAGCCGCGCTATCACGTCGACGTCCAGGACCATGGCCTGGAAAAAGCGCTGGACCACAAGCTGATCGCCCAGGCGAAGGCGGCGCTGGAAAAAGGCGAGAAAGTCTCGTTCATCTCGCCGGTAAAAAACCTCAACCGCACCGTCGGCGCCATGCTGTCGGGCGAAGTGGCCAAGCGTTACGGTCACGAAGGCCTGCCGGACGATACCATCCATATCCAGCTGCAAGGCACTGCCGGCCAATCCGCCGGCGCGTTCCTGGCACATGGCATTACGCTTGACCTGGTGGGCGAGGGCAATGACTACGTCGGCAAGGGTCTCTCGGGCGGGCGCATCATCGTGCGTCCGAACACCGAGTTCCGCGGCCGCGCAGTCGACAACATCATCAGCGGCAACACCTTGCTGTATGGTGCCATCGCTGGCGAAGCGTTCTTCAACGGCGTTGCCGGCGAGCGTTTTGCCGTGCGCAATTCCGGTGCCACCACCGTGGTGGAAGGTACCGGCGACCATGGCTGCGAATACATGACCGGCGGTACCGTGGTCGTGCTGGGCACCACCGGCCGTAACTTCGCGGCAGGCATGTCGGGCGGTATCGCCTATGTGTACGATCCGGAAGGGGATTTCGCCGGCAAGTGCAACATGGCGATGGTCAAGCTGGAGCCGGTATCGGCGACTTCCGAACAGGAAGCCACGATCGACCGCGCCTACTGGCACAGCACGCTGCGCAATGGCGAGAAGCGCACCGATGAAGCCATCCTGAAAGGCTTGATCGAGCGTCACTTCAAGCATACCGGCAGTACCCGTGCGCGCAACTTGCTCGATGACTGGGCCAATGCCCGCACCAAGTTCGTCAAGGTGTTCCCGACCGAGTACAAGCGGGCGCTGGGCGAGATGCATGCGGCAGCACAAGCCAAGGAAAAAGTCGTCGCTTGATCGCCTGAGTGAAGGCGGGGGCAGTTGCTCCCGCCAACCCCGAATGAATGGCCAGGGCAAAGCGTGCCCGCCAAATGAATAAAGAAGGAAGAACATGGGAAAAGTAACCGGTTTTCTGGAATTCCAGCGCTTGCAGGAAGCAAGCGAAGCGCCCAAATCGCGTCTGAAACACTACAAGGAATTTACCGTCCACCTGTCCGACGCCGATGCCAAAGTGCAAGGCGCGCGCTGCATGGATTGCGGTATTCCGTTCTGTAACAATGGTTGCCCGGTCAACAACATCATCCCCGACTGGAATGATCTGGTTTATCACGGCAATTATCGCCAGGCGCTCGACACGCTGCATTCCACCAACAACTTCCCGGAATTTACCGGTCGCATCTGCCCGGCACCGTGCGAATCCGCCTGCACGCTCGGCATCAACAGCGACGCGGTTGGCATCAAGTCGATCGAGCATTTCATCATCGACAAGGGCTGGGAAAACGGCTGGGTCACGCCGCAGCCGGCAACTGTCAAGACCGGCAAGAAAGTCGCCGTGGTTGGTGGCGGCCCGGCCGGTCTCGCCGCGGCACAGCAACTGGCGCGCGTCGGTCACGATGTCACCGTGTTTGAAAAGAACGACCGTGTCGGCGGCTTGCTGCGTTACGGCATTCCCGACTTCAAGATGGAAAAGTCCCACATCGACCGCCGTGTCGAGCAAATGAAGGCAGAAGGCGTGACTTTCCGCACCGGCGTCCTGGTGGGCAAGGACTTTCCTGCCAATGTCCTCAACTGGGCCAAGGAAACCATTTCGCCGCAACAGCTGGAGAAGGAATTCGATGCGGTCGTGATCGCCGGTGGCGCCGAAAATCCGCGCGACTTGCCGGTGCCGGGCCGTGAATTGAAGGGCGTGCATTTCGCCATGGAATTCCTGCCGCTGCAAAACAAGGTCAATGCCGGCGACAAGCTGAAAGACCAGATCACAGCCACCGGCAAGCACGTGGTGGTCATCGGTGGTGGCGACACCGGTTCCGATTGCGTCGGTACTTCCAACCGCCATGGCGCTGCCGGCGTCATCCAGTTCGAATTGATGCCCACTCCGCCGGAACAGGAAAACAAGCCGCTGGTGTGGCCTTACTGGCCGTACAAGCTGCGCACTTCGTCTTCGCATGAAGAGGGTTGCGAGCGCGACTGGGCCGTGACCACCAAGCGCCTCGAAGGCAAGAATGGCAAGGTTGAAAAGCTGATTGCCGCCCGCGTCGAGTGGAAAGACGGCAAGATGGCTGAAGTGCCTGGCTCCGAGTTCGAAATCAAGGCGGACCTGGTGCTGCTGGCCATGGGCTTCGTCTCGCCCATCGCGCAAGTGCTGGATGCCTTCGGTGTCGACAAGGATGCGCGCGGCAACGCCAAGGCGACCGCCGATGGCGATGGTTGCTACCAGACTTCTGTGCCCAAAGTCTTTGCCGCCGGCGACATGCGTCGCGGCCAGTCGCTGGTGGTATGGGCGATTCGCGAAGGACGCCAGTGCGCCCGTGCAGTGGATGAGTTCCTGATGGGTAGCTCGGTGTTGCCACGGTAAGGATTGCCACTGTTTCTGCCTGCGGGCAGGGAAGTAAATGCAAACGCCCGCTGGAAGAGCGGGCGTTTGTCATTGCGTTAATATTCGCCGTGTTTTAAATGCAACATGGGCCAAATTAGCAACAAAAACCATTTGATTCATCCCGTATTGGCGGCGAGCTGCAAGCGGGAAAAAGGGTTTCTGCTCTACAATCTCACTAATTAACTAATTCGTCATTTAAAAATTCGTGCCTGATCTTGTAGAAATTCGCGATGTCCATTTCGGCTATGGGGAGCGGAGCATCCTGTCCGGTCTGAACATGGCCTTTCCGCGCGGCAAAGTGGTAGCGGTCATGGGCGGTTCCGGTTCGGGCAAGACCACCATCCTGCGCCTGATCGGCGGGCAGCTGCGGCCGCAAGCCGGTACCGTGACCGTGGATGGCCAGCACGTGCATGCGCTCGATTCGAGCGCCCTGTATGCCTTGCGTCGCAAGATGGGCATGCTGTTTCAGCATGGCGCCTTGTTTACCGACCTGACGGTACTGGAAAACGTCGCTTTTCCCTTGCGCGAAAATACCGATCTGCCGGAAGAGTTGATCCATGACCTGGTTTTGCTGAAACTGCATGCGGTCGGCCTGCGCAATGCCGCACATCTGAAACCGGCAGAAATATCCGGTGGCATGGCGCGCCGTGTCGCCCTGGCGCGGGCGATCGCGCTGGATCCGCAATTGATCATGTATGACGAGCCTTTTGCCGGGCTCGACCCGATCTCGATGGGCGTGACCGCCAACCTGATCCGCACGCTGAACGATGCTCTCGGTTCCACCTCGATCCTGGTGTCGCACGATGTGCACGAGTCGTTCTCGATTGCCGACTACGTGTATTTCCTGTCGAATGGAAAGATTGTTGCGCAGGGTACGCCCGAAGAAATGCGCGCCTCGTCCGACCCGTACGTGAAGCAGTTCGTGCATGCCGAGGCCGATGGTCCGGTGCCTTTCCATTATCCCGGAAAGTCGCTGGCCGAGTCGCTCGGACTGGAAGGTGGCCAATGATTCTTGACGGTATTGCCCTTCTGGGCCGCACGCTGCGTCTGTACCTGGTTAATCTCGGTTACGCCACGCGTTTGTTTATGGCCACCTTGAGCGCTTCGCTGGGATTGTGGCGGCGCCCGCGCCTGGTGGTCAGCCAGGTGCATTTCATCGGCAATCACTCGATGGTGATTATTGCCGTGTCCGGCTTGTTCGTTGGCTTCGTGCTGGGTCTGCAGGGATATTACACGCTCAACCGCTATGGTTCAGAACAGGCGCTCGGCCTGCTGGTTGCGCTCTCGCTGGTGCGCGAACTGGGCCCGGTGGTGACGGCATTGTTGTTTGCCGGTCGTGCCGGAACGTCGCTGACCGCGGAAATCGGCTTGATGAAGGCCGGCGAACAACTTGCGGCAATGGAGATGATGGCGGTTGACCCGCTGCGCCGCGTGATCGCGCCGCGTTTTCTGGCCGGCGTGATCGCCATGCCCTTGCTGGCTTCGGTATTCAGCGCTGTTGGCGTCATCGGCGGCTATATCGTCGGTGTCCAGTTGATCGGTGTCGATGAGGGTGCCTTCTGGTCGCAAATGCAAGGGGGCGTCGATGTCTGGAAGGATATCTTCAACGGTGTCCTGAAGAGCGTGGTGTTCGGCTTTGCCGTCACTTTCATCGCCTTGTACCAGGGCTATGAAGCGAAGCCGACGCCGGAAGGCGTGGCGCGCGCCACCACCCGCACCGTCGTGACAGCGTCGCTGACGGTACTGTGGCTCGATTTCCTGATGACTGCGCTGATGTTCAACTGAGCGTTTGCGCGGTCGTGCGTTATGAACAAAAATGAAATTGATTATCTAAGGTAGTGTAATCATCATGCAAAGAAAATCCCTCGACTTGTGGGTCGGTCTGTTTGTCCTCGTAGGCGCGCTGGCGCTGCTGTTTCTCGCCCTGAAAGCGGGCAACATGAGCACGCTTTCCTTTGAAAAGACGTATCCGGTCGTCACCCGGTTCGACAATATTGGTGGCCTGAAGCCGCGCGCGCCGGTCAAGAGTGCCGGCGTGGTGGTTGGCCGGGTGGGCGATATCACCTTTGATGACAAGTCGTTTCAGGCGCATGTCACGTTGAATCTGGAAAGCCGTTACCAGTTTCCCAAGGATAGTTCCGCGAAGATCCTGACTTCCGGATTGTTGGGCGAGCAATATATCGGCCTGGAACCGGGGGGCGATACGGCCAACTTGGCGGCCGGCGACCGCATCAAGATGACGCAATCAGCCATCGTGCTGGAAAACCTGATCAGCCAGTTCCTGTTCAGTAAGGCAGCAGAAGGCGAGGAGAAAAAATAATGAATGGATTGACACGTTCCATCGCTGCCATTGCCCTGGTTTTTGCCGTGACCGGTTGCGCCAGTCCCGGCAATGCCCACGATCCGCTGGAGGGGTTCAACCGGGCGATGTTCGATTTTAACGATACGCTCGATCGCGCGGCATTGAAGCCGGCCGCCCAGGCGTACCAGGCAGTCCTGCCAGACTTTGTGCAAGCCGGGGTTGGCAATTTCTTCGGCAATCTGGGGGATGTCTGGACTGCCGTGAATAATTTCCTTCAAGGTAAAATCGAAGCGGGTGCGCAGGATGTGGTGCGCGTCGTCGCCAACAGCACGCTGGGCGTACTGGGCTTGTTCGATATCGCTTCCGATTCCGGGGTGCCCAAGCATAAAGAGGATTTTGGCCAGACTCTCGGCGTCTGGGGTGTCCCGGCCGGTCCTTATGTGGTGTTGCCATTCCTCGGCGCCTCCACGGTGCGCGACACGGTGGCCTTGCCCGCCGATATTTATGGCGACATTTGGACGTACAAGGACCCGGTGCACTGGCGCAATACCGGCTCGGTGGTGCGCCTGGTTGACCGCCGCGCGGCTTTACTCGATGCCTCCAATTTGCTGGAAGATGCGGCGCTCGACCGTTACCAGTTTGTTCGCGATGCCTATATGCAAAGGCGTCTGAACCAGGTGTACGACGGTGATCCGCCGGACAACGGCAATAATGGCAAGGATAGCCAGGACTAGGCAGGGTAATCCGCGGCACCGGCAACGCTTACCTGCCGCCTGATGCATAATGTCGCTATTGGCTTTGGAGCCGCTGCAGAAAGTTACTGATTATGTTGAAAAAAATACTGACGATGATTCTTGCCTTTGGCGCAATTGCCTTTGCAGGCATGGCCAGCGCCGATGAAGCGCCGGATGCGCTGGTCAAGCGCATCAGTTATGAAGTGCTGGATACGGCCAAGGCAGACAAGGACATTCAGGGTGGCAATCAGAAAAAAGTCCTGGAACTGGTTGAAGCCAAGATTTTGCCGCATATTGATTTCCAAAAGATGACCGCGCTGGCGGCTGGTCGTTATTGGCGGGAAGCAACGCCTGAGCAGCAAAAACGCCTTGGCGAGGAATTCCGCTCCCTGTTGGTCTACACCTATTCCGGTGCCATTTCCCAGGTGCGTGACCAGAAAGTTGAATTCAAGCCTTTGCGTTCGACCCCGACGGACAACGAAGTAGAAGTGCGCTCGCAAGTGATCCAGCCGCGCGGCGAACCCATCCAGCTGAATTACCGCCTTGAAAAACAGGCGACTGGATGGAAAATCTATGATGTCAATGTGCTCGGCGCCTGGCTGGTGGAATCCTACAAAAGCAGCTTTTCCACGGAAATCAGCAAGAACGGTGTCGACGGCTTGATCAAGGTCTTGAGCGAGAAAAACAAGCGCCTGGCTGCCGCTGCTGCCAAGCCGGCCAAGGCTTCCTGATTTTCCGGTTTTCCGCCCGCCCATGTTTCGTCCCACTTCGCCATTTAACGCCGGCACAGCCAAGTCGCTTTATGCGGCAGGGCTGGCGGCGATTCGTGCCGGGCAAACCAGCGTCGACCTGGCGGGCCTGGACTTGGCCGATTCCAGCGCCGTGGCAGCCCTGATCGGCTGGCAGCGCGCCGCAGGACGCCAGGGAAGTACCCTGACCTTTACCAATATGCCAGCCAATCTGCATAGCCTGGTGACCCTGTACGGCGTCGCCGATTTGCTGTTGGCGGCGCCTGTGGCCGTGCCTGCAGCGACAAATCCGGCGCAACGCACTGACTTGCCACACCATTGACGGCCTGACCAGACGCCCGAGTCATCAGTATTGCACGGCTTGACGGCCGGAAATCCCCTATAATCAAAGGTTTCGCCAAGGTCTTAGCCCATGCCGGCAAGCCGACGGGCAATCCATGCAGGAAGCGCATTCAGCCATCATGGCGGCAATTCAGATCACTAATGTTGAAAAACGCTACAAGTCGCTCCAGGCGCTTGGCGGCGTTTCCCTGTCGATCGGGCAGGGGGAATTTTTCGGCTTGCTGGGCCCGAACGGTGCCGGCAAGACCACGCTCATTTCCATCATCGCCGGTCTGAGCCGGGCCGATGCAGGCCACGTCGCCATCCACGGTCACGATGTGGTCGCGGATTATCGCCAGGCGCGCCGCATGCTCGGCGTGGTGCCGCAGGAACTGGTGTTCGATCCCTTTTTCACGGTGCGTGAAACGCTGCGCATGCAATCCGGCTATTTCGGCCTGAAAAACAATGACGCCTGGATCGATGAAGTGATGCACAACCTCGATCTCACCGACAAGGCCGACGCCAACATGCGCGCGCTGTCGGGCGGCATGAAGCGCCGCGTCCTTGTGGCGCAGGCGCTCGTGCACAAGCCGCCGGTAATTGTGCTCGACGAGCCGACCGCCGGCGTCGATGTCGAACTGCGCCAGACCCTGTGGCAATTCATCGGTCGCCTGAACCGCGAAGGCCATACCGTGGTGCTCACCACGCATTACCTGGAAGAGGCGCAAGCGCTGTGCAACCGCATCGCCATGCTCAAGGCCGGCAAGGTCGTGGCGCTGGATACCACGGCCGCCCTGATCAAGCGCATCTCCGGATCGCAACTGGCGGTGACCCTGTCGCAAGGCCAATTGCCCGAGAGCCTGCAACCCTTGCTGACCCACCCGGCAGAAGGTGCGGCAAACCGCCAGTACACCCTGCGCGTCAATGACTATGCCGACGTCGAGCCGATCCTGGCCCGCCTGCGCGAAGCCGGCGCGCGCATCGAAGACATGCAGCTGCACCAGGCTGACCTGGAAGATGTGTTCATCCAGATCATGGAGGGCGGCAAATGAAGAGCGGCTTCCAGACCTTGTTTTACAAGGAAATCCTGCGTTTCTGGAAAGTGGCGACGCAAACCATCACGGCGCCGATCATGACCGCCATGCTGTACCTGCTGATCTTCGGCCATGTGCTTGAAGAACATGTGCAAGTCTATGACCGCGTCAGCTATACCGCTTTCCTGATTCCGGGCCTGGTGATGATGAGCGTGCTGCAGAACGCCTTCGCCAATTCTTCTTCATCGCTGATCCAGTCCAAGATCACCGGCAACCTCGTTTTCGTCCTGTTGCCGCCGTTGTCGCACTGGGAACTGTTCGGCGCCTATGTGCTGGCAGCCGCGGTGCGCGGACTGGTGGTCGGCACAGGCGTCTTCCTCATCACGGCGTGGTTTGGCGATTTAACCTTCGTTGCGCCCTGGTGGATCGGCGTGTTTGCCTTGCTGGGCGCCGCCATCCTCGGCACCATGGGACTGGTTGCCGGTATCTGGGCAGAAAAATTTGACCAGCTGGCGGCTTTCCAGAACTTCCTGATCATGCCGGCAACTTTTCTGGCGGGCGTCTTCTATTCGATCCATTCTCTGCCGCCGTTCTGGCAAACTGTCTCGCGCTTCAACCCGTTTTTTTACATGATCGACGGCTTCCGCTATGGTTTCTTTGGCCAGTCGGATGTCGATCCCGTGACCAGCCTTGCCATCGTCGGGATATTTTTTCTGGTGTTGGCCGGTTTTGCCATCCACTTGCTGAAAATCGGCTATAAATTGCGTCATTGATCGTGTCACCGGGCGTGCCGCCGCGTACGCCCTTGTTTATGTTGCCACGAATGGCGACGAGAGGAATCCTGAAATCATGCTGCCAACCCCGGAACTGGTTAAAAGCTATATTGCTGCGGGCCTTGCCTGCTCCCACCTGGAAGTCGAAGGCGACGGCCAGCATTTCACTGCCGTGATCGTTTCCGATGCCTTCGCCGGCAAGCGCCTGATCCAGCGCCACCAGCTGGTGTATGCCGCCCTGGGCGACCGCATGAAAGCGGAAATTCATGCCCTGTCGATGAAAACCCTGACGTCGGAAGAGTACAAAAACAATGGATAAATTACTGATTACCGGCGGCAAGCGCCTCGCAGGCGAAATCGCCATTTCCGGCGCCAAGAATGCCGCCTTGCCGATACTTTGCGCCGGCTTGCTGACTGCCGGCACCGTGCAACTGTCGAACGTACCGCACCTGCAGGACGTTGCCACCATGTTGAAGCTCTTGCGCCAGATGGGCCTGGGCATCGAGCAGGATGGCGACCGCGTCGCCCTGAACGGCAATGCCATCGACAAGCTGGAAGCACCCTACGAAATGGTGAAAACCATGCGCGCTTCGATCCTGGTGCTGGGTCCCTTGCTGGCGCGATTCGGCGAAGCGAAAGTTTCCCTGCCGGGCGGCTGCGCCATCGGCTCGCGCCCGGTAGATCAGCACATCAAGGGCTTGCAGGCAATGGGCGCCGAGATCGTCATCGAGGCGGGTTACATCCATGCCAGGGCCAAGAAGTTGAAGGGCGCACGCGTGGTGACCGACATGATCACCGTCACCGGCACGGAAAACCTGCTGATGGCCGCGACCCTGGCCGAAGGCGAGACCGTGCTGGAAAATGCCGCGCGCGAACCGGAAGTGACCGATCTCGCCAACCTGCTGGTGGCCATGGGGGCGAAGATCGACGGCATCGGTACCGATCGCCTGATCATTCAGGGCGTGGACCAATTGCATGGCGCCAGCCACGCCGTGATCGCCGACCGCATCGAGACCGGCACTTTCCTGTGCGCGGTGGCGGCCGCCGGCGGCGACATCACGCTCACCAGCACGCGTACCGACATCCTCGACGTGGTGCTGGAAAAGCTGCGTGAAGCCGGCGTCATCCTGACTTCCGGGCCGGACTGGATCCGTGCCCAGATGGCTTCGCGGCCAAAGGCAGTGAGCTTTCGCACCACCGAGTACCCGGGTTTTCCGACCGACATGCAGGCGCAATTCATGGCGCTCGATTGCCTCGCCGACGGTGTTGGCCGCATCACGGAAACCATCTTTGAAAACCGTTACATGCACGTGCAGGAATTGAACCGCCTGGGCGCTGCCATCGAGATCGATGGCCACACGGCGCTGGTCAAGGGCGTCGACAAGCTGGTCGGTGCGCCGGTGATGGCGACCGACTTGCGCGCGTCCGCGTCGCTGGTGATCGCTGCGCTGGCGGCGCAGGGCCAGACCCTGGTGGACCGCATTTACCACCTGGACCGCGGCTACGACCGCATGGAAGTCAAGCTCGCCGCCGTCGGCGCCGATATCGCAAGGGTGAAATAATGGACCAGCAACTGACCCTGGCCCTGTCCAAAGGCCGTATTTTCGAAGAAACCCTGCCGCTCTTGCAGGCCGCCGGCATCAGCGTCACGGAAGACCCGGAAAGCTCGCGCAAGCTGATCCTGCCGACCAATGACCCGCAGGTGCGCGTCATCATCGTGCGCGCGTCCGACGTGCCGACCTACGTGCAATACGGCGCCGCCGATTTCGGCGTGGCTGGCAAGGATGTATTGCTGGAACATGGCGGCGAAGGCCTGTACCAGCCGATCGACCTGAACATTGCCAAGTGCCGCATGTCGGTGGCGGTGCAGGCGGGTTTTGACTATGCCAGCGCGGTGCGCCATGGCGCACGCCTGCGCGTGGCGACCAAGTACGTGCAATGCGCCCGCGAGCATTTCGCCGCCAAGGGCGTGCATGTGGACTTGATCAAGCTGTATGGTTCGATGGAGCTGGCGCCGCTGGTCGGCCTGTCGGATGCCATCGTCGACCTGGTCAGCAGCGGCAGCACCCTGCGTGCCAATAACCTGGTCGAGGTCGAGCACATCATGCAGATTTCATCGCGCCTAGTGGTCAACCAGGCTGCCCTGAAACTCAAGCGCGAGCGCCTGCAGCCGATTCTGGCTGCCTTCGAGCGCGCCTCGCAAGCCACGACTTAAGCAAACTATCAGAGGCGCTGCCCGCGCTGCGCCGGAAAGCGAAATGCCATGACGATCCAGATTCGTACCCTTGATTCCACCCAGGCCAACTTCAGGCAGCAGCTCGCCCATGTGCTGGCCTTCGAGGCATCCGAGGACGAGGCGATCGACCGTGCCGCAGCTGCGATCCTGGCCGAGGTCAAGGCGCGCGGCGACGCTGCCGTGCTGGAGTACACCAACAGGTTCGACCGCCTGCAGGCGTCCACCGTGGCTTCCCTGGAAATCCCGCGCGCCGAATTGCTGGCGGCGCTCGAAGCTTTGCCGGCGCCGCGCCGCGCCGCACTGCAAACTGCGGCCGACCGCGTGCGCGCTTATCACGAACGGCAAAAGGCCGAGTGCGGTTCGGCCGGTTTCAGTTACACCGAAGCCGACGGCACCGTGCTGGGGCAAAAAGTCACGCCGCTCGACCGTGTCGGCATTTATGTCCCGGGTGGCAAGGCTGCCTATCCCTCGTCGGTATTGATGAATGCGATTCCCGCCAAGGTCGCCGGCGTCGCCGAAGTGATCATGGTGGTGCCCACACCGGATGGTGTGAAGAACCCGCTGGTGCTGGCGGCCGCCGCGATTGCCGGCGTCGACCGCGTCTTCACCATCGGCGGCGCGCAAGCGGTCGCCGCGCTGGCCTACGGCACCGATACCATTCCAGCGGTGGACAAGATCGTCGGCCCCGGCAATGCCTACGTCGCCGCCGCCAAGCGCCGTGTCTTCGGCACTGTCGGCATCGACATGATCGCCGGTCCTTCGGAAATCCTCGTGCTGTGCGATGGCAGCACCGACCCGGACTGGATCGCCATGGACTTGTTTTCGCAAGCCGAGCACGACGAGCTGGCGCAATCCATCCTGCTTTGCCCGGATGCCGCTTACATCGCCCGCGTGCAGGCCAGCATCGACAGGCTGGTCGGCGACATGCCGCGCCAGGAAGTGATTCGCACCTCGCTGACCAACCGCGGCGCCCTGGTCAAGGTGCGCGACATGGAAGAGGCGTGCGACATCGCCAATTTCATTGCCGCAGAGCACCTGGAGATTTCCGCTGCCGAGCCGCAACGCTGGGCCGACCAGATCCGCCATGCCGGCGCCATGTTCCTCGGCCGGTTTTCTTCCGAATCCCTGGGCGATTATTGCGCGGGACCCAATCACGTGCTGCCGACCTCGCGCACCGCGCGCTTTTCATCGCCGCTGGGCGTCTATGATTTCCAGAAGCGTTCCAGCGTCATTTTCGTCAGTGAAGCCGGGGCGCAAACATTGGGCAAGGTGGCGGCTGAACTGGCTTACGGCGAAGGCTTGCAGGCCCACGCGCGCTCGGCCGAGTATCGCCTGAAATGATTCCCCGGCGCGCCAGGGTGAGCATATGAGCGACTGGCTCAACCGCATCCATTGCGAGGATGCGATTACCGGCATGGCGCGTCTGCAAGATGCCTCGGTGGACTTGATCGTCGCCGATCCGCCGTATGGCCTGGGCAAGGATTACGGCAACGATTCCGACAAGCTCGACACGGCAGCCTACCTGGCGTGGATGGAGGAATGGATCGATATCGCGCTGCCCAAGCTGAAGGCGACGGGCAGTTTGTATATTTTCCTGACTTGGCGCTATTCGCCGGAAGTGTTCGTACTGTTGAAGCAGCGCATGACCATGGTGAATGAAATCATCTGGGACCGGCGCGTGCCATCCATGGGCGGCAGCACCCGGCGCTTCTCCTCGGTGCATGACAACGTCGGTTTGTTCGTCAAGTCGCGCGATTATCATTTCGACCTCGACGCGGTGCGCATTCCCTATGACGAGCAAACCAAGAAGGCCCGCACGCGCGCCATTTTCGTCGGCGCCAAGTGGCTGGAGATGGGTTACAACCCCAAGGATGTCTGGAGCGTCTCGCGCCTGCACCGCGAACACCGCGAGCGCGCTGACCATCCGACCCAGAAGCCGCTGGAAATCATCGAGCGCATGGTCAAGGCATCGTGCCCGCCCGGCGGCGTGGTGCTGGATCCCTTCATGGGCAGCGGCACCACGGCCGTGGCTGCGCGGCGCTGCGGGCGCAATTTTGTCGGCTTCGAACTGAACCCCGTCTATTGCGACCTGATCCAGCGCCGGCTCGATGCATTGCCGTCCGAGCTGGCGGCGGCGGAAGAGGGGCAGTAAGACAGTCTCGCAAGCCTGCAGGAGGCGAATTTTTGTTGTTGTCCATGCAAGGCTTGCCGGAACAATCGCAGGGGATTGCCAACTATCCGCCCGCGCGCCGAATTCCAGCCGAAAATATGGGTAAAATGCTCGCATAATTATTGTCTGTCACGGAATACCATGTCCAAGCAACGCAGCGCCGAAGTCGTGCGCAATACCAACGAGACGCAAATCCGCGTCGCCATCAACCTCGATGGCAGCGGCCAGCAAAAGCTGAATACCGGCGTGCCGTTTCTCGACCACATGCTCGACCAGATCGCCCGTCACGGCCTGATCGACCTGGACATCGAAGCCAAGGGCGACTTGCACATCGATGCCCACCACACTGTCGAGGATGTCGGCATCACCCTCGGCCAGGCCGTGGCGCAGGCGATGGGCGACAAGAAAGGCATTCGCCGCTATGGCCATGCCTACGTCCCCCTCGACGAAGCCCTGTCGCGCGTGGTGGTGGATTTTTCCGGCCGTCCCGGCCTCGAATATCACCTGCCGTTTACGCGCTCGATGATTGGCGCATTCGATGTCGACCTGACCCGCGAATTTTTCCAGGGCTTTGTCAACCATGCCCTGGTGACCCTGCATATCGATAACCTGCGTGGCGACAATGCCCACCATCAGTGCGAAACAGTGTTCAAGGCGTTCGGCCGTGCGTTGCGCATGGCCGCCGAACTAGATGCGCGCGCGGCCGGCACGATTCCGTCGACCAAGGGCAGTTTGTAACAAGAAACTAAAAGCGCTGTCCTGAACCAGGAATGCGCCAACAAGCCTTATCATGAACAAAATTGTGGTGGTGGATTACGGCATGGGCAACTTGCGCTCGGTAGCGCAGGCATTGATCCATGTGGCCCCCGAGGCCGATGTGCGGATCTCGGGCGATGCGGCCGATATTCGCGCGGCTGACCGGGTCGTATTGCCGGGACAGGGCGCCATGCCGGATTGCATGCGCAGCCTGCGCGAGTCGGGCGTGCAGGAAGCCGTGCTGGAAGCGGCGCGCAACAAGCCGCTGTTTGGCGTGTGCGTCGGCGAACAAATGCTGTTCGACTGGAGCGAGGAAGGCGATACGCCAGGCCTTGGCCTGTTGCCGGGCAAGGTGGTGCGTTTTCGCCTGGATGGCCAGTTGCAGCCGGACGGTTCCCGCTACAAAGTGCCGCAGATGGGCTGGAACCGGGTCAGGCAGTCGCAGGCGTCTCTGCATCCGCTCTGGCAAGGCATCGCCGACGACAGCTACTTTTATTTCGTCCACAGTTATTACGCGGTGCCGGACGATGCGGCGCATATTGCCGGTCAAACCGAATACGGCCAGTTATTCACCTGCGCAGTAGTGCGGGAAAATATTTTTGCAACACAGTTTCACCCTGAAAAAAGCGCTGCTGCAGGTTTGCGCCTGTATAAGAACTTCGTGGACTGGAAGCCGTAAATTCCATTAGTACTTCCTTAAACTACCAATAATTAACCACACATCCGCTAGCCATGCTGCTCATACCTGCTATCGATCTCAAGGATGGTCACTGCGTTCGCCTGAAACAGGGCGACATGGACCAGGCCACCGTATTTTCCGACGATCCCGCCAAGATGGCGCGGCATTGGCTGGAACAGGGCGCGCGCCGCCTGCACCTGGTTGACCTGAACGGCGCCTTTGCCGGCGTGCCCAAGAACGCCGCTGCCGTGAAGTCCATCATCCGTGCGGTGCAGGATTTTGCCGCTGAAAACGATATCGAGGAAATCCCCGTGCAGCTGGGTGGCGGCATCCGCGACCTCGATACCATCGAGCGCTATCTCGATGGCGGCCTGTCCTACATCATCATCGGCACTGCCGCCGTCAAGAGCCCCGGCTTTCTGCACGACGCCTGCAGCGCCTTCCCCGGGCAGATCATCGTTGGCCTGGATGCCAGGGATGGCAAGGTCGCAACCGACGGCTGGAGCAAGCTGACCGGGCATGAAGTGATCGACCTGGCGAAGAAATTCGAGGATTACGGCGTCGAATCGATCGTCTATACCGATATTGGCCGCGACGGCATGATGGGCGGCGTCAATATCGAAGCGACCGTGAAGCTGGCGCAAAGCATGACGATCCCTGTCATCGCCTCAGGCGGCGTGCACAGCATCAAGGATGTCGAGGCGCTGTGCGCGGTCGAGTCCGAAGGTATCGAAGGCGTCATCTGCGGCCGTTCCATCTATGAAGGCACGCTGGACCTGCGCAGTGCCCAGGACCGTGCCGACGAGCTGGGCGACGCTGAATAATCGCAGCAATACGCAACAAACACGTAACAAGGTTAAACGAAGCACATATGGCGCTGGCTAAACGCATCATCCCCTGCCTCGATGTCACGGCGGGCCGTGTCGTCAAGGGCATCAATTTCGTCGAGCTGCGCGATGCCGGCGACCCCGTCGAAATTGCCCGCCGCTATGACGAACAGGGCGCCGATGAAATCACCTTCCTCGATATCACAGCAACTTCCGACGAGCGCGACCTGATCCTGCACATCATCGAAGCGGTGGCTTCCCAGGTCTTCATTCCCCTGACGGTGGGCGGCGGCGTGCGCGCCGTCGAAGATGTGCGGCGCCTCCTGAATGCCGGCGCCGACAAGGTCAGCATGAACAGTGCCGCGGTGGCCAATCCGCAGCTGGTCTACGAGTCGGCGCAAAAATACGGTTCGCAATGCATCGTGGTGGCGATCGATGCCAAGCGGGTTAGCGAAGGGCGCTGGGAAGTGTTTACCCATGGTGGGCGCAAGGCGACCGGCATCGACGTCGTCGAATGGGCGCAAAAGATGGAGCAGCTGGGCGTGGGCGAATTGCTCCTGACCAGCATGGACCGCGACGGTACCAAGAGCGGCTTCGACCTGGCGCTGACGCGCGCGGTTTCTGATGCCGTCAATGTCCCTGTCATCGCTTCCGGCGGCGTGGGTGGCTTGCAGGACCTGGCAGACGGCATCAGGCTGGGCCATGCCGATGCCGTCCTGGCTGCCAGCATTTTCCATTACGGCCAGCATACGGTGGGCGAAGCCAAGCGTTTCATGGATGCCCAGGGTATCCCGGTGAGGCTGGCATGAGCACGGGCAACCTCTGGCTGAACCACGTCAAGTGGGATGAAAATGGCTTGGTGCCGGTGATTGCCCAGGAAGTCGGCAGCAACGACGTGCTGATGTTCGCCTGGATGAACCGCGACGCCCTCGCCAAGACCGTTGAGCTGGGCGAAGCCGTGTACTGGAGCCGTTCGCGCAAGAAACTCTGGCACAAGGGCGAGGAATCCGGCCATACCCAGAAAGTCCATGAAATCCGCCTGGATTGCGACCAGGACGTGGTGCTGCTGAAAGTCACGCAAGCCGGCAGCATCGCCTGCCACACCGGTCGCCATTCCTGCTTCTTTGAAAAGCTCGAAGACGGGGGGGCCTGGCACGCCGTCGAGCCGGTCCTGAAAGACCCCGACAGCATCTACAAGTGAATAGCAAACATCATGAGTGAAACCCTGAATCGCCTGGCTGCCGTGATCGAAGCGCGCAAGCTGGCCAATGGCGGCGACCCCGAAAAATCCTACGTATCGCGCCTGTTTTCCAAGGGCGACGATGCAATCCTGAAAAAAATTGGCGAAGAAGCCACGGAAACGGTGATGGCGGCCAAGGACGTGCGCGCCGGCGCCGCGCCGGATAAACTGCTGTATGAATGCGCCGACCTGTGGTTCCATTCGATGATCATGCTGGCCCAGTTCAACCTGACGCCGCAGCAAGTGCTTGACGAACTTGCACGCCGCGAAGGCATTTCCGGTATCGAGGAAAAAGCCAACCGCAAGCTGCAGGCGCGCGAACAGGAAGAAAGCAAGGATTGACCCTATCCCGCCTTCACCAGGAGAGTGCCTTGGATAACTGTATTTTTTGCAAGATTGCAGCCAAACAAATCCCGTCAAAGACGATTTATGAAGATGACGATGTCATTGCCTTTCATGACATTCATCCTGCTGCGCCCGTACATTTTTTAATCATCCCGAAATATCACGTTGCTACACTGGCGGAGTGCGATGAAAGCCATGCCGCATTGTTGGGTAAAATGATGTTGCTGGCGCCGAAGCTGGCGCGGGAATTGGGTTGCGGTTACACCCCGGCGGCCGAAGGCCCAGGAAAAGGTGGTTTCCGTACCCAGCTCCACATCGGCCCGGAAGGCGGGCAAGAGGTGTACCATCTGCATTTGCACGTGCTGGGCGGGCCGCGTCCATGGCGCAACCTGGGCTAGATCGGCACATTATTGATATCGGAACGCCTGTCGTTCCCCAAGGAGAAGCAACATGGGTGGATTAAGCTGGATGCACTGGCTGGTTGTGCTGGTGGTGGTCATTTTGATTTTCGGCACCAAAAAACTCGGCAATGTCGGGTCGGATCTTGGCAAGGCAGTCAAGGGCTTCAAGGATGGCGTCAAGGGCGAGGAAGACAAGCCCGCCGAGCCGGCCGCGCAGGTCGCCGACAAGACCACCATCGATGTCGAAGCCCGCGAAAAAAACAAGGTTTGAGGACAGACGCATTTCCACTGAAGCCGGCCGCCAAGCATGATTGATATTGGATTGACCAAGATCGCCCTGATCGGCGTGGTGGCGCTGGTGGTGATCGGCCCTGAGAAGCTGCCGCGGGTAGCGCGCATGGCAGGTACCCTGTTCGGCCGCGCGCAGCGCTACATAAACCAGGTCAAGGCGGAAGTCGGCCGTGAAATGGAGATGGAGGAATTGCGCAAGATGCAGCAAGAAATGCGCGAGACTGCCAGCGAGCTGCAGCAGGACTTGGAAGAAGCCGGGCGCACCATCCACGCCGCCGTCAGCGAGCGCGATGATGCCGCGTCGGATTATGCTTCCCTGAATCCGCCGACGCCGGCGCGCCTGGCGGAAAAAGCCAAAAACTTTCGCAAGAAAAAGCTGTTGCGCACTTCTGCCATTCCCTCCTGGTACAAGCGGCAAAACGGTCACAAGACGCGCGTGCTGTCCGCTTCTGCGCGGGTGTCCAAATACCGGCCGGCATCCGCTGCCCGTAAATCATCGCCTTTTTTCCATTGATGGATCACGCCGCGCTGCAGCGGCACGCCCATGACTGACAACCAAGAATTCGCCGACGTCAAAGATTCGTTCATCTCGCATTTGATCGAGTTGCGCAATCGCCTCATGAAGGCTTCGGTCGGCATCCTGATCGTCTTCGCCATCCTGCTGGCCATTCCCGGTCCCAGCGCGATTTATGATTTTCTTGCGCAACCCATGATCAGCGCATTGCCGCCGGGCTCCAAGCTGATTGCCACCGGCGTCATCACGCCGTTCCTGGTACCCATGAAAATCACCCTGCTGGCGGCTTTCATCGTGGCGCTGCCGTGGGTGCTCTATCAGGCGTGGGCCTTTGTCGCGCCCGGCTTGTATAC
Organism: Janthinobacterium sp. 17J80-10; assembly: GCF_004114795.1. NCBI lineage: Bacteria > Pseudomonadati > Pseudomonadota > Betaproteobacteria > Burkholderiales > Oxalobacteraceae > Janthinobacterium > Janthinobacterium sp. 17J80-10. The sequence goes on along the minus strand of NZ_CP035311.1, from coordinate 3,923,160 downwards.
CCATGAAAAGCGCCTGGTGGCGCCGCTGGTGATTTCGACCTCGCTGCTGTTCCTGTTCGGCGTGGCGTTCTGTTATTTCCTGGTGTTTGGCCAGGTCTTCAAGTTCATCTACAACTTTGCGCCACAGTCGATATCGTTTGCGCCAGACATTGAAAACTATCTCGATTTCGTCATGGCCATGTGCCTGGCGTTTGGCTTGACCTTTGAAGTGCCGGTGGTGGTGGTGGTGCTGGTGCGCATGGGCGTGGTGACCGTGGAAAAGCTAAAGAGCATCCGTGCCTACGTGGTCGTCGGCGCTTTCGTGATCGCGGCGATCGTTACGCCACCGGATGTGATGAGCCAGCTGTTCCTCGCCATTCCCCTGTGCCTGCTGTATGAGATCGGCTTGCTGGTGGCGCCGATGTTCGTGCGGATGACGCAAAAGCCCGAAGAAGCCGCCTGAAAATTGCGTTCAGGCCGGTACTTGCCGCAGCCATGCCACCAGCGGGTAGGCAGCGCGGAAGCCTGCCAGCAACTCTTTGTCCAGGTCTGCCGGGATGCTTTTGCGCAGGCTGGTTTCTTTCCAGACAATAAAGCTCTTCAGCTTGATGGCTTCGATATGCGGGCTGTCGGGGGCAAATCCCTTGGGTGGTCGCGACAGCTTGCCTTCTTCCTGCAAGCCGCCAAAAGTTTGCGCGAGCTTTTTATTCTTTAGCTGCTTGCCAAAACCCACCGCATCCTCGATGACATGCTGGCGAATGGCGCGCAGGCGGTGCGGCGGCGGCAGGTATTCGCCGCCGGATACCAGCAGCATGCCGTCGGCATCGATATGAAAATAATAGGCCGGACCGCCGCCCTGGCTGGGCCTTTTCAGCCCGGTGGCAGTAATCGCGGCGGCAAAATGGGTCTTGTAGGGGGCCTTGTCGCGTGCAAAGCGCAGGTCGTGATTAATCCGGAACAAGGCCTTTTTCGGATTGCACGCCGCCACGGCCGGGTCGAAGCGGGCAATCTCGGCGATCAGTTGTGTGACCAGTTCCAGGAATTCCGCGCGCAGGATATCGTAGCGCGGCTTGTTCATGACGAACCAGGCGCGGTTATTGTTTTCCGCCAGCTCGGCCAGAAAGCGGGTCAGGTCACGTACATGCATGGCTGTCCTGGATCTGGGTACCGCGATTATTCACGTTCCTGGCGCCGGATGGCCGGGCGCTTGCCGACGACCACGTCCAGGATGGCTTGCTGGTTCTTGCGCAGCACCGTCATCTTCGCTGTCTTGCCCGGCTGTAGCTGGGCAATCAGGTTGAGCATTTCCGTCGTATCCTTGATGATATTTCCCTCGACTGCAACCAGAATGTCGCCCGGGCGCATGCCGGCGCGGTCTGCCGGACCGTCGCGCAAAACGCCGGCAATGATGGCGCCAGTCTTTTGTGCCAGGCCAAAACTTTCTGCCAGTTCCGGCGTGATGTCCTGCGGTTCGACGCCGATCCAGCCGCGCACGACCTGGCCGGTGCTGATGATCGAGTCCATCACGGTCTTGACAGTGCTGACGGGAATGGCAAAACCGATGCCCAGCGAGCCGCCCGAGCGCGAATAGATTGCGGTATTAATGCCGAGCAGGTGGCCATTGGCATCGATCAGGGCGCCGCCGGAGTTGCCCGGATTGATGGCGGCATCGGTCTGGATGAAGTTTTCAAAGGTATTGATGCCGAGGTGGCTGCGTCCCAGCGCCGAGACGATGCCCATGGTGACGGTCTGGCCCACGCCGAAAGGATTGCCGATCGCTAGCACCACATCGCCCACCTTGGATTGCTCGACGCGGCCCAGCGTAATGGCGGGAAGATTTTCCACGGTGATCTTGATCACGGCAAGGTCGGTCTCGGCATCGGTGCCCACTACCTTGGCTGCGGCCTTGCGGCCATCGGCCAGAGCGACCTCGATTTCATCGGCGGCTTCGATGACGTGGTTGTTGGTGAGGATGTAGCCCTGCGTGCTGACGATGACGCCCGAACCCAGGCTGAACTGTTTTTCTTCCTGCTCGTCGAGCCGGTCGCCGAAGAAGCGGCGAAACACCGGGTCGTCCAGCATCGGATTACGCTGGCGAGATGCCTTGGAGGTGTAAATGTTGACGACCGAGGGCATGGCGCGTTTGGCGGCATCGCGGTAGGAGCCCTGTACCGCTGCAAGGCCGGGCGCGGCTTCCTGTACCGGTACGGTCGACCAGTTCAGGCGGACGTTCGAGGCGCCGCCGAGCATGCGGCCTGCCCACTCGGGCTTGAGGCTCGCTACAATGAACCAGATCGCCAAGCCGATGGTGACGGTTTGCGCAAACAATAACCAATAACGTCGCATAGAAAGCAGGAAGTATGGAACAGCAGACAGTGGATCGGAATGAACTTGATGCCTATTTGGCACAGGCGCTAAATATCGCACGTTTCCGCGATTATTGCCCAAATGGCTTGCAGGTGGAAGGCTGCGCCAGGATTGCGAGCATTGTTACCGGGGTCACGGCCAGCCTGGCCCTGGTCGAGGCAGCAGTTGCGGCAGGCGCCGATGCCCTGCTCGTGCATCATGGTTATTTCTGGCGCGGCGAGGATGCGAGGATCGTCGGCGTCAAGCATCGCCGCATCAGCAAGCTGCTGCAGCATGAGCTGAACCTGTTTGCCTACCACCTGCCGCTCGACATGCACCCCGAACTCGGCAATAACGCGCAACTGGCGGCAAGACTCGGCTTGCAGGCCGAGGCGCGCTTTGGTGAAGATGATATCGGCTGGCTGGGCAGGGCGGGTGCAGGAATCAATACCGTCGGCGATCTCGCGCGCCTGGTCGAAGCGGCCCTTGGACGTGCCCCCCAGGTCATTGGCGATCCGCTGCAGCCATTGGGGCGTATTGGATGGTGTACCGGCGCAGCGCAAAACTATCTAAGCGATGCGATCGCCGCTGGCGCCGGCGCTTACCTGAGCGGGGAAATTTCCGAGCCAACCGTGCATCTGGCGCGCGAAGCCGGGGTGGCATACCTGGCATGCGGCCACCATGCCACCGAGCGCTATGGCGTGCAGGCGCTGGGCGAGCACCTGGCGCAGCGTTTCGGCATAACCCACCAGTTCATCGACATTCCGAATCCGGTGTAGGCCGGGTGCCACCCGGTGTCAGACGCAACCGGGCGGCAACGTCCCTATTTATTTCTTCAACGAATCGCGGATTTCGCGCAGTAATTCGATTTCTTCGGGCGTTGCCACGGGTGCCGCCGGCTCATCCTTCTTGAGCTTGTTCAAGATTCGTACCATCTGGAAAATAATAAAAGCCAGAATAATGAAGTTGAGCAAAATTGTGAAAAAGTTACCGTAAGCAAGGACTGCCCCGGCTTTTTTCGCTTCAATCAAGGTCAGCGTCGTGCCCTGGTCGTTCAGTGGCAGGTAATAGTTGGAAAAGTCCAGGCCACCCAGGATCTTGCCAATGATTGGCATGATCAGATCCTGCACCACCGAATCGACGATCTTGCCGAACGCAGTGCCGATAATCACGGCAACCGCGAGGTCCACGACATTGCCTTTGACTGCAAATTCCTTGAATTCCTTCATCATTCCCATGACCGTCCCCTTTTAATAAATTGCAAACATGCAGCCAATTCTACCTGCGATTGTCAGCAAAATGACAATTCCGCAAAGTTTGATTGGTGCGAAAACAAGAAGGCCTCAAAGCCTGGATGGGGCGCGCGCGTGCTCGCCTGTCCTTGAAAAGTTCCTGAAAAATGGCTTGTCCGCATGGATTCACTTTGAAAGGCTTGGTGACTCCGTTATAATTTAATGTTGCTAGAAGTTTCGTGCAAGTTTCGCAATTTGACTAAATCGGGGTAGGTATGAGTAACGAAAAGCAGGTCGATTCAGGTCGGCGTGGCTTGCTCGTCGCCACATGTGCGGCGGGCGGCGTGGCAGGTCTTGCCACTGCGGGAGCCTTTGTGTCCACCTTTCAGCCGTCCGAGCGCGCCAAGGCCGCCGGTGCGCCGGTGGAAGTGGATATTTCGGACCTGGCGCCAGGCCAATTAAAAACCGTGGAATGGCGCGGCAAGCCGGTCTGGATTCTGAAGCGTTCGCCGGAAATGGTCGGCGCGCTGCCCAAGCTGGACGACAAACTGGCCGATCCCAACTCGGAGCGGACTCCGGATGACTTGACGCCGGAATACGCCCGCAATACCAATCGCTCGATCAAGCCGGAAATCCTCGTGGCCGTCGGCATTTGCTCGCACCTGGGTTGCTCGCCGACCACCAAGCTGCAGGCAGGCCCGCAGCCGTCGCTGCCGGACGACTGGCAAGGCGGCTTCCTGTGCCCTTGCCACGGCTCGCTGTTCGATGCCGCCGGCCGCGTCTACAAAAACGTACCGGCGCCTGACAACCTGCAAGTGCCGCGCCACATGTATGTCTCCGACACCAAGCTGGTGATCGGCAAGGACGAGAAAGGGGAAGCATAACCATGGCTTTCGTAGAAAAAAAACTGCCCGCCGACGCACCTGCCGCGGCCAAGGCATTGAACTGGGTTGATTCCCGCTTCCCGCTGACCAAGCTGTGGAATGACCAATGGGGCAAGTACTACGCACCCAAGAACTTCAACTTCTGGTACATCTTCGGCTCGCTGGCCATGCTGGTGCTGGTGATCCAGATCGTCACCGGTATTTTCCTGGTGATGCACTACAAGCCGGATGCCAACCTGGCATTCGCTTCGGTCGAATACATCATGCGCGATGTGCCGTGGGGCTGGCTGGTGCGCTACATGCACTCGACCGGTGCTTCGGCCTTCTTCATCGTGGTCTATCTGCACATGACCCGTGGCCTGCTGTACGGTTCGTACCGCAAGCCGCGCGAACTGATCTGGTTGTTCGGCGTCGGCATTTTCCTGGTCCTGATGGCGGAAGCCTTCATGGGCTACCTGCTGCCATGGGGCCAGATGTCGTACTGGGGCGCCCAGGTGATCGTCAACCTGTTCGGTGCGATCCCCTTCATCGGCCCGGACCTGTCGCTGTGGATTCGTGGTGACTACGTCGTGTCGGATGCGACCCTGAACCGCTTCTTCTCGTTCCACGTGATCGCCGTGCCGCTGGTGCTGCTGGGCCTGGTCGTTGCCCACCTGATCGCTCTGCACGAAGTGGGTTCGAACAATCCTGACGGCATTGAAGTCAAGGAAAACCTCGGTCCTGACGGCCATCCGGTCGATTCGATTCCGTCGCATCCTTACTATTCGGTACATGACGTGTTTGGCGTGACGGTGTTCCTGCTGATTTTCAGCGCGGTCGTGTTCTTCGCGCCGGAAATGGGGGGCTACTTCCTGGAATTTAACAACTTCGTCCCGGCTGACCCGCTGAAGACGCCGCCGCATATTGCGCCGGTCTGGTATTTCACGCCGTTCTACTCGATCCTGCGTGCGACCACGACGCAATTCATGTATGCGCTGGAAATTGGCGTGGTTGCCTATGTCGTGCTGATCATGCTGCGCACCAAGCTGTCGCCCACCATCAAGGGTGCCATCGCTGCAGTTGCCCTGGTGGCACTCGGCGGCATGTTCATCTTCGATGCGAAGTTCTGGGGCGTGGTGCTGATGGGCGTGTCGGTCATGATCCTGGCACCCTTGCCTTGGCTGGACCATTCGCCGGTGAAATCGATCCGCTATCGTCCGGCCTCGCACAAGTATGTGTACGCCGTGTTCGGTATCGCCTTCCTGATCCTGGGCTATCTGGGCGTGCTGCCGCCGACCGCTGGCCGTACTTTGGTTGCGCAGATCTGCACCTTCATCTATTTCGGCTTCTTCCTGCTGATGCCGTGGTGGAGCACGATGGGCGAATTCAAGCCGGTGCCCAAGCGCGTGACTTTCCACCCGCACTAAGCCGCTAAGGATATAACAACATGAAATTGCTGAAAAAAGTATTCGCAGCGCTGGCCTTTGTACCAGCAATGGCCCTGGCGGCCGGTGGCGGCTTTCCGCTCGAAGCCGCGCCGGACCACTCCCGCGACCTGGCGTCGTTGCAGAATGGCGCCAAGCTGTTCGTCAATTACTGCCTGAACTGCCACGCCGCCGCCAACATGCGTTACAACCGCATGCGCGATATCGGCTTGTCGGAAGAACAGATCAAGGAAAACTTGCTGTTTGCCTCCGATAAGGTCGGTAGCCTGATGACCGTCACCATGGCAGCCAAGGATGCCAAGGAATGGTTCGGCGCCGTGCCGCCGGACCTGTCGGTGATCGCCCGTGCCAAAGCATCCGGCGACGGCAGCGGCCCGGACTGGCTGTACACCTACCTGCGCACCTTCTACCAGGATGACACCCGTCCGACGGGCTGGAACAACATGGTGTTCCCGAGCGTCGGCATGCCGCATGCCTTGTGGGAATTGCAGGGCGTGCGCACCGCCAAGTTCGAGGAAGTTGCAGATCCGCACGATGCCTCCAAGAAGATCCACCATTTTGCTGGCTTTGAGCAAGTCAAGCCGGGCAAGCTGTCCAGCCTGGAATACGACCGCGACGTCGCCGACCTGGTCAGTTTCCTGACCTGGATGGGCGAGCCGGTGCAGGATACCCGCCGCCGCCTGGGCGTCTGGGTCTTGCTGTTCCTCGGCGTGCTGATGACTTTGGCCTGGCTGCTGAACCGCGCATACTGGAAAGACATCAAATAACTTACGCCCCTTCCGGGCAGTTGAATCGGGGTGAGTCGGCACACGTCTCACCCCTTTGTTTCTAAGGAACTACAAAAATGATGGTTCTCTATTCGGGCACGACGTGCCCATTTTCCCAGCGCTGCCGCCTTGTCCTGTTCGAAAAGGGCATGGATTTCGAAGTGCGCGATGTCGACCTGTTCAACAAGCCGGAAGATATTTCGGTGATGAACCCGTACGGCCAGGTGCCGATCCTGGTCGAACGCGACCTCATCCTGTACGAGTCGAACATCATCAACGAATACATTGATGAGCGCTTCCCGCATCCGCAACTGATGCCGGCAGATCCGCTGATGCGCGCCCGCGCGCGCTTGATGCTGTTCAATTTCGAAAAGGAATTGTTTATCCACGTCCATACGCTGGAAAACGACAAGGCCAAGGCTGGCGACAAGAGTCTCGACAAGGCCCGCGCCGAAATTCGTGACCGCCTGACCGAGCTGGCGCCATTGTTCCTGAAGAACAAGTACATGCTGGGCGATGAATTCTCGATGCTTGACGTGGCGATTGCCCCGCTCCTGTGGCGTCTCGACCATTACGGCATCGAGCTGTCGAAGACGGCTGCGCCCCTGATGAAGTATGCCGAGCGGATTTTCTCGCGTCCGGCCTACATCGAGGCGCTGACGCCGTCCGAGAAAGTGATGCGCCGCTAAAGCGGTGGATTCCATTTGAGATTGATTGCAAAGCATGTCTGAAACATCGACCAAACCCTACCTGTTGCGCGCCATTTATGAATGGTGCACCGACAATGGCTATACCCCGTACCTGGCGGTAATGGTCGATGGCCGTACGCGCGTGCCAATGCAATTCGTCAAGAATGGCGAAATCGTCCTCAATATCAGCTTCGACGCCACCAGCGGCCTGAAGATGGATAACGATGTCATCCATTTCAGCGCCCGCTTTGGTGGCGTGTCGCGCGATATCGTCGTTCCTGTCGATAACGTGATTGCTATTTATGCGCGGGAAAATGGCCAGGGCATGGCATTCGATGTCGCCAAGCCGCCTGCCGACGAAATCAAGGCACTGGAAAATGAAATCGATGGTGCCGCGCGTGGCACCGAGCCGGTGGGTCTGACTTCCGTGCCTGTCCCTGCTGCCGACAAGCCCGAAAGCGCTACGCCTGACGGCAATGACGAGCCGCCGAAAAAAGGTGGGCGTCCGACGCTGACCAGAATCAAATAATCCAGTACAATACGCGCTCTTTCAGTTTCGCCGACTTAGCTCATCTGGTAGAGCACCTGACTTGTAATCAGGGGGTGGCGGGTTCAAGTCCTGCAGTCGGCACCAAACAAAAAAACCCAATCTTCGGATTGGGTTTTTTTTCGGCCATAAAAAACAACGCAAGATAATTAGTAATTTCACAATATATTTCAATGTGATACAGTTTCCCGACTCTGTAAACGTCGTTTAAGAAAAATAGACCGGGGATGGCAAATTGAATCGACTGATTGCCGCTGCACTGCTGTGCGTGCCGCTACTCGTGCCGGGCTGGCTACATGCCGAAGCCACGACGGCGATGCAGCTCGTGGCCAGCGAGATCGCGCGGCAAGAAGGCAAAAGCGGTGTCCATGTCCTCGATACGGGCACCGAGGCATTGATCACCCGCGCCTGGCTGGTGGAGCATGCCAAAGAGTCCATCGAAGTCCAGTACTTCATCTGGAGCACCGACAACATCGGCATACTTGCCGCGGAAGCCCTGTTGCGCGCGGCGGAGCGCGGCGTGCGGGTGCGCGTCATCGTCGACGACTTGCTCATCAAGGCGCCGGACAAGTCGCTGCTGGCGCTGGCACATCACCCGAACATCGATATCCGCATCTACAATCCGAAAAGTTCTGTCGGTGTCACCCTGCCGCAGCGCCTCCTGAATGCCGTCAGTGATTTTCGCGGCATTAACCAGCGCATGCATGACAAGACCTTCATCGTCGATGGCAAGATCGCAGTCACCGGCGGGCGCAACATGGCCGCCGAATACTATGATTACAACCACGCATTCAATTTCCGCGACCGCGATGTCTTGCTCCTCGGGGCGACCGTCAAGAACATGCAGGCCAGCTTCGAGCGCTTCTGGGCAAGTCCGCTCAGTGTCGCGGTCGAAGAGTTGTACAACGGCCTGGGGCTGATGCAGAAAAATGTCAGCGCGGACAGCAGCGAAGTGCAGGCGGTGTACCGCGAATTGCGGGCTTACGCGCAATTGCCGGAAAATTTTACGCCAGAAGTGCGCCAGGCGATTGCCGATGCGCCGGATGCATTTGCCGACATCGTGCGCCAGATTGTCTGGACCAGGGTCGACTTCATCAGCGATACGCCCGGCAAGAATGCCAATGTCTTTTCGCTCCACGGCGGCGGCTACAGTACGAATGCCCTGGCAGACATGGCGGCCGGCGCACAATCCCGCATTACCATCCAGTCGCCCTATCTGGTCCTGTCCAGCGAAGCCCTGGCGCTGTTCAAGGACGTACTCGCACGCGGCATCAAGGTGCGCATCAATACCAACTCGCTGGCATCCACCGATAACATTCCGGCATTCAGCGGCTATCGCAACCAGCGCAAGAAACTCCTGAAAATGGGTTTTGAAATCTTCGAATACAAGCCCTATCCGGAGGTACAGCAATCGCTCATGAACAGGTTCGAGGCAACCCGCAACAAAAAACTCGTATTCGGCCTGCATGCCAAGACCATGGTCGTGGATGGCGCCAGGGTCTATATCGGCACCTATAACTTTGATCCCCGTTCACAAAACCTCAATACCGAAGCCGGCGTCATCATTCATGACGAGACCGTCGCGCAAAAGGTGGAGGCGGCCATTGACGTCGACATGGCACCGGGTAACAGCTGGAATGCCGCTACCGACGATCCCGACAGCCACGTCCCGCTCGCCAAGCGCAGCAAGGTGCGCCTCTTGCAAAACCTGCCGATCAAGCCTTTGTTGTAACACTGTAAAACCACTAAATCTTTTATAACAAGCAAGGAGGAAATCGCATGGCACAGCAATCCTACAAACCCAGCGGGGCATTTATCGCAGCATCCTGGCTGGCCTTATTCATCGGCATCATCGTGTATCTGATGGGCATCTGGAATTCAACGATGCAACTGAATGAAAAGGGATATTACCTGGTGCTGATCCTGTACGGCCTTTATGCCGCCGTGTCGCTGCAAAAATCCGTGCGCGACAGGATGGAAGGCGTGCACGTCACCGGCATCTACTTTGGCCTGTCCTGGTTTTCGGTGGTCTGCGCGTTGACCCTGCTGGCGGTCGGACTGTGGAATGCCACCATGGCCTCGAGTGAAAAAGGCTTTTATGCCATGGCTTACGTGCTTAGCCTGTTTGCCGCGGTCGCCGTGCAAAAGAACGTGCGTGACGTATCGACACTGGAGGGTGGTGAAGCGGTGCGCAGGTTTGAGGAGGCTTGAGTCAGCTAGGCTGCGTTTGTCGGGGCTGACGTCCCGGCAGGCGCAGGGAAAGCAAAGCGGCCGCGCAAGCGGAACGTGGCTTCGGCGCTCTTGAGGGCGGTCCAGAAGATCAGCAGGGCCAGTGCCAGATTGCTGTTGCCTTCGAGCCTGGCCCCCGAATTGATGGCAAGTGTGAGGCCGGTACCCGCCAATGCATACAGCAACAGCACGACCGCTGCCGCCCGGCTTTGCCAGCGCAACAGGCAAAAGCCGCCCACGGCGAGAATGACGGTGTGAATCAGTAGGGATTGGCCGTACTTAAAGGAAAACGCCGCCTGCACCACTGCCCAGAACAGCATGGCGATGCCGCATTCGCGCGTCATGCTCCAGGCCGTCTGACGGTCGCAAATGCGCGCCAGCCAGGCGCTGGTTAGTTTCTCTTTTTTCTCAGCCATATTCTTTATATTCGGTAAAACGTCGGGTTCAAGTTTCGTTGGCACGCAGGCCTTGCCAGCGCGGAGCCAGCGCATGCTCGACGGCGAACAAATCCAGTACGCGTCCCAGGGTGTGATCCACCATGTCCTCGATGCTTTGCGGCTTGTGATAAAACCCGGGCAGCGGCGGGAAGACGATGCCGCCCATTTCGGTCACGGCGGTCATGTTGCGCAGGTGCGCCAGGTTGAACGGCGTTTCGCGCACCATCAGCACCAGTCGGCGGCGTTCCTTGAGCACCACGTCGGCCGCGCGCGTGATGAGGTTGTCGGACAGGCCATGGGCGACCGCCGCCAGGGATTTCATGGAACAGGGCGCCACCACCATGCCATCGGACTCAAACGAGCCGCTGGCGATCGCAGCGCCGACGTCGCGCACGTTATGCACGACATGTGCCAGCGCCTCGACATCCTTGCGGCCCAGATCCAGTTCCTGGTGGATGTTCAGCACGCCCGCATCGGATATCAGCAAATGGCTTTCCAGGCCGGGCATGTCGCGCAAGATCTGCAACAGGCGCACGCCATACACGGCGCCGGTGGCGCCTGTGATGGCGACGATCAGCCGCCGCGGTTTGACTGCGCCGGCTGATCCGGACATCTCAGTCCTTCAGCAGGCTCTGCAGTTCCCCCGACTCGAACATCTCGTTCATGATGTCGGAGCCGCCGATGAATTCGCCCTTGACGTAGAGCTGCGGAATGGTGGGCCAGTTGGAGAAATCCTTGATGCCCTGGCGCACTTCCGGGTTTTCCAGCACGTTGATGGTGACGATGTCGGTGGCGCCGGCGGTTTTCAGCAATTGCACCGCGCGGCTGGAAAAGCCGCATTGCGGGAATTGCGCCGTGCCTTTCATGAACAGCACCACCGGGTGCTGGGTCACGGTTTCCTTGATCCAGGTTTGTACGTCGCTCATAGTTGCCTCGCTAAAATTGATTCCATCATTATAAAAGTATCCGGGCCACGCTGCAGACTTACGACTTCAGCTTGGCAAAAGCCGCCGCCATGGCGCTGTTGCCCGTGGTTTCGCGCACGTTCTGATGCTGCGCCAGGCGCTTGGCGTCATTGCGGTCGCCGCGCTGGGCGGGGTTTGCGCCCGGCTGCGGCGGCGCATCCGACAGGCGCATGGTCAGCGCAATACGCTTGCGCTTTTCATCGACTTCCAGCACCTTTACCTTGACGACCTGGCCAGCCTTGACGACCGTGTGCGGGTCTTTCACAAAGGTATTGGACAGCGCCGAGATGTGCACCAGGCCATCCTGGTGCACGCCGATATCGACAAAGGCGCCAAAGGCGGCGACGTTGGTCACCACGCCTTCGAGGATCATGTCAGGACGCAGGTCGCGGATTTCCTCGACGCCTTCCTTGAAGGTCGCCGTGGTGAATTCCGGGCGCGGATCGCGGCCGGGTTTTTCCAGCTCCTTGAGGATATCGGTGATGGTGGGCACGCCGAACTTTTCATCGGCATATTTGGCCGGCTGAAGCGATTTCAGCAAGCCGGCTTCGCCAATCACGCTTTTCACATCCTTCTTGATGTCAGCAAGGATCTTTTCGACCAGCGGATAGGATTCCGGGTGCACCGCTGACGCGTCCAGCGGATTGTCGCCGCCCATGACGCGCAAAAAGCCGGCTGCCTGCTCAAATGTCTTGTCGCCCAGGCGCGGCACGTTGCGCAAGTCGGCGCGCGAGGCGAATATGCCTTTCATGTCGCGGTAGCTGACGATGCTTTGTGCCACGCTGCTGCTCAGGCCCGACACCCGCGCCAGCAGCGGCGCCGAAGCGGTATTCACATCGACACCGACGGCATTGACGCAATCCTCGACCACGGCGTCGAGCGAGCGCGCCAGTTGCGACTGGCTGACGTCGTGCTGGTATTGGCCAACGCCGATCGATTTCGGGTCGATCTTCACCAGTTCGGCTAGCGGGTCTTGCAGGCGGCGCGCAATCGACACCGCGCCGCGGATGGACACGTCCAGGTCCGGCAATTCCCGGGAAGCGAATTCCGAGGCCGAGTACACCGATGCGCCCGCTTCGGAGACGACAATCTTGGTGAGCTTCAGTTCCGGGCGCAGCTTGATCAGGTCCTGCGCCAGCTTGTCGGTCTCGCGCGAGGCGGTGCCGTTGCCGATCGAGATCAGCGACACCTTGTGCTTTTCCGCAAGCTGCGACAGCGCGTGCAGCGAACCGTGCCAGTCATTGCGCGGCTGGTGCGGATAGATGGTCGCGGTATCGACCACCTTGCCGGTGGCGTCAACAACGGCGACTTTCACGCCTGTGCGCAAGCCAGGGTCGAGTCCCATCGTGGCGCGCTGGCCTGCAGGGGCAGCCAGCAGCAGGTCCTTCAGGTTGCGCGCGAAGACATTGATCGCCTCGGTTTCCGCCTGCTCGCGCAGGCGCGTCATCAACTCGGTTTCCAGGTGCATGAACACTTTCACGCGCCAGGCCCAGCGCACCGTATCGGCCAGCCACTTGTCGGCGGCGCGACCTTCGTTGCGGATGCCGAACTGCTTGGCAATGCGTCCCTCGCAGGGGTTGTGCGGGGCATCCCACTTGGGCTTTTCTTCTTCGCTATCCAGGCGCAGCGCCACGTTCAGGATTTCTTCGCGGCGACCGCGGAACAGCGCCAGCGCACGGTGCGAGGGGATCGTGCCAAGGGTTTCCGAATAGTCGAAATAATCCGCAAATTTCTCGCCGGCTTCCTGCTTGCCGTCGACCACTTTCGATTCGACCACGCCGTGCTCGTTCAGGTATTCGCGCAAGGCTTGCAGCAGCGCCGCATCTTCGGCAAAACGCTCCATCAGGATTTGCCGGGCGCCATCCAGCGCCGCCTTGGCGTCTGCCACGCCGGGGTTGTCGCCATTGGGTGTAGTGAAGGCCGGCTTGAGGTACCTGGCGGCTTCTTCCTCCGGATTTTTGGCCGGGTCGGCTAGCAAGGCATCGGCCAGTTCCGTCAGGCCGGCTTCGGCGGCGATTTGCGCCTTGGTGCGGCGCTTCTGCTTGTACGGCAGGTACAGGTCTTCCAGGCGGGTCTTGTCTTCGGCATGGGTGATGGCGTCCAGCAGGGCAGGTGTCATCTTGCCCTGTTCTTCGATCGAGGCGATGACGGCGGCGCGCCTGTCTTCCAGTTCGCGCAGGTAGCGCAGCCGCTCTTCCAGCAGGCGCAGCTGGATATCGTCCAGGCCGCCTGTGGCTTCCTTGCGGTAGCGGGCGATGAAGGGTACGGTGGCGCCTTCGTCCAGCAGGGCGACGGCGGCGGCAACCTGGGCCGGCTTGGCGACGAGTTCGAGGGCTAAACGTTGTTCAATCGAGGGCAGCATGTCGTGACGAAATGAGGAAAACAAGCCGGACATGATACGCAATCCGCGCAATTGCGCCAGTCTTGACAGCCAGGATACCGACGATTTCTATGAAAAGTTGCCGAGGTGGAAAGTAAAAAGCAGCCGCGGAATTTTGAGGGGGCCGGCAAGCGAGATTAGCCGGAACAAGTGAATGCGCCTTCACCCGACCTTGCGCAGTGCGGTTCCCAGAAAGTCGGCAATCAGCTGCATGGTTTCAATTGCATTTTTGTCGAGGGCGACCGGCTGCCCGAGAGACAACAGCCACAGCACGCCGACCGGTTTTCCCGCTGCGCGGATTGGCAGCAGCAGGTAGCTGCGCACGGATTGCAGGGTTTGCAGAACTTCCCGGTCTTTGGCGGAGAAGGGCGCTTGCGACATGTGTTGCACGTCATCCACCATGAAATGATTATTTTGCGCATATACCACTGTCGTCAGGCCATCGCCGACATCCGGGGTAAAGCGCAGCCCGCTCATCCGATGCCAGCTTTCCTGCAAATGCGCGTAGCCCGGCTTGAAAACGTCATGGCGCAGCGCCAGCGCATCATCCTCGTGCAGTACAACGGCGGCCATGTCGAAATCGGTACGCCGCAGCAGGTAATTGCAAACGGGGTCAGCCGCTGCGCTCACCGATTCGCCCAGATTGCTGGCAGAAAGGGCGCGCAACAGTTCGTGCTGCTGCAGCAAGCCCGTATCGAGCACTTCCACCTGTTCATGTTCCAGTGCTGCGGCAATCGCCGGCGCGGCAGTCGCCAGCTTTTGTTCGATGACGGCCGAGGCCTCCGGCGAAATCGTGCCCCGGTCCAGGAAAGCGGAGAACACGCCGAGCACAGTTTCAGTACCATCGCGCTGCAAGCGTATTGGCCAGGCGGCAAAAGTGCTGAATTGCCAGCGCCGGTGCAAGTCCTGGATCGTCTCGGAATAGCTGGCCACGCTCTGCGCATCAATGATGTGCGCACGGTTTTCGGAAAAGCATAGCCCGCCGATGGTCGTGCCATTCGGCTGGAAACGGAAATTGCGCAATGCCGGCTCGATTTCCTGCAGGCGGGGCGGCAATTGCGCGCACTGGTTAATCAGCATGCCGTCAGCAGAATTCCAGAGCGCAATTGCATAACCATCGAAATCGTAGCTGCGCACGATATTCCCGGCAAGATTGGCAAGAATGTCGTCCAGTTCCAGAAAATCCATGCTGTTTGGTCTCCTGCTTTAGTATTTATATTGAGCGTGGTCAATTCTAGGGAATAAAGAACGCCGACGCCATCAGTTTCGGAGTAGAGCCGCTTGTGATGGCATAATCCTGCACAAACAAATCCAAAATGACAGGGAGTCGTCACATGGCCGTCAAGCCCCGGGAAACCGCCAACGTCCGCCACGCATCCGGCGCTATTCAGGGAAAGGCGGCCGAGGCACGCCCACCCCGCGTGGCGCTGGCCATCCAGGGGTCGTTCGGCCACATCGACTATGCCGCAGGCTTGCTGGATGCTTTCCGCGCCCATAATCATGGCTTGCATGGCGAGCATGCAAGCAGCGGCAAGCCGTTGGAGATTGTCGCCGCCTCCGGGTGTGTCGAAATGCTCACGCCGCTCTGGCTTTATCTTGCGGATCAAAAAGCAAACGAGTCCCTGCGCGCGCCCGTGCTCGAGGGCGACAAGCATTTGCCACCCTGGGCCCGGCAACGCATTGCCCCGCCTGCCGTGCGCCAGGATGCATGGCGCGGCTATCTTGCCGGCCTGACGGAGGCGCACAAGCGTTTCGCCAGCGCCAGCCTCAAGTACATGGATCGGGCGAACGGCGCGGCAGCGACCGCCGAACTGGCGGCTGCCTGGCAAAATTTTTGCATGTTCGGTTCCGGATTGCCCGGCCAGCTCGCCTTCAATCCCTTTTTCACGGCGAGCAAGGCCGCCGGGCTTGCCGCCTTGTGCGCCAGCCAAGCCGGGCCGACGGTATTTACCAACGCCACGCGGGCCAGGGATTTCCAGGAAATCTACCTCTATTCCGGCGCTGCGCCGAACGCCGAACAGCAGCGCGCCCTGACGGGGAAGGGGGAGCGGCGCCAGGCATTGCGGATGACACCCGATTATTTTTTCGCCAGCGGCGCGCGTCCTCCCTATATCGCCCCCATGCCGGTGACGGTGCAGGGCCAGACTGAACACTGGATGGAAGGCGCCATGCGCTGCAATCCGCCGCTGGTGCCGCTGATCGACATGGATGCCACGCATATCCTGTTGCTGCGTTTTTTCAGCAAGGATGTGCGCGAAGAGCCGAACAACCATGCCGAACTGAACGAGCGCTTTCTCGATGCGATTTTCAGCATTCCGCTGCAAAAGGAAATCGAAAGCATTGAGCTCAATAACCAGATCGCCCGCTGCATGGCGCAGGTGCCCCCCAGCGCACCTCTGGCCGAGAGCCTGCGCAAGCGCAGGGAAGTCACGATCCTCGACCCGGCAGATGGCAATAATATTGCAGCTTCGCCGGCGTATATCGAATTTCTCAGCGAAGAATTGACGGCGCTATCACACTACGATGGCCAGAGCCCGGCCCGGCGCGCACAGCTGTTCGAGCGCGGCGTCGAGGTGGGGCAGCAACTGATCAGGGATTTGCAGGCACACTTGCCGTAAGGTCGCGTGGCGCGGTCCCGCCCGAGACCCGTTCGATGCCTGCCAGGTCGCGCCAGCTTTGCACCTGGTTGAATCCCTGCGCTGCCAGCATCGACCGAACGGCCTGCGCCTGGTCGTAGCCATGTTCCATCAGCAGCCAGCCGCCCACGGCCAGATGTTGGCTCGCGCCCGATACGATCGTGCGCAAGTCCGACAGGCCGTCGGCATGGTCGGTCAGCGCATTGGCCGGCTCAAAGCGCAAGTCGCCTTGCGCCAGGTGCGGGTCGCCCTTCTCGATATAGGGCGGGTTGGAGGCAACGACATCGAAGCATTCGTTGCCTAGTCCGGCATACCAGTCGCTTTGCAGGAATGTCACGCTGGCCTGATTGCGGCCGGCATTTTGCTGCGCGATTGCAAGGGCCTCGGCACTGGCGTCCAGGGCGGTAACGCGAGCGTCCGGGCGCTGGTGTGCAATCGCCACGGCAATGGCGCCCGAGCCGGTACCCAGGTCGACGAGGCGACCGGCATGCGGCAGGCGTTCCAGCGCCAGTTCCACCAGCAATTCGGTGTCCGGTCGCGGGATCAGCACGGCAGGCGTGACGATGAACGACAATCCGAAAAATTCGCGCTCGCCGACTAGATAGGCTATCGGTTCGCCAGCCAGGCGGCGCTGGATCAAATTTTCCAGGCGCTGCGCTTCTGCTGCACTCAGTGGCCGCTCGGACTGGGTGATCAATTGCACGCGGGTGAGCGCCAGCGCATGGCTGGCAAGTATGCGGGTTTCCAGTGCCGGCAGCGGCGCCTGGCGCAGCAGGGCCGCCAGCGTGGCGCCGGCAACCAGGGTGAAATCGGGGGCGGATTCCTGCGCCACGATGGCGGAATTCAGCGCTGGCGCCGGAACACTGTCCAGCCGAGCACAATGGCCAGGATCACGAACCACACTGCCGACCATTGCGCTACCGACAGGCCCAGCAGGGGTGGGTATTCGGTCGTGCACAGGCCATCCGCCTTGAACAGGGACGGCAGCAACTCTGCGGTAAAAATCTTGTTGAGCGAGGTTTCCATCGGGTCGATGCCGCAGGAGACATTCGGGTTTGCCTTTACCCACAGCAGCCAGCCGGCGGCGCCGATGCCCCCCAGCGACGTCAGGAAAGCCAGGCCGGCGCCGGCGCGCGCAGCGCCCTGCGGCAGAAAGGAAGCGACCAGGCAGATCACCGCAATGGCGGCAAAAATGTAGCGCTGGATGATGCACCACGGGCAAGGCAGCATGCCCTTGGCCAGCTGCAGGTACAGGGCGGCACCGAGCAGGGCGATGGCGACGAGCGCGATGCCGATCAGGGTGGGTTTGGTCTTGTTCATCGTTGCTCCGTTGCTTAATCGTTGTTGAAATCGGGCGTTGCGGCAAGTGCCTATGCGCCTTCGCCCAGCTCTGCCAGCAGTTCCGCCTGGCGCTCGGCCGCCAGCGCCGTGGTCAATTCTTCCAGGTCGCCATCCATGATGAAGTCGAGCTTGTACAGCGTCAGGTTGATGCGGTGGTCGGTCATGCGGCCTTGCGGAAAATTATACGTGCGAATCCGTTCGCTGCGGTCGCCCGAGCCGATCAGCGACTTGCGCGTGGCAGCCTCTTTCGCCTGCTGCGCACGCAGCTGCACATCCTTGATGCGCGCGGCCAGCACCTTCATCGCCTGCGCCTTGTTCTTGTGCTGGCTGCGGTCATCCTGGCATTCGACCACGATGCCGGTGGGAAGATGGGTGATGCGCACTGCAGAATCGGTCTTGTTGATGTGCTGGCCGCCGGCGCCGGAGGCGCGGTAAGTGTCGATGCGCAATTCGGCCGGATTGATGTTGACATCCTCGACTTCATCGGCTTCCGGCATCACTGCAACCGTGCAAGCCGAGGTGTGAATGCGGCCCTGCGTTTCGGTAGCGGGCACGCGTTGCACGCGATGTCCGCCCGATTCGAATTTCAGCCTCGAATAGGCGCCGAAGCCGACGATGCGCACGATCACTTCCTTGTAGCCCCCTAGTTCGGAGGCCGATTCGGAAATCAGCTCGACCTGCCAGCGATTGCGCTCGGCAAAGCGCGTGTACATGCGCAACAGGTCGCCGGCGAAGAGCCCGGCTTCGTCACCGCCGGTGCCGGCGCGGATTTCCAGGAAAATATTGCGCTCGTCGTTGGGATCTTTCGGCAGCAGCATTTTCTGCAAGTCGATTTCCAGCTGCTCCATGCGTGCTTTGGCCGCAGTGATTTCTTCCTGGGCGAAATCCTTCATGTCCGGGTCGCCCAGCAATTCCTGCGCCGTTTCGACGTCATTGCTCGCCTGCGTGTAGGCCTGGTAGAGCTCGACCAGCGGGCCGAGCTCGGCGTGTTCGCGCGTGAGCTTGCGGTAAGAATCCATGTCGGCAGTGGCGTTTTCCTGCGTCAGCAGGTCGCCCACTTCCGCCAGGCGGTGGGTCAGCTGGTCGAGTTTGGCAAGCAGCGAAGGTTTCATGGGCGTATCCGGTTTGGGATCTTGGGTGAATCTGGGAATTTCGGGAGCCGGCGGGCATTGCGGCGAATCCGCTTCCCGTTTGATGCGGCTCAGATGGCCGCCGGGCAAACGCAGCTAGCGCTTGGTACGAAACAGTTGCGGCAGGAGTGTCGCCAGGCGTGCGCGCTCGTCGCCTTGCGCTTCGTGCAGGGCTTGTTGCGGGCCATGCAGGAACTTGGCGGTCAAGCCCTTCGACAGCGCTTCCAGCACGGTATCGATATCCTCGCCGCGCGCCAGCAGCCGGCGCGCGCGTTCCAGTTCTGCCAGTCGCAGGGTTTCGCTGGTTTCGTGCAAGTCCTGGATCAGCGGGACGACGGCGCGGCTGTCGACCCAGTGCATGAACGATTGCACGCGCGTTTCGATGATGGCTTCGGCTTGCGCGACAGCCGCCTGGCGGTTTTCAAGGCCGGTTTGCACGGCACTGGCGAGGTCATCCACGGTGTACAGGAACACATCGTCCATGCGCCCGACTTCGCTTTCGATATCGCGCGGCACCGCCAGGTCCACCATGAACATCGGCTTGTGGCGGCGTGCCTTGATTGCGCGCTCGACCAGGCCCAGGCCGATGATCGGCAGGGAGGACGCGGTGCAGGACACCACGATGTCGAATTTGGCCAACTGTTCCGGCAGCTCTGCCAGGCGGATGGCGCTGCCATTGAAACGGTGCGCCAGCGCCTCGCCGCGCTCCAGTGTGCGGTTGGCGATGGTCAGCGATTTCGGGTGCTGGGC
Source organism: Janthinobacterium sp. 17J80-10 (assembly GCF_004114795.1). Lineage (NCBI taxonomy): Bacteria > Pseudomonadati > Pseudomonadota > Betaproteobacteria > Burkholderiales > Oxalobacteraceae > Janthinobacterium > Janthinobacterium sp. 17J80-10. The sequence goes on along the minus strand of NZ_CP035311.1, from coordinate 3,903,424 downwards.
AGCAAAGTGCGTCGCGCACAGTTCGATCATTTCGCCGGCACCGATGAACAGAACGTGCTGTTCGGCGATGGTGTCGAAAATCCGCTGCGACAGGCGTACCGCCGCGGCGGCCATGGATACGCTGTGGGCGCCGATGGCGGTGGTGCTGCGCACTTCCTTGGCAACGGCAAAGGTACGCTGGAACATCTGGTGCAGGTAAGTGCCCAGGCCGCCGGCTGCTTCCGCCTGGCGGACGGCATCTTTCATCTGCCCCAGAATTTGCGGCTCGCCCAGGACCATCGAGTCCAGGCCGGAGGCAACCCGGAAGGCATGGCGCACGGCGCCATCCTGCGGCAGGGAATAGAGATAGGGGCGTAGTTCCGAATAGGGCAGCTTGTGATAATGCGCCAGGAAATGGCCGGTCGCATCGATCGCTTCTTCCACGCTGCCGGCAGTTGCGCCGGCTGCGTAGAGTTCCGTGCGATTGCACGTCGACAGGATCGCCGCCTCCTTGCCGGCTTCTGCCGTGCCATCACGTCCAAACCAGGTGCGCGCAGACGCCACCGCCTGACCAATCTGATCGGCAGGAAAGGCGACCTTCTCGCGCAGGGAAAGCGGCGCGGTGGTGTGATTGAGGCCGACGGCAAGAAATTGCATTTCGGACTATAAACTGCTGGAGATAATGCAGCATTATAGCCGCTTGCACCGCAGCATGAGCATAACTGGCGGTGTGGGCGGAAAATGTGATCAAGGCAACAATGTTCTTGCGCCGGACGGCTGCTTCATGCCGGTAAAGCGCTGGGCAAATCAATGGTAAAGGTGGTGCCTTCCCCGACTTTGCTGGCGAAGCGGATTTCTCCCAGGTGGCGTTCCACCACCGTCTTGACGAACACCAGGCCCAGGCCGATGCCTTCGTGGCGTGGCTGGTTTGGCAACTCCAGGCGCTGGAAGCGCCGGAACAATTTGAGCTGGTCGTGCGGCGCGATACCATAACCCTGGTCGCTGATGCTGCACACCACGTGTGCGCCTTCCAGCGTGTTTTGCAGGTGGACTTCGCACGTCACGCGAGTGCCTGTCGGGCTGTAGTTGATGGCGTTGGAAATCAAGTTAACCAGCGCGCGCGTCATCAGGGAGCGGTCGGCACGTACCGGGTAGTCGCCGTCCTGGATGTCGGTTACCAGTTCAATCTGCTTGCTCTTGGCCAGCGACCACATTTCATCCGTGGCATCAAAGAGCATTTCCTGGAAATCGACTTCTTCCAGCCGGTATTCGTGCGATTCGGCGCGTGCCAGTTGCACGAAGTTGTCGGCCAGTCCCAGCGTCTTGCGCGTGGCCTTTTCGATGCGGGCAAATAATTCGGGCTGCGTCAGCGCGGAAGCCGGGTCGTGCTGCAATTCCAGCAGCGCCAGGATCGATGCCTGCGGTGCGCGCATGTCATGCGACAGGAAGCGCAGGGTTTCGTCGCGGCTGCGTTCGGCGGCGCGAATCGGTGAAATATCGATCACGCTGACAATCCAGCCAGACAATTCGTTGCTGGCCGAGTGGCACGGCGCGCTCTTGATCAAAAGATCGCGCCCTTGCTGGTCCTGGGTGCTGACGCCATCGGTCAGCAGCGGTACATATTTAAGGTCCAGCAATTGCCACCAGTCGAAGCGCGTGCTGATGGTTTGATTGATGGGTTCGGGCGCTGCCAGCGTGGAAAACAGGTAAGGCAGCAGCGCACCCTGGACGTCCTGGTGGCCGGCGAGCGCGAAATACTGGTTGGCATGCTTGTTGGCCAGCAGAACATGGCCATCCACTGTCGTCACCAGCGTGGCATCCGGCAGGCTGTCGAGGTTATCCGAAATGAACTGGCGCAAGTCGCGTACCCGTCGTGCCGCCGTTTCCATGGCGTTCATGCGCCGTTCCAGCACGTCTTCGATGATGGTGTTGCTGCTGGCAAGTTCCGGCAGCACATGCGGCTCCTGATCCAGTCGTATGAATTCCTTGCCAAGGTAATCGATGGCGGCTTCCAGGCGGCGCCAGCTCCACAGCGGATAAGACACCAGCAGCGTCAGCAGGGCCGCAGCCGGTGCGAACCAGACGCCCAGACGCAGGGCAAGAAAACTGGAGACGAGGGTTAGCGCCAGCATGACGACGTTGAGCAGCAGCGCCAGGCGTGGCGACAGCAGGAAGTAGCCAAACACTGCCACCAGCACGGGAAGAGTGGAAAACAATGCCGCCTGCCATGGTTTGGCGATCGCAATTGCCTCCTGGTCCAGCAGGCTGGCAAGGATGTTGGCGTTAATTTCGATGCCTGCCATCGCGCCGGCCCCGCCTGATACCGGTGTGGGATAGGAGTCAGTCATGCCGATGGCCGTGGCGCCGATCAGCACGTATTTATCAGTAAAAAATTGCGGCGGAACTTCACCGCGCAATACGGAAACATACGGGATCGAGCGGAAGTGGCCGTTATTGCCGGCAAACGGGATATGCAGCCTGCGGCTGCGCTGCCAGTGCCCGAATTTGGTGGCTTCGCCGGCAACCGGCGCCGGGGCCTGCATGCCGGTCAGGCGCAAGTTGCCGCGCTCCTGCCCGGCTTCGCCCAGTTGCAGCAAAGCCAGGGAAAAATGGGGCCACCAGATGCCATTCTGGCCTTCGAACAGATAGACACTGCGCACGACGCCATCATTGTCATGCTCCAGATTGATGTGGCCGAACGCGCGCGTGCTCTTGGCAATGCCGGCTGTGGGCAAGACTGCGCTCAGGCCGGTGCCGGTATTGGCCATTACCACGGGCAGCACGGTGCGCTGGTTCTGCTGGAGGGTCGTGGCCAGCGCCTTGTCGCCAGAACGGCTATTGTCGCCTTGCGTCACTTCCGGCTCGGACATGATTACGTCCAGTCCGATGGCGCGCGGCCGCGCAGCGGCGATCTGGGCGATCAGATCGGCGTGCAGGGTGCGCGGCCAGGGCCAGCGACCCAGTTGCCCCAGGCTATAGTCATCAATGGAAACGATCAGGATATCGTCGCGCGCCACCCGGCCACTTTGGGACAGGAACTGGTCGTATAGGGTCTGGTCCAGCCGGCCCAGGCCGTTTTGCCAGCCCAGGCCCGCCGCCAGCAGCACCATTGCAACCAGGATCGACAACCATTCGCGTACCGCAAGGCGACGTACCAAGGGGGAAAGCCAGTTTGATTTCATGAAAAGCGATTGTTGCTGGACGCGTCTCAGCGCGCAGCAGCGTTCCTCGCATTGACGGGATTGCCGTCATGGATGATCCACTGGTCGGTCACCACGAATGGCTGGGCTGCCGAATAGGGGCTGGCGCTGCCGTCAGGATTGTTGACTTGCACCCGGGCGTAATAGGTGCCGAATGCCGGGCGCGGGAATCGTGCTTCCGGCACAGCTGTCTTGCTGGAATAGACCAGCCATGAAAATGCCAGGTCGCGCGCTACTTGCACTGTGAATTGCTGCCCCGGCGCGCCAGTCCAGCGCAGCGCCAGTTGCTTCGATTCGCCTGCTTCGACCGTGGGGGACGCGGGTGACGGGCCGGACGCGGCCGGCTGGGCGGCCCCAAGCGTGAAGGCATGGGTGCTTGCCGGGCCTTCCAGGCCGAGCTTGTCGATCGCCGAGATGCGCGCATAGTAGCTGCCGTTGGGCAGGCCGTCGAGCTTCATGCGCGTGTCCCTGGCATGGCCTTCGAGCAGGATGTTTTTCGCTTCCAGGTCAGTGGCAATCTGGACATGGTAACCGCGGGCGCCGGCAACCGGCGTCAGTACGAACTGTGCGCTGTTCTGCTCCTGACGCACCGGCGCACTTGCCAGTTGCGGCGTTGGCAGCAAGTCGACCGGCTTGCCAACGGCCTTGGCATTGGTGATGTTGCCCTGGCCGCCGTTAATGTGCTGGCCGCTGCGGCCGCTCTGGCGTTCCACTTCAACCTTGCCCGACAAAACTTCGGTCGCCATGCCGTTTTCGCTGATGCCGACCCGGAACTGGGTGCCGCGCACGCCCGCCACCGCCATCGGCGTGCGTACCTCGAAGCGCCCCTTGTTTTGCTCCAGCGGCGCGACTTTCGATTCGACCTTGCCGTTCAGGAGCAAGATCTCGGTGCGCGGACTCTTGGTGTAGCGTGCCATGCGCAGCTTGGCGATACGGATGCGGCTGTTGGAAGGCAGCGAAATACGCGACTGGTCAGGCAGTTCCAGGGTCAGGAAGCTGTTGTTGCCGGTATCGATCTGCATACCCTCGGTGATTTTTGCGCCCAGCGCCAGCAGCAGCGGCTGGCCTTCCGAGCTTGCCGTGATGTTGCCGGACAGTGCAATCACCCGCGCTTCGCTGGGTTCGTCCTGCAGCAGGTCGGCCGGAATCGTGATCGGCGTGCCGATCGGGATGGCAGTGTCGCTGCCGATGTTGTTGACTTTGCTGAGCGTGACCCAGTTGTCGATGCGGGTCGTAAAGCGCTCGGCGATCGACATCAGGGTGTCGCCGGCGCGTGTGGCATAGACAATGCTGGCGCGATTGACAGTGACTTGCTGGCTGGCTGGATTGCTGTTGGCGAATGCCGCGGGCGAGCCGCCTGCAAGAAACAGCATCAGGAAGAATTGAAGGACTATGGTGCGCATGCTGGCTCCCCGCGCATGCCTGCAGACCCGCTGGACTGGTGCCCGGCGTGTCAGATCAGCGCTTTATTCGGTTATCTGTTCCAGACGATAACCGTAACTATACACTGGTGCCAGCCGAAAACCATTTTCTGGACGCAACTGTAGCTTGCTGCGCACACGCGAGACATGGGTATCCATGGTGCGCGAGGGGATATCGACGTCACGCGACCACACCGCTTCAAGGATATAGGCGCGTGATAGGGGGCGTCCAAGGTTACGGAAAAACAGCAGTGCGAGGTCGAATTCCTTTTGCGTCACTTCGATTGCCTGGCCGTTGGCGGTGAGTCGGCCGGTGCGCGGCTCGAAGACATACTGGTTGAACTGGATCTGTTCGGCGCTGGCCTGGTTGGGGTAGGCGCGCCGCAGCAGGGCCTGCACGCGCGCGGTAAGTTCGCCGCGGCGGATCGGCTTGATCATGTAGTCGTCGGCGCCGGCTGCCAGGCCGGCGACGATATCGTCCTCGCCCGAGCGGCTGGTCATGAACAGCACCGGCAGGTTGGGCGACAGTTTTTCGCGGGCCCATTGCAAAACTTCGGGGCCGCTCAGGTCCGGTACCTGCCAGTCGATGATCAGCAGGTCGAAGCTTTCACGACGCAGCTGGTTCAGCATCTCTTTGCCGCTCTGGAACGGGTAGCAGGTATGGCCAGCCGATTTCAGCACCTGGCATACCAGGTCGGTCTGGCTGTGGTCATCATCCAGCACTGCGATACGCATAAAGTCGCCTCGGAAGTCGTTTTAACTTGGAATGCTTCTAATCTACCAAGATTTACTGATGCAGGGAATTTGTAAATTTCAGATTGACAATATTTAACATGAATCGCGCAACAGGTCGGTTTTGATGCCTTCCCGTTCAGGAAGGTGGCCGAGGCGATTTTTGCGAGGAGAGGAAACGAAAAGGCCAACCGCAATGGGTTGGCCTTTTGTACTTGGTGGCCCGGGGCGGAATCGAACCACCGACACAAGGATTTTCAATCCTCTGCTCTACCGACTGAGCTACCAGGCCAAGATCCGAGATTATAGCAAAACAATTTGTTTCCGCAAAGAGCCTGATGAAAAAGGGAGAAAAAAGGCGAGCGGCTATAATGGTGTAGTAAATAGCAGCACTTTCGAACACTCTTGACGGTACGTTCTCATGCATTCGCAAACCGACATTTGTATTATTGGTAATGGCGTCATCGGCAAGGTTGCCGCCCTGGGGCTGGCGCAAGCCGGCCTGCGCGTCAGCCTTTTGTGCGGCACGGCTTCTCCTGCAGCGGGTGCCGTGGATGCTCCCTGGGATGTGCGGGTTTATGCCGTCAATCATGTCGCGCACAAATTATTATCATCCGTGAAGGTGTGGGATGCACTGCATGCCGACCGCATTGCTCCGGTCGATGCGATGGATGTCCGGGGCGACGGTACGGAGCCTGCCGGCCATCTGGCATTCGATTCCTACGGTGCACGGGTGGGCGAGCTGGCCTGGATTGTTGAAGATGCCAATTTGAACCAGGCGCTGGATGCCGCCCTGAAGTTTGCCTCGAACGTCCACATGGTGCATGGCCGGGCAGTGCAGCTACAGACAGATACACAAGCCGCGCAGGTGTCGCTGGACAATGGCGATACGCTGTCTGCCGCCCTGCTGGTCGGTGCCGACGGCGCCCACTCCTGGGTACGTCACCAGTGCGAAATCGGCATGGATTACCGGCCCTATGGCCAGCGCGCCATCGTCACTAACTTTACTTGCGAAAAGCCGCACCGCGGCGTGGCCTATCAATGGTTTGCGGGAGAGGAGGGCATCATTGCCCTGCTGCCGCTGCCGGGCGAGCGCGTGTCGCTGGTCTGGTCGGCGCCGGAAGTGCTGGCAGAGCGCCTGCTGGCCGATCCCCTGGAGCAGCTGGCGCAGCGCCTTGGACATTATTGTGCCGGTCCGCTCGGACGCTTGACGCCGCTCCTGCCCGAAGCAGTCAAATCATTCCCCCTGGCGCTCATCCGCCCCCATGCGATCACTGCGCCGCGCGTAGCGCTGGTGGGCGATGCGGCGCACGTCGTACATCCGCTGGCGGGCCATGGCATGAACCTCGGCTTTGCCGACGTCGCCACCCTGCTGAAGGTGCTGGATGAACGCGAACCGCAGCGCGATTGCGGCGATGCCCGCGTGCTGGGACGTTATGCGCGCGCGAGAAAGGAAGACATCCTGCTCATGCAGCTTGCGACCGACGGTCTGGAGCGCCTGTTTGCCAGCGATTTCGCGCCGTTGCGCATCGCCCGCAATCTTGGATTAAACTTTGTCGATCGTTTGCCTTTCGTGAAAAGGCAGTTAATCTCCCACGCGCTGGGCCGCCCCTCCTGAGGGCAGCAGGCGCATCTGAATCAGGAAACTACATGAATAGCATCAAACTGGCAGCAATCGGTTTGTTTGGCCTCGTCTGCGCCCCGGTCTTTGCACAAGGTGCGGAAGAAGCCGCGGTCAAGAAGCTGATTGAACCCCGCCTGGGCGAACGCGCCAAGGTGGTGTCGGTCACCAGGACGCCGTATTCCGGCCTGTTTGAAATTCGTACCGACAGCAACGACATCCTGTACACCGATAAAAAAGCGCAATACCTGTTCGTCGGCCGCGTCATCGATACCACCACCTACGAAGACTATACCAAGGCCCGCGTCGACGACATCAGCAAGGTCAAGTTTTCCGAACTACCTTTCGATTCCGCCCTCAAGATGGTCAAGGGCAATGGCAAGCGCGTGCTCGCCATCTTCGAAGATCCGAACTGCGGCTACTGCAAACGTTTTCGCCATACTCTGAAAGACATGGACAACGTAACAGTCTATACCTTCATGTACAACATCCTGTCGGAAGATTCCATCGCCAAATCGAAAAACGTCTGGTGCAGTGCCGATCGCCAGAAAGCCTGGGATGACTGGATGTTGAACAACAAGGTGCCGGCAGATGCTCCGGAGAACTGCCTCACCAATCCCCATGACAAGATATTGGCGCTGGGGCGCAAGCTGAATATCACCGGTACGCCAACCATCTTCTTTGCCGATGGCTCGCGCATTCCCGGCGCAGTCGACCTGAAAGCGGTCGAGGCCAAGCTCGCGTCGATCAAGTAAGCAACTTCCGACCTGCATGCCCGCCGCCATGGCGCCCGGAAGTTCGTTTCCGCGCCATGGCGTTTTTCATTGGGAACCCTGAAATGAAAAAAGCCATTCACTACACCATCGTGCCGAAAGACCTGGCCGGCCACCTGTTCGAAGTCACCCTGACGGTCGCCGCCCCTGATGCGGGGGGCCAAGTGTTTTCCCTGCCAGCGTGGATTCCCGGCAGTTACATGATCCGCGAGTTTGCCCGCAATATCGTGCAAATCCGCGCCGAAGCGCAGGGCGCTGCTGTCCTCCTGCAAAAACGCGACAAGCATACCTGGCAGGCGGCACCTTGCGCCGGCCCGCTGATATTGCATTATGAAGTCTATGCCTGGGACCTGTCGGTGCGCGCCGCCCACCTTGATCAAACCCACGGCTTTTTCAACGGCACCAGCGTGTTCCTGAGTGTGCATGACCAGGAACACCTGCCGCACGTAGTCGATATCCAGCGTCCGCAGGCCGAGGCATGCAGCAGCTGGCGCGTGGCGACCTCGCTGCCGGAATTGAAAGCCAAGCGCCATGGTTTCGGCACTTACGTGGCTGCCGACTATGACGAACTGATCGACCATCCGGTGGAAATGGGGGACTTTGCGCTGGCAACCTTCAAGGCGCATGGCGTGCCGCACGATATCGTCATCACCGGCCGCGTGCCGAATCTCGACTTGCCGCGCCTTGCCGCCGACCTCAAGAAAGTCTGCGAGGCGCAGATTGCCCTGTTCGAGCCGCAAAGCCGGCATGCGCCGATGCGCCGCTACGTCTTCATGACCCTGGCAGTGGGCGACGGTTACGGTGGGCTGGAGCATCGCGCCTCCACAGCATTGATTTGTTCGCGCGCCGACTTGCCGGTGCTGGGCAAAAAGGACATCAGCGATGGCTATCGCACCTATCTTGGCTTGTGCAGCCACGAATATTTTCATACATGGAACGTCAAGCGCATCAAGCCCGCGGTATTCGCGCCATACAACTTGCGCCTGGAAAACTACACCTCGCTGCTCTGGCTCTTCGAAGGCTTCACCAGCTATTACGACGACCTGATGCTGGTGCGGTCCGGCCTGATCGATGAAAAGGATTACTTCAAGCTGCTGGCCAAGACCATCAACGGCGTTGCGCGCGGTAGCGGCCGGACCAAGCAGAGCGTGGCGGAGTCGAGCTTCGATGCCTGGGTCAAGTATTACCGCCAGGACGAGAATGCCCCGAACGCGGTCGTCAGCTATTACACCAAGGGTTCGCTGATCGGACTGGCGCTGGATCTCACCATCCGCAGCCAGACCAGGGGCAAGAAATCCCTGGACGATGTGATGCGCGCATTGTGGCAGCGCTATGGCCGTGACTTTTATGGCGATGGACCCGACGCCGGTCGCGGCATCACCGAAGCGGCGGTCGAGGCGTTGGTTGACGAAGTCAGCGGCCTGTCACTCAGGCGCGCATTGCGGCGCTTCGTGAGCGGCACTGACGACTTGCCGCTGGCCAAGCTGCTGGCGCCCTTTGGCGTGACGCTGGTCGATGGCCGCAAGGACGCCAGGCCGGGGCTGGGGGTTCGCATCACGAAGGAGGGCAACGATTGCCGGCTAGCCAACGTGCATGAAGACAGCGTTGCGCATCGTGCGGGGTTGTCCGCCGGCGACGTGCTCGCAGCAATCGATGGCCTGCGTGTGACGGCATCCAACCTGGATACGCTGCTGGCCCGGTTGCGTGTCGGCGATACGGTTACCATCCACGCTTTCCGGCGCGATGAGCTGTTCAGCGTAGCGGCGACGCTTGCCGCCGATGACACGCCGCAGGCGAGCCTGACGATGGAGGCGAAGCCTGCCGCCGCGGCCCGTTTGCGCGCGGGCTGGCTGGGCCGCGGGAAGGTTTAAGCGGCTGGCGGATCAGGCGAACAGGCGGCCCAGTTCCAGCCCGGGGTTGGGCGCGCGCATGAATGCTTCGCCCACCAGGAAGGCATTGACGTTGGCGTCGCGCATGCGCTTGACATCGTCCGGGCCGAGAATGCCCGATTCGGTCACCACCAGCTTCTCTGGCGGAATGCGCGGCAGGAAATCGATCGTGGTCTGCAGTGACGTCTCGAAGGTGCGCAGATTGCGGTTATTAATGCCCAGCATGGCGGTCTTCAAACGCAGCGCTGCATTCAATTCATCGGCATCGTGCACTTCCACCAGTACGCCCATGCCCAATTCATGCGCACAGGCTTCCATCTCTGCCATCAGGCCATGGTCCAGCGCGGCGACGATCAGGAGAATGGCATCGGCGCCCAGGGCGCGTGCCTGGTAGACATGATAAGTGTCGATCAAAAAATCCTTGCGCATGGCGGGCAGCGCACAGGCCTTGCGCGCCTGCTGCAGGTAGGCAGGCTTACCATGGAAGAACTGTTCGTCGGTGAGCACCGACAGGCATGCCGCACCATGTTGCGCATAGCTTGCGGCGATTTCTGCCGGATCGAAATTGGCGCGCAGGATGCCTTTGGAAGGCGAGGCTTTTTTAACTTCGGAAATCACGGCTGCGCCGCCGGCAGCGATCTTGGCGCGCAGGGCTGCCTCGAAGCCGCGCAGGTCGGCGCGCAGTTCCGTGTTGCCTTCGACTTCGCGCCGCAGGCTGGCGAAGTCCTGGTATTTCTTGGCAGCGGCGACTTCGTCGGCCTTGACCGCCAGGATTTTGTTGAGAATATCGGACATAGTGAATTGAATTTCAAATAGGGAAGGAACGTGGCTTAAGCGGCGCGGCTCAGCGCTTGCGTGACTTTCACGAATTGCTCCATCTTTGCGCGCGCAGCGCCCGAGGCCAGCGCTTCCTGCGCCTTGGCCAGGCCCTCGGCGATCGAGGATGCCACACCCCCGGCATACAGGGCGGTGCCCGCGTTGATGGCGACGATGTCGCGCACCGCGCCCGGCTTGTTATCCAGCGCTTCAAGCATCTTTACTTTGGATTCAGCGGCGCTGGCGACTTTCAGGTTGCGGGTGGCGGCCATCTGCAGGCCGAAATCTTCCGGATGGATTTCATATTCGCGGATTTCGCCGTCGATCAGCTCGCCCACCATGGTGCCGGCACCCAGCGTCACTTCATCGAGGTTGTCCCGGCCCCACACCACCACGGCGCGCCTGGCGCCGAGGCGCTGCAGCACGCGCACCTGGATGCCGACCAGGTCCGGATGGAACACGCCCATCAGGATATTGGCGGCACCGGCGGGATTGGTCAGTGGCCCAAGGATATTGAAAATGGTGCGTACGCCCAGTTCCTTGCGCACCGGTGCCGCATGTTTCATGGCGGCGTGGTGGTTGGGCGCGAACATGAAGCCGATGCCCGACTGTTCGATCGATTTGGCCACCAGTTCCGGTTTCAGGTTGATCTGCGCCCCCAGTGCTTCCATGGCGTCGGCGCTGCCGGACGAGGAAGAGACGCTGCGCCCGCCATGCTTGGCGACCTGGCCCCCGGCAGCGGCGACCGCGAACAGCGCTGTCGTCGATATGTTGAAGGTATGCGCGCCATCGCCGCCGGTGCCGACAATATCCAGCAGCCTGTCCGGATTGGCGACCTCGACCTTGGTGGCGAACTCGCGCATCACCTGCGCGGCGGCAGCGATCTCGCCGATGGTTTCTTTCTTGACCCGAAGTCCCATGGTCAGCGCGGCGATCAACACTGGCGACACTTCGCCGCTCATGATCTGGCGGAACAGCGACAGCATCTCGTCATGGAAGATTTCGCGATGGTCGATACAGCGCGACAGGGCTTCTTGTGGTGTGATGGACATGAGAACTCCTGAATAAAATATTTCGATTAAATCATCCCTGCCACAACCGGCAGGCTTAGCCTGTCTGGTCGCCTGCCATGGGCTGATACCCGTCCGAAACAAGATCCGCTCAGGTCTTGCCCTTACTGCATGAGGCGCGACAGTTGCGCGCCGTGCGCCTCGTTCATGTCGGCGATGCAGGCATCGCGTTCCAGCGGTGTTTCCTGTTTGCGGCACAAGGAATTGCGTTCGCGCACATGGCGCGCTTCCAGTCGGCGGTAATCGTGCAGCAGCCCCTGGCTTTCTCCGCTCTGGGCTTTTGCACGTACGGCGGCACGCGTCGCCGCGCTCTGTTTGCGCAACTGGTTGGTCGAGTGCAACCGCGCGGTTTCGACACACAATTGCACCGCATCGTCTGTCTGTTTTTGCGCCTGGCAAGTCGCCAGCGTATCGGCACTGGCAACACCCGTGGCCAGCATCAAGACGCAGACAAGCAAGGCACGCATCTCAGGCTGTCAGAAAATTCTTCAACAGCGCGTGACCATGTTCCGACAGGATCGATTCCGGGTGAAATTGCACGCCTTCGATGGCGAATTCCTTGTGCCGCACGCCCATGATTTCGCCATCCTCGGTCCAGGCCGTCACTTCCAGGCAATCCGGCAGCGACGCGCGCTCGATGGCCAGGGAATGGTAGCGGATCACGGTAAAGGGATTGGGCAAGCCCTTGAAGACGCCGGCGCCGGTATGTTCGATGGCCGAGGTCTTGCCATGCATGACTTGCTTGGCACGCACCACCTTGCCGCCGAACGCCGCGCCGATGCTCTGATGCCCCAGGCACACGCCCAGGATCGGCAGCTTGCCGGCGAATCGCTGCAGAACCGGCACCGAAATGCCCGCTTCGTGCGGCGTGCAGGGACCGGGCGAAATGCAGATGCGCGCCGGATTCAGCTTCGTGATTTCGTCGAGGGTGATTTCATCGTTGCGATAGGTGCGCACATCCTCGCCCAGTTCGCCGAAATACTGCACCAGGTTATAGGTGAAGGAATCATAGTTGTCGATCATCAGCAGCATCTCAGTTTCCCCCATCCAGTCCGTCTTGCACCTGCTCGGCCGCGCGCAATACGGCGCGCGCCTTGTTCTCGGTTTCCTGCCATTCCATCTCGGGCACCGAATCGGCTACCACGCCGGCGGCCGCCTGCACGTAGAGCATGCCATCCTTGATGACGCCCGTGCGAATCGCAATGGCCAGGTCCATTTCGCCGCCGAACGACAGGTAGCCGCAGGCGCCGCCATAGATGCCGCGCTTGGTCGGCTCCAGTTCGTCGATCAATTCCATCGCCCGCACTTTCGGCGCGCCCGACAGGGTCCCGGCGGGGAAAGTGGCTTTCAGCACATCGAGGTTCGACATTTCGGGCTTCAGCGTGCCTTCGACATTCGAGACGATATGCTGCACATGCGAATATTTTTCGATCACGAACTTGTCGGTGACTTTCACACTGCCGATCTCGGCGATGCGGCCGATATCGTTGCGGGCCAGGTCGATCAGCATCACGTGTTCGGCGATTTCCTTCGGGTCGGCCAGTAATTCCCGCGCCAGTTGCTGGTCGTGTTCCGGCGTCGAGCCACGCGGGCGGGTTCCGGCCAGTGGCCGGATCGTGACCTTTTTCCGGCCATCCGGTGTGGCTTCGTTGCGCACCAGGATTTCCGGCGACGCGCCGACGATCTGCATGTCGCCGAAATTGTAGAAATACATGTAGGGCGAAGGATTCAGCGAGCGCAGCGCGCGGTACAGCGACAGCGGCGAATCCACATAGGGCTTGCGGATGCGCTGGCCGACCTGCACCTGCATCAGGTCGCCGGCCATGATGTATTCCTTGGCCTTGCCTACGGCAGCCAGGAAGTCCTTCTTGTCAAAGTCGCGGATCGACTCGGTACGCACCGATGCCGAAGTGACCGGCGCATCGACGGCGCGGCGCAGCATGGCGCGCAAGTCCTTCAGGCGCTGCTGCGCCTTGGTGTAGGCTTCCGGGCGCGACGGGTCGGCATATACGATCAGGTACAGCTTGCCCGACAGGTTGTCGATCACGGCCAGTTCTTCCGTGACCAGCAACTGGATCTCCGGCAGGCCAAGGTCATCCGGTGGCGCGCCGTTTTCCAGGCGCTTTTCGATATGGCGCACGGCATCGTAGCCAAAGTAGCCGGCCAGGCCGCCGCAAAAACGCGGCATGCCCGGGCTGACCGCCACCTTGTAGCGTGACTGGAATTGCGCGATGAATTCGAGCGGATTGCCTTCATGGTTTTCCACCACTTCATCATGGCGTACGACCTCGATGCGCTTGCCGAAGCTGCGCAGCAGGGTCGTGGCCGGCAAGCCGATGAAGGAATAGCGGCCGAAACGCTCGCCGCCGACCACCGATTCAAGCAGGAAGGAATTCTTCCCGGCGTGCTGCGGTTGCGCCAGCTTCAGGTAGAGCGTCAGCGGGGTTTCCAGGTCGGCAAAAGCCTCGGCAATCAAGGGAATGCGGTTATAGCCTTGCGTGGCCAGCGATTTGAATTCGAGTTCGGTCATAGTCCTCTCCAGGCGCTATTGTAAAGCGGACAGGCAATAGCGCGGAATTTGCATCAAAAAACGTTGCCAACCATACAAAATGGCGGGCGGCAGCAGGCCTAGCAGGCCCGGAATTGCCAGCGTCGCCATAGCCAGGCCTCAAAGGTGCCGGGCGATGCGATGTCACGTTTTTGAACGAGGAACATGCGGAAATTGATTATGTAGTATTCAGGCTGAAAGCAGATGCGCTGCTTCAAGCAACGAAGAAACTATACCATCCGAATCGATTTCATGTACAGCCTGACCATGATTGTATCCGTATGGCACGTTCAAGACCCGGCATCCCGCGGCGCGTGCCGCGATAGCATCGTTGGACGAATCGCCGATCGCAACCACTTGCGCCGGTGCCAGTGCGAAATCGCTGCAGACCTGCAGCAGCGGTTGCGGATCGGGTTTCTTTTTCGGGAAGGAGTCGCCGCCATAGACAATCTCGAAATACCCGCGCAAACCGGTTTTTTCCAGCAGGGGCAGGGCAAATGCCAGCGGCTTGTTGGTCACGCAAGCCAGGCGCAAACGCCTTTCCTGCATGGCTTTCAAGCCTTCATGCACTTCCGGATAAACGCTGCTGAAGTCGCCGTTGATGGCATGGTAATGGCGCTGATACGACGCCAGCGCCGCGTCGAAATGCCGCTCCACCCCGTCCTCCGCATAATCAACCGCCAGCACGCGGCGCATCAGGTTTTCTGTACCCTTGCCGACGAAATTCGTGATGGTATCGATATCCAGAGGTGCCAGTGACAGGTCGGCACGCATGCGATTGATGGCGACCAGGAAATCCGGCGCCGTATCCACCATCGTGCCGTCAAGGTCGATGATGGCAGCGCGGATGCCCGTCAGCAGCAGAGGATCGCGCGCGGTCATACGGCAGCCAGTTCGCCGCGCATGGCGTCGATAACCGCCTTGTAATCGGCCTTGCCGAAGATGGCGGAACCGGCCACGAAGGTATCGGCGCCGGCACGCGCAGCCTCTGCAATGTTCTCGACCTTGATGCCGCCATCGACTTCCAGCATGATGTCGCGGCCGGATTCATCGATCAGCCGGCGCACGGCGGCAATCTTGTTCAGGGCATGCGGAATGAAGGATTGGCCGCCAAAGCCCGGATTGACCGACATGATCAGGATAATGTCGAGCTTGTCCATGACATGGTCGAGGTAGTGCAGCGGCGTGCCCGGATTGAACACCAACCCAGCCTTGCACCCCTGGTCGCGGATCAGCTGCAGGCTGCGGTCGAGATGCTCCGAGGCTTCCGGATGGAAAGTGATGATGTTGGCGCCCGCCTTGGCGAAGTCGGGAATGATGCGGTCCACCGGCTTGACCATCAGGTGCACGTCGATCGGTACGTCCACGTGGGGGCGGATCGCCTGGCAGACCAGCGGGCCGACGGTCAGGTTCGGCACATAGTGGTTATCCATGACATCGAAATGGATGATGTCGGCGCCGGCGGCGACAACGTTCCTGACTTCCTCGCCCAGACGGGCAAAGTCGGCTGACAGGATGCTGGGAGCAATACGGTAATTGGGCATGGTTATGATCTTCCGGAGAATCCGCTATTTTACCGCCGAGCTTGCGATAATTCCTTGCATCATGGCGGAATTTGGTGTGCAATCGTCCATTGGATTTGCATGATTTGCATCGCAAACCCGCCGAACTTGCTAGAAGTGCATGAGGCGGACAACCGAGGAATGTATGGCAGCTTATGAAATGACGGTGTCGGTGCGCACGCGTTACCTGGAAGACCAGTCCGAGCCCGACCATTTGAAATATGTGTTCGCCTATGCGATCACGATCAAGAATACCGGCACGGTGGCAGCCCAGCTGATTTCCCGTCACTGGACCATCACCGACGCTACCAACCACATCGAGGAAGTGCGCGGTCTTGGCGTCGTTGGCCAGCAGCCCTTGCTGCCACCCGGCGAGCAATTCGAGTACACCAGCGGCGCCACCCTCAAGACGCCGCAGGGTTCCATGGTGGGTGAATACTTTTGCGTTGCCGAAGACGGCGAGCAATTCACCGTCAAGATTCCCGAATTTGTTTTATCCTTGCCGCGGACTTTGCACTGATCAGGACTCCGGGTCTTTCGGCGCTGCCTGATCTTCCCGGCTTTGCGCGGGAGGCGGTGGCTTTTGCCCCGAAGGCAGCGTCCACCATACGATAAATACCAGCAAAAACAAGGCTACCCCAGCCTCCAGCAGCAACAGCCACATCGTTTAACCCATCATGAAGAATAATCGCCTCAGTTTACTCGTATCCGCGTTTTGCGTCGCCTTCGGCATGCTGGCCTGTACCACCGTCCCGCCCGAAACGCGTCCGGTACCACCGGAGCCGGTCAAGCCGGCGCCCGCCGAAACCCTGAAACCCGTTGCTTTCGCCGATTTGCCCGGCTGGCAGGAGGATGACTTGCGTGCCGCCTGGCCTGCGCTGCTGAGCTCGTGCCAGGTCCTGATAAAAAAGCCGGACTGGAAAGAGCCGTGTGAAATCGCCCGCACGGTCAATGCGACCGAGACCCGGGCCATGCGCACGTTCCTGGAAAGTTTCTTCGTGCCGCATCGGGTTGCCAACGCCGATGGCAGCGAAGAGGGGCTGGTGACGGGATATTACGAACCCCTGCTGCGCGGCGCCCGCAAACGTGGCGGCCCGTACCAGACCCCCTTGCATGGTGTGCCGGACGATTTGCTGGTGATTGACATGGCCACACTCTATCCCGAACTGAAAAACATGCGCCTGCGCGGCAAGCTGGCCGGTCGCAAGGTCGTGCCGTACCCATCGCGCGGCGACATGGAACAAGCCAATGCATTGGCCGGCAAGGAACTGGTCTGGGTGGATGATCCAGTCGAAGCTTTCTTCATGCAGGTGCAGGGTTCTGGCCGCATCGAACTGACTGACAGCAAGGAAACCGTGCGCCTGGCCTATGCCGAACAAAACGGTCATCCCTACAAGTCAATTGGCCGCTATCTGGTCGACAAGGGGGAAATGACCCTTGCGCAAGCCTCGGCGCAGAGCATCAAGGCCTGGGTCGCGGCAAACCCTGCGCGGCGTCAGGAAGTGCTGAATGCGAATCCCAGCTATGTTTTCTTTAGAGAAGAAAAACTGCCTGATCCGCAACTGGGGCCGAAAGGCTCCCAGGGCGTGCCCCTGACTTCCCAGCGTTCGATCGCGGTAGATCCGCAATTCATTCCCATGGGCGCGCCGGTATTTTTGTCGACTACCCAACCCAATTCTGCGCGGCCGCTGCAGCGTCTGATGCTGGCGCAGGATACGGGAGGGGCGATCCGGGGCGCAGTGCGCGCGGATTTTTTCTGGGGATTTGGTCATGCCGCAGGGGAGAGCGCGGGAAAAATGAAGCAGCCCGGCCGCATGTGGGTATTGCTGCCGAAACTGCCGGCTGTGAAATGACAGGCCCCGGTATAGCAACGCTAGATTGCAAGCGTTGTTATGCGTAACTGCCGGGAGAGTGCGCTATCCATGGTGGAACCATGCAAGATCAACCATTCAGGGAGCAATTTTTCCACGATGTTGCGACCGAACTGCGTATCGCCTTTGTTGATGTGCGATTGGCCATGATAGAGCGTCCTCAGCAGCTGAGCATGTTGCTCACGGTGATGCGGCAATTCGGGAAAGCTTATTTCTTCCATCCACTGTTCTTCGGCACGGAAGACCCGCTCTACTTTGCGTAAAAGCAGGTTATATCCTTCGTGAAACTCTCTATCGACCGCCGTCGATAAGTGCAGGAGCACTTTTACGGCATCTTGATGCAGGGCGTCCATGTAAGTGGCACCCGATGAAATTTTTGACAGCCAGAATTGGAGTGGCATGGATCGCAGGATGGTGTGAGCTAAAGTTTAGGGATGTAGGGCAAGTAATGGTGTTTGAGCCAGGGAGTGTCATTACGTTCACTGTTCATCTACTGATGTTAAAAGTTTGGCAAGAGTCGTGATTTGCGAGGTCGCAAACCAATGCGTCGCTTTCTGTCGGCGAGATGCTGAAAATTCGATTCGTGTGGCACAACGGTCTACAATTTCATAATTCAAATTTTGTTAATCAATGGGGGACTAATGGAATACGCCAATATTCTTGTGGAAGTGCAGGGACGCGTCGGCTTGATTCGCTTGAACCGGCCGAAAGCGCTGAATGCACTGAATGACGACTTGATGGATGAGCTGGGCGCAGCCTTGCAGGCGTTCGACGCCGATGATGCAATCGGCTGCATCGTCCTGACTGGCAGCGAGAAGGCATTCGCCGCCGGCGCCGACATTGGCGCCATGGCCAATTACAGTTACATGGATGCGTATAAGGGGGATTACATCACCCGCAACTGGGAAGCCATCCGCAGCATCCGCAAGCCCGTGATCGCGGCAGTGGCTGGATTTGCCCTGGGTGGTGGTTGCGAGCTGGCGATGATGTGCGATTTCATCATCGCCGCTGACAATGCAAAATTTGGTCAGCCGGAAATCAAGCTGGGCATCATTCCGGGTGCAGGCGGCACTCAGCGCCTGCCGCGCGCCGTCTCCAAGGCCAAGGCCATGGACATGTGCCTCACCGCCCGCATGATGGACGCAGCCGAAGCAGAGCGCGCAGGTCTCGTATCGCGCATCGTCGCGCCAGAAAAACTGCTGGAAGAAGCGATGGGAGCAGCCGCGGTCATCGCTGGCATGTCGTTGCCGATCGTCATGATGGCCAAGGAATCGGTCAACCGTGCATACGAAACCACCCTGGCAGAAGGCGTGCAATTCGAGCGGCGCCTGTTCCATGCAACGTTTGCTACGGACGACCAGAAAGAGGGGATGAAAGCTTTTATTGAAAAACGTCCCCCCACATTCGTCAATAAGTAGTACACTAGCGGGCTCGGCGCATGAACTGTAAAGAACATGCGCCGGAAGGTGGTCTCAGACAAATTTTTCAAAATAGCAATGCTGAAAAAGATGTTGACGAAACAGAGACTGTCCTTCATAATCTCGTTTCTCTGCTGCTGACGAACACAACGATTCGCAGCGACGCTGATAACACGGCGGAGCAGAACAAGTTCTTTAAAAATTAACAGCCGATAAGTGTGGGCGCTTGATGGAGTGCACTGCCGGGTTCGCCTGGCAGATGACTTAAAAAATATCAAGTGCTCACAAGTAAAGAAAATAGGTAAGTTCGCAAGAACTTAATCTGTCAGTATTTTGAGTGAGCGACGATCCTTCGGGATCTGCCAGAAATGGCAAGTAACAGAGATTAAACTGAAGAGTTTGATCCTGGCTCAGATTGAACGCTGGCGGCATGCCTTACACATGCAAGTCGAACGGCAGCACGGGGGCAACCCTGGTGGCGAGTGGCGAACGGGTGAGTAATATATCGGAACGTGCCCTGGAGTGGGGGATAACGTAGCGAAAGTTACGCTAATACCGCATACGATCTAAGGATGAAAGTGGGGGATCGCAAGACCTCATGCTCGTGGAGCGGCCGATATCTGATTAGCTAGTTGGTAGGGTAAAAGCCTACCAAGGCGACGATCAGTAGCTGGTCTGAGAGGACGACCAGCCACACTGGAACTGAGACACGGTCCAGACTCCTACGGGAGGCAGCAGTGGGGAATTTTGGACAATGGGCGCAAGCCTGATCCAGCAATGCCGCGTGAGTGAAGAAGGCCTTCGGGTTGTAAAGCTCTTTTGTCAGGGAAGAAACGGTGCGGGCTAATATCCTGTGCTAATGACGGTACCTGAAGAATAAGCACCGGCTAACTACGTGCCAGCAGCCGCGGTAATACGTAGGGTGCAAGCGTTAATCGGAATTACTGGGCGTAAAGCGTGCGCAGGCGGTTGTGTAAGTTTGTCGTGAAATCCCCGGGCTCAACCTGGGAATTGCGATGAAGACTGCACGGCTAGAGTGTGTCAGAGGGGGGTAGAATTCCACGTGTAGCAGTGAAATGCGTAGATATGTGGAGGAACACCGATGGCGAAGGCAGCCCCCTGGGATAACACTGACGCTCATGCACGAAAGCGTGGGGAGCAAACAGGATTAGATACCCTGGTAGTCCACGCCCTAAACGATGTCAACTAGTTGTCGGGTCTTAATTGACTTGGTAACGCAGCTAACGCGTGAAGTTGACCGCCTGGGGAGTACGGTCGCAAGATTAAAACTCAAAGGAATTGACGGGGACCCGCACAAGCGGTGGATGATGTGGATTAATTCGATGCAACGCGAAAAACCTTACCTACCCTTGACATGTACGGAACCCTGCTGAGAGGCGGGGGTGCTCGAAAGAGAACCGTAACACAGGTGCTGCATGGCTGTCGTCAGCTCGTGTCGTGAGATGTTGGGTTAAGTCCCGCAACGAGCGCAACCCTTGTCATTAGTTGCTACGAAAGGGCACTCTAATGAGACTGCCGGTGACAAACCGGAGGAAGGTGGGGATGACGTCAAGTCCTCATGGCCCTTATGGGTAGGGCTTCACACGTCATACAATGGTACATACAGAGGGCCGCCAACCCGCGAGGGGGAGCTAATCCCAGAAAGTGTATCGTAGTCCGGATTGGAGTCTGCAACTCGACTCCATGAAGTTGGAATCGCTAGTAATCGCGGATCAGCATGTCGCGGTGAATACGTTCCCGGGTCTTGTACACACCGCCCGTCACACCATGGGAGCGGGTTCTGCCAGAAGTAGTTAGCTTAACCGCAAGGAGGGCGATTACCACGGCAGGGTTCGTGACTGGGGTGAAGTCGTAACAAGGTAGCCGTATCGGAAGGTGCGGCTGGATCACCTCCTTTCTAGAGTTTGCACGCAAGTCAAGTGTCCACACTTATCGGTCTGTTATTTAAAGAGAACAGAAAACAGTGCATCCGAAGTTGATGCGATTGAGGTCTGATCAAGCGGGTCTGTAGCTCAGCTGGTTAGAGCACCGTGTTGATAACGCGGGGGTCGTTGGTTCGAGCCCAACCAGACCCACCAGGATTACGGGGGTTTAGCTCAGCTGGGAGAGCACCTGCTTTGCAAGCAGGGGGTCGTCGGTTCGATCCCGTCAACCTCCACCAGTTTCAAAGGTCAAACCACAGTCAGTCGTGCAAGTAGCGATGGGACTATGGTTTGGTTTTTAAGAGACCATTGGCTGTTTTGTTCTTTAACAATCTGGAAGAAGTAATAGTAAAGAAATTTATCAGTACAAGTTTGTACGCAAGTATGAATGAGTGCTGGTGGGTTGTGATTGTATCAATCATCAAGTATGAAAGTGTTCTGGCCATAAAAAGCGAGAATGACTGGATTACGGCAAACGCGACATACTCAGAATAACTCTATAGCGTCTCTCGGAAGAGAGGTCAACGTTATAGGGACAAGTGAATAAGTGCACATGGTGGATGCCTTGGCGATTACAGGCGATGAAGGACGTAGTAGCTTGCGATAAGCTGCGGGGAGCTAGCAAACGAGCTTTGATCCGCAGATTTCCGAATGGGGAAACCCACCCTTTTAGGGTATCCCACACTGAATACATAGGTGTGTGGAGGCGAACGTGGCGAACTGAAACATCTAAGTAGCTACAGGAAAAGAAATCAACCGAGATTCCCAAAGTAGTGGCGAGCGAAATGGGAAGAGCCTGCAAGATTTAGCATTTTTGATAGTGGAACGCTCTGGAAAGTGCGGCCATAGAGGGTGATAGCCCCTTACACGAAATCATTAGTGTGGAACTAAGTTTGCGACAAGTAGGGCGGGACACGTGAAATCCTGTCTGAACATGGGGGGACCATCCTCCAAGGCTAAATACTCGTAATCGACCGATAGTGAACCAGTACCGTGAGGGAAAGGCGAAAAGAACCCCGGGAGGGGAGTGAAATAGATCCTGAAACCGTGTGCATACAAACAGTAGGAGCGGACTTGTTCCGTGACTGCGTACCTTTTGTATAATGGGTCAGCGACTTACATTCAGTGGCGAGCTTAACCGAATAGGGGAGGCGCAGAGAAATCGAGTCCGAATAGGGCGACAGTCGCTGGGTGTAGACCCGAAACCAAGTGATCTACTCATGGCCAGGATGAAGGTGCCGTAACAGGTACTGGAGGTCCGAACCCACTAATGTTGAAAAATTAGGGGATGAGCTGTGGGTAGGGGTGAAAGGCTAAACAAACTTGGAAATAGCTGGTTCTCTCCGAAAACTATTTAGGTAGTGCCTCTTGTATCACCATCGGGGGTAGAGCACTGTTATGGCTAGGGGGTCATCGCGACTTACCAAACCATTGCAAACTCCGAATACCGATGAGTGCGAGCAAGGGAGACAGACGTCGGGTGCTAACGTCCGGCGTCAAGAGGGAAACAACCCAGACCGCCAGCTAAGGTCCCAAAGATTGGCTAAGTGGAAAACGAAGTGGGAAGGCTAAAACAGTCAGGAGGTTGGCTTAGAAGCAGCCATCCTTTAAAGAAAGCGTAATAGCTCACTGATCGAGTCGTCCTGCGCGGAAGATGTAACGGGGCTAAGCCAGTCACCGAAGCTGCGGATATGCGTAAGCATATGGTAGGAGAGCGTTCTGTAAGCCTGCGAAGGTGTCTTGTAAAGGATGCTGGAGGTATCAGAAGTGCGAATGCTGACATGAGTAGCGATAATGGGAGTGAAAAGCTCCCACGCCGTAAGCCCAAGGTTTCCTGTTCAACGTTCATCGGAGCAGGGTGAGTCGGCCCCTAAGGCGAGGCAGAGATGCGTAGCTGATGGGAAGCAGGTTAATATTCCTGCACCGTCGTATGATGCGATGGGGGGACGGATCGCGGAAGGTTGTCCGACTGTTGGAATAGTCGGTTTGTGCATCAGAGAAGGCCCTTAGGCAAATCCGGGGGCGTAATTCAAGGGTGTGCGACGAGTGGCCTTGTGCCGCGAAGCAATCGGAAGTGGTTCCAAGAAAAGCCTCTAAGCTTCAGTCATACGAGACCGTACCGCAAACCGACACAGGTGGGCGAGATGAGTATTCTAAGGCGCTTGAGAGAACTCGGGAGAAGGAACTCGGCAAATTGGTACCGTAACTTCGGGATAAGGTACGCCCTAGTAGTTTGACTGGCCCGCGCCAGGAGGATGAAAGGGTTGCAATAAAATGGTGGCTGCGACTGTTTAATAAAAACACAGCACTCTGCAAACACGAAAGTGGACGTATAGGGTGTGACGCCTGCCCGGTGCTGGAAGATTAAATGATGGGGTGCAAGCTCTTGATTGAAGTCCCAGTAAACGGCGGCCGTAACTATAACGGTCCTAAGGTAGCGAAATTCCTTGTCGGGTAAGTTCCGACCTGCACGAATGGCGTAACGATGGCCACACTGTCTCCTCCCGAGACTCAGCGAAGTTGAAATGTTTGTGATGATGCAATCTACCCGCGGCTAGACGGAAAGACCCCATGAACCTTTACTGTAGCTTTGCATTGGACTTTGAACCAATCTGTGTAGGATAGGTGGGAGGCTTTGAAGCGGGGGCGCTAGCTCTCGTGGAGCCAACCTTGAAATACCACCCTGGTTTGTTTGAGGTTCTAACCTTGGCCCGTTATCCGGGTCGGGGACAGTGCATGGTAGGCAGTTTGACTGGGGCGGTCTCCTCCCAAAGTGTAACGGAGGAGTTCGAAGGTACGCTAGGTACGGTCGGACATCGTGCTAATAGTGCAATGGCATAAGCGTGCTTAACTGCGAGACTGACAAGTCGAGCAGGTACGAAAGTAGGACATAGTGATCCGGTGGTTCTGTATGGAAGGGCCATCGCTCAACGGATAAAAGGTACTCTGGGGATAACAGGCTGATTCCTCCCAAGAGTTCATATCGACGGGGGAGTTTGGCACCTCGATGTCGGCTCATCACATCCTGGGGCTGTAGCCGGTCCCAAGGGTATGGCTGTTCGCCATTTAAAGTGGTACGTGAGCTGGGTTTAAAACGTCGTGAGACAGTTTGGTCCCTATCTGCCGTGGGCGTTGGAAGTTTGAAGGGGGCTGCTCCTAGTACGAGAGGACCGGAGTGGACGAACCTCTGGTGTACCGGTTGTCACGCCAGTGGCATTGCCGGGTAGCTAAGTTCGGAAGAGATAACCGCTGAAAGCATCTAAGCGGGAAACTTGCCTTAAGATGAGACTTCCCGGGAGTTTAACTCCCCTAAAGGGTCGTTCGAGACCAGGACGTTGATAGGCTGGGTGTGGAAGTGCAGTAATGCATTAAGCTAACCAGTACTAATTGCCCGTGCGGCTTGTCCCTATAACCTTGATGTTATAGTTGATGAGTAAGCTGTGGATGCCATGATCGATTCTGGCAATCACAACCGCCAATTAAGTTGTACCCTAAACTATTGCTTCTTCCCAGATTGCGTTGTTTGCGATCCCCAAAGTAACGGGGACCACAAGCGACACTACAAGTTATGCCTGATGACCATAGCAAGTTGGTACCACCCCTTCCCATCCCGAACAGGACCGTGAAACGACTTCGCGCCGATGATAGTGCTGCAACCAGTGTGAAAGTAGGTCATCGTCAGGCTATTTACCCAGAAACGCCCCACCCTCGAAAGAGCGTGGGGCGTTTCGCTTTGCAGCAACGGTTTTAACAATGCATCTTGCCTGCGCTTGCGGCACAGGCCGTGTGTTGTTGCGCCGCGCATCCCCTTGCTTGCGTGTCACGACAAATAAAAAACAGGCGCCGCAGCGCCCGTTTTTTAGTTCAAGAATCCAGAGTGCGATTTAAGTAGCCCAGGAGTCTTGTAAGATTACCAGCGATATTTCAGGTCAATGCCGACAACATTGCTAGGTTCGTTGCCATCTTTGCCTTGACCACGTGTAACGTGAACGGCTTTGAAGCCGAGATCAACACCATTTTTCCACACGAACCCGACGCCGGCCAATGCGTTCACCGCCAGGCGGCTGCCTTGGGCTCGTCCCGCCAAATCGAAGCTGTTTGCTTGATAGCGGGGGCCCGTTCCTGCCTCAGCGTAAAATCCGGTGCCATCGTTACGCTGATAGCGCAGTACAGCCGCCAGGCCCTGATCTGGGCCGCTCGGGCCAACCCCAGCTAAATTTTGCTGGCCTGGAGAAAATGCTCGCGCGAGCGAAGCATCCCAATACCCGCTCAGATAGTTGCTATTACCCTGATACCAGTGCGCTTGCCATTTCAACTGGAAACCAAGCCGACCGAGCTTGTTGGTGGCGGCGGGAGCCAATTCATACAATGAACTCGCCTGGGCTTGGGCCGGCGAAGCGATCAGGAATAGGCAAAGTGCAAAAAAACTGCACGGCACGGCGCAATAGCTGAACCATTGCTTGCGGCGGTGACATTGACTAGCCATTTCCCCTCCCAAAAATAGTGTTCTGGAAATAGTATGGGTAAAGCCACGCGTTAAGTTCTTGCGGAAAATTAAACATATTTGCAAATGGTAATTTTCCTGCACGTTCTTCACGATAGAGAAAGAATTAAAAATTTACAAATAAAAAAATAATCCGATTAAGAGATCAGCACCATGATCCAGGGCATAAACCCCGTCAAGTATTGTCATAACGCCCACTTCATCGCACATTCGACAGCGCGTTTCCAACGGGAAATTAAATGTTCTCGTTCGGACGCGGCCATCGATGGCTCAAAACGGCGATCCATGGTCCAGTGGTGAGCGATCTCTTCGCGCGATGACCAGAAACCGACCGAAAGACCCGCAAGATAGGCGGCCCCGAGCGCAGTTGTTTCCGTCACGGTTGGCCGCACGACGGGAACCCCAAGGATATCCGCCTGAAATTGCATTAATAAGTTGTTGCGTGAAGCGCCGCCGTCCACGCGCAGTTCACTCAGCGGTGGGGCGGAATCGGCCTGCATCGCTTGCAGCACATCCGCCGTTTGATAGGCAATGCTTTCCAGTGCCGCCCGTGCGATATGCGCCCTGTTTGTGCCGCGCGTCATTCCCGCAAGCGTGCCACGGGCATACGGATCCCAGTATGGCGCGCCAAGTCCGGTAAACGCGGGCACCAGCACGACGCCCCCTGTATCTGGAACGGATGCCGCCAACGCTTCCACGTCTGCAGCATGGCGGATCATCTGCAAGCCGTCGCGCAGCCACTGCACGGTGGCGCCTGCCATGAAGACACTGCCTTCAAGCATGTAGTCAGTACCGCCATGAGGACCCTCGAGCGTCCATCCGACCGTGGTTAACAAGCGGTTCTTCGAACTGATCGCGGTGCTGCCGGTGTTCATCAGGAGGAAGCATCCTGTGCCATAGGTGTTTTTCGCCATGCCAGGCTGATGGCAGGCCTGGCCGAACGTGGCAGCTTGCTGGTCGCCTGCCAGTCCCGCGAGCATCACTGGCGCACCCAGCCAGTCGGGATGGCAGGGGCCGATTCTGCCATTGCAGGGAACGATGGCTGGCAAGAGCGCGCGCGGTATCCGGAACAGGCCAAGCAATTCATCATCCCATTGCAAGCTGTGCAGGTCGAGCAGCATCGTGCGGGAAGCATTGCTGATGTCGGTGACGTGTGCGCCGGTCAGTTTGAATGCCAGCCATGAATCGATCGTGCCGAACGCGAGTTCGCCGCGTTCGGCACGGGCGCGGGCACCGGCGACATTGTCGAGCAGCCATCCGATTTTGGTGGCGGAAAAATAGGCATCGAGTACCAGGCCGGTCTTGCGTTGTACCAGATCCGCAAAGCCGCTCTGCTGGAGCTGATCACAGGCGGAAGCGGTGCGGCGGTCTTGCCATACAATCGCATTCGCGATCGGCAGGCCTGTGGCGCGGTCCCAGATGACGGTGGTTTCTCGCTGGTTGCTAATGCCGATGGCCGCAATGGCGCCTGGCGCTATTGCGCTTTCATGGATGACCTGGCGGGCAACTGCCAGTTGCGTTTCCCAGATCTCCGTGGGATCGTGTTCCACCCATCCGGGTTGCGGGAAAATCTGGCGGAACTCCTGTTGTGCGCAGCCGCGTACTTTGCCTTCATGGTCGAATAGGATGGCGCGTGAACTGGTTGTTCCCTGGTCAAGCGCGAGTATGTATTGCGACATGAAAGGTCCCCATTCAGGATTGACATTGTGTGCTGGCCCCAACAACTCAAAGCGCGCCTGCGGCATGCCAGCCTTGCGGCTATCGACAGCGGGCAGGCTTTTTGTGATGATACTGCAGCAATTTGCAGTTCAACCCGGTTAAAAGAGGAAATTGATGATGGCAGCAACAGCGCCGGTACGTGTAGCGTTTCTGGGAATTGGCCTGATGGGCAAGCCAATGGCAACGCGTCTGCTCCAGGCAGGCCACACCCTTGTTGCCTGGAACCGCAGCGCCGCCAAGGCAAGCGCACTGCAGTCTTTGGGCGCGACGATTGCGGGGACGGCGGCAGATGCGGCGGCACAAGCCGATGTGGTCATTACCATGCTCGAAGACGGCAGGGCGGTCGCCGACGTCGTCGGCCAGGCAGCAGCGGGCTTGCGTACCGGAGCGCTGGTAGTCGACATGAGTTCGACAAAGCAAGCCGAAGCTGAGGCCATGCATGCCTGGCTGCAGGAGCGAGGGATCGGCTTTATCGACGCGCCTGTGTCGGGCGGGGTGTTGGGAGCCGAGGCGGGAACGCTGGCGATCATGGCCGGCGGCGCCGAATCGGACTTTGCCCGCGTAGAGGCGTTGCTGCAGGTGCTGGGCCGCCCGACGCGCGTCGGGCCGGCCGGCTGCGGCCAGTTGGCCAAGCTGTGCAACCAGTTGATTGTCGGCGGCACATTGAATATTATTGCCGAAGCACTGCTGCTGGCCCAGGCTGGCGGCGCCGATCCGGTCGCCGTGCGCGCGGCAATCCGGGGAGGGTTTGCCGAGAGCCGTATCCTGGAAGTGCACGGGCAGCGGATGTTGGAGCGTAACTTTCTTCCGGGTGGCCAGGTCAAGAGCCAGGCCAAGGATCTGGAAAACGTTCTGGTTGCCGCTGCGGCCGCCGGTGTCAGGTTGCCTGTCACGGAACTGGTAACCGAGCGTTACCGCAGCATTCTGGAATCGCTGCCGCATGCCGACCAGTCTGCCGCGCTGCTGGCGCTGGAACGCATCAATCCAGGGGCACGGGTCGGTTGTGCCCCTGACCAGTTGCCTTAAGCCTTTTTTCATCCCGCTCTGCAGGACGTATGAACTTATGAAGCGTATTTGTACTTTATTGGCCGCGTCGCTGGCCGTCGCCGGCTGTGCCTTTGGCCCGCCGGCGGAACAGCGTGCCGAAAGCGTCAAGGCAGAGCAGGACACGCAGGGGGTTGCTCCGCTTTCGATGTTCTCCTCCGGTCCGGCCGGCGGACTGCCGAACGGCTGGATGCCGATGGTGATTTTCAAGCACAAGAACCGTACTGACTACAGTCTGGTGGCCGAACGGGACCGGACCGTGCTGCGCGCATTTTCATCCAATGCATCTTCAGGCCTGATGCAGCGTGTCAGCATCGATCCGCAAGAGCAGCCGCTGCTGCGCTGGCAGTGGAAGATAGGTACTTTGGGCGAGAGCATCGCGCATGCCCAGGAACTGATGGAAGATACGCCCGCCCGCATTATCCTCGGCTTCGACGGCGACAAGGAGTCGTTGTCGTTTTCCGAACAAATCCTGTTTGAAACAGCCAAGCTGATCACCGGACACGAGTTTCCTTACGCGACCCTGATGTACGAGTGGCATGGCAAGGAGCCGGCTGGCACGATCAGACATAGCAAGCGCTCGAGCCGGATTCGCCACGTGGTAGTGGAGAACGGCACGGACAGTGTCGGCAAGTGGCGCGAATTTGAGCGCAACATCATCGAGGATTTCGAGCGTGCTTACGGCGAAAAGCCGGGCCGCCTGATTGGCGTGGGAATTCTCACCGATAGCGACTTCACCGGGGAGTCGGTGGAAACCTGGTATGGCGACATTCGCCTGCTGTCGCAGAATCGCTAGCGTTTGCCTGCCGGTGTCGGGTTTTAGACCCGTGCCAGCCAGGCGTGCGCCAGGTGAACCCAATAGCTGGCGCCTACCGGCAGCAGGGCATCGTTGAAATCGTAACTGGGGTTGTGCAGGTTGCAGGGACCCAGCCCGTGGCCTGCGGCGCGGTGCTGGCCTTCGCCATTGCCAAGAAAGACATAGCACCCCGGTTTTTCCTGCAGCATGAAGGCAAAGTCTTCCGCACCCATGGTCGGTTCGATGTCGGTGTCGACATTGTCGATGCCGGCCACCGACTGCAGCACTTCGACCGCGAAGGCAGTTTCACCTGCATCGTTGATCAGCGCGGGGTAGTTGCGCTGGAAATGGAAGTCGACTTGCGCTTCGAAGGCGGCCGCCGTATTCGCCGCGATCTGCTCCATGCGCGCTTCGATCATGTCGAGCGTGGCTGTGCGGAAGGTGCGCACGGTGCCGATCAGGCGGGCGTCGTCGGGGATGACATTGGTGGCGCTGCCGGCGTGAATCTGGGTGACGCTCAGCACGGCGGCATCGAAGGGATTGCAATTGCGCGAAACGATCGTTTGCCAGCTTTGGGCGATCTGGATGGCCACCATGACCGGGTCGATTGCCTTGTGCGGTTGCGCGGCATGGGCACCCTTGCCGCGCACGATGACTTCGAATTCGTTCGACGAGGCCATCATCGGGCCCGGCACCACGCCGAAGCGGCCGGCAGGCATGCCGGGCCAGTTATGCATGCCGAACACGGCATCCATCGGGCATTGTTCGAACAAGCCGTCTTCGATCATGCGGCGGGCGCCGCCGCCGCCTTCTTCCGCTGGCTGGAAAATCAGGTAGATGGTGCCATCGAAATCGCGATGCTGCGCCAGATGGCGGGCAGCGCCCAGCAACATCGCGGTGTGGCCATCATGGCCACAGGCGTGCATCTTGCCGGGATGGCGGGAAGCATGCGCGAAGCGGTTGATTTCCTGGACCGGTAACGCATCCATGTCGGCGCGCAGGCCGAGCGCACGCTGGCTTGCGCCATTCTTGAGAATGCCGACGACGCCGGTGCCGCCAAGACCGCGCAATACCGGGATGCCCCATTCGCCGAGTTTTTGTGCCACGACGTCGGCCGTGCGCTGTTCCTCGAAAGCGAGTTCCGGGTGGGCGTGGATGTCTTGCCGTATTTGCAGCAGCTCGTTCTGGGACTGGAGTATGGAATCGATCAATTTCATGGCGGTGGCCGGGGCAGCAGGTGGCATGGTCATCGGCGGACTTGGGCATCCGCTTCCGGGTCCTTGTGTGATTTCCAGATATATTACGCTACTGTACCGTCTCCCGCAGGCTGCACTTTTGACATGACTGCGGATAGAGTTTCTTGCGGGATGAACTTTTCATCGGGGCAAAGCTCATTACAATGGCGTGAAAGCAGCCGTAGAGAGAGCGTGCTGTTTTTTTGATAGTGTCGTCTGGAGCAATGCGGGATATGGGCAAGAAATGGCGGATTGGCATGGCGTTCGGGGCGGCAGTCCTGATGGGGGGCTGTGCCCAGCTGGGATATTACGTGCAGGCGGCGCAAGGCCAGTTTTCCTTGATGGCCCAGGCCCGGGCAATCGATGACTGGCTGGCTGATCCGGCAGTGGCAGGGAAGCTGAAAGGCCAACTCGCCAAGGTCAAGGAAATTCGCCGTTTTGCCTCCAAAGAATTGCACTTGCCTGACAATGGCACGTTCACTTCCTACGCCGACTTGCAGCGGCCCTATGTCCTGTGGAATGTCGTGGCAACCCCCGCGCTTTCCCTGCAAGCCTCGCAATGGTGTTTTCCTATTGCCGGGTGTGTCAATTACCGGGGTTATTACAGCCAGGAAGAGGCCCAGGCCTATGCGGCGGAACTGCGCAGCCAGAATTACGACGTGCATGTCTCCGGCGTTCCCGCCTATTCCACGCTAGGCTGGTTCGACGATCCGGTGCTGTCGACATTCGTGCAATATCCGGAAGCCGAACTGGCGCGCCTGATGTTCCACGAGCTGGCGCATCAGGTCGCGTATGCACCGGGCGATTCGCGCTTTAATGAATCGTTCGCGGTGGCGGTCGAGGAGTTGGGAGTCGAGCGCTGGATCAAGGCGCACGGCGACGAGAAAATGCGGGCGGCTTATCGCCTCCACGCCGCCCGCAAGCAGGATTTTCTGGCGCTATTGCTCACGACCCGGGAGGCGCTCGAAAGCAATTACGCCAGTCGCGCAAGCGATGCCCGGAAAATCGCCCGCAAGGCGGAAATCTTCCAGTCCATGCAAGTTGCCTATGGCGAATTAAAGCAGCGCTGGGGTGGCTATGCAGGATACGACCGATGGTTTGCCGAACCGCTGAACAATGCGCACCTGGCATTGGTGGCAACTTATCATGACCTGGTGCCGGGCTTTCGCACGCTGCTGCAGCAGGAGTCCGACCTGGGAAATTTTTATGCGGCAGTGCGCAGCATTTCTGCATTGGAGCCGCAGCAACGCCACCAGCGCCTGGCCGCTCTTGGGGTGGCACCCGTGCAGGCCGCACTGACCGACGATGCGGAAAACCAGGTGCACAATTGATGTGTTGCATTGCAATAGGCCGTTGCGAACAAGAGAATCATTCGTTATTGCCTTAAACACTTGCACCTGAGGGCGTCGCCCGATAGGATCATATTTGAACAAATGCAATTTGTTCAGGAATTGCCTCACCAAGCATGATACCTATAAGAGAGACAAGGGCGCTGACATGGACAAGTTCTGGCTAAAATCCTATCCACCTGAAATTCCCGCCGAGATCGATCTGGGGCAGTATGATTCCCTGGCCCACTTGCTGGAAGAGTCATTCAAGAAGTATGCGAAGCGTAATGCCTTTGTCAGCATGGACAAGGCGATCACGTATGCGCAAGTCGATGCCATGTCAAGGAAGATGGGGGCATGGCTGCAAGCCCGGGGGCTGCAGAAAGGCGCGCGCGTTGCCATCATGATGCCCAATGTCTTGCAATATCCGGTGGCGATGGCTGCGGCATTGCGGGCAGGTTACATCGTGGTCAATGTCAATCCTTTGTACACGCCGCGCGAACTGGAACATCAACTGGTCGACTCGGGTGCCGAAGCAATCATCATCCTGGAAAATTTTGCGCATATTCTGCAGCAAGTCATTGGCAAAACCCAGGTCAGGCATGTCGTGGTGGCCAGCATGGGCGAGTTGTTAGGCGGGATGAAGGGCCTACTGGTCAATTTCGTGGTGCGCCATGTCAAGAAAATGGTGCCGGCCTATCATTTGCCAGGGGCTGTTACTTTTAGCAAGGTATTGTCCGATGCGGCGCGCATGAGTTGGCGGCCAGTGACCGTGACGCAGGACGACATCGCCTTTCTGCAATATA
Source organism: Janthinobacterium sp. 17J80-10 (assembly GCF_004114795.1). Lineage (NCBI taxonomy): Bacteria > Pseudomonadati > Pseudomonadota > Betaproteobacteria > Burkholderiales > Oxalobacteraceae > Janthinobacterium > Janthinobacterium sp. 17J80-10. The sequence continues at coordinate 3,871,149 of NZ_CP035311.1, read as the reverse complement.
CCGGGGGTACGACAGGTATTTCCAAGGGGGCAACCCTGTTGCATCGCAACGTGCTGGCCAATGCCTTGCAATGCGATCTCTGGCTAGGGCCGGGTCTTAACAAGGCGCCGAAGGTGGAGCAAATCAGCATGATCTGTGCATTGCCGCTTTACCATATCTTTGCATTGACAAGCTGTTTCCTGTTGGGCACGCGCGTGGGTGCGGTCAATATCCTGATTGCCAATCCGCGCGACATTCCAGGCTTTATCAAGACCCTGGCAAAGTATCCCTTCAATATGATCCCGGCAGTAAATACCTTGTTCAATGGCTTGCTGAACAATGCGGAATTTGCCAAGCTTGATTTTTCAACGCTGAAGATCAGCGTGGGCGGCGGCATGGCTGTACAAAAAGCCGTCGCGGACCGCTGGTTCAATGTGACGGGCTGTCCGATCGCGGAAGGTTACGGCTTGTCGGAAACCTCGCCGGTCGTCAGCTGCAACCTGGCCGATGCCAAGGAATTCACCGGGACCATCGGCTTGCCCCTGCCTTCCACGGAACTGACCATCCTGGATGAGGATGGCAAGCCCGTGCCGTTGGGGCAGCCTGGCGAAATCGCCGTGCGCGGCCCGCAAGTCATGGCGGGATACTGGAAGCGGCCGGATGAAACCGCCAAGGTCATGACGCCTGACGGTTTTTTCAAGACGGGCGATATCGGCGTCATGGATGAACGTGGTTATGTGCGCATTGTCGATCGCAAGAAAGACATGATCCTGGTATCCGGGTTCAATGTGTACCCGAATGAAATCGAGGGCGTGGTGGCGGAGCATCCGGGCGTGCTGGAATGCGCCTGTGTGGGCGTGGCGGATGCGCATTCCGGCGAGGCGGTCAAGCTGTACGTGGTGCGCAAGGATCCATCGCTCACGGTCGAGCAACTGATGGAATACTGCAAGCAGCAGTTCACGGGGTACAAGCGGCCGAAATATATCGAGTTCCGCGATACGCTGCCAAAAACCAATGTAGGAAAGATTTTGCGGCGGGAGTTGCGCGACGAACAAAAAACAGTTTGAGCTCACGTCCCCGGGGCAACGCCCGACGTCTCCAAAACCGCCTGCCTGCCAGGCAGTTTTTTTTCAGGGGTGCGGCTGGGGCGTGCTCAGTTCATCCAGTGCCGGCACGGGGCGCGGCTTGCGCTCATGATCTGTGGCGACGTACGTCAGGGTCGCTTCCGTCACCTTGACGGTTTCGGCCTGCATCTGGTTGCGCTCGGCATAGACTTCGACGTTGACCGTCAGCGATGTCCTGCCCACCTTGACGATGTCGGCATAAAACGTCAGCACGTCGCCAATGAACACCGGGTGTTTGAAGACAAAGGAGTTGACGGCGATGGTGGCGACCCGGCCGTTGGCGCGCCGCATGGCCGGCAGCGAGCCGGCAATATCGACTTGCGCCATGATCCAGCCGCCGAAGATGTCGCCATTGATGTTGACGTCGGAGGGCCGGGGCATGACGCGCAGCTCCGGCATTTTCCCGGCGGGCAGTGAGGTATGGTGTTCGCTTGGCATTTCGTTGTTTTAAATCATCCGTTTTTCATCGCGACACCCCATGGGCAGGGGGTTGATAGAATGGGAGCTGAAATTGCTTCAACTGTCCAAGCATAAACCATTCTGACCGGATTTTCTTTCTTCCCATGCGACGCCACGCCAATTCCGAACCTGCTCCGACCATGCCCCCCGGCCACCAGCGCAGGGATTGGGCCACCATCAAAACGCTGGTGCCTTACCTGTGGGCCTACAAGGGAAGGGTGATGCTGGCGCTGGTTTTCCTGGTCGGCGCCAAGCTGGCCAATGTCGGTGTGCCGCTGGTGCTGAAGCAACTGGTTGACCACCTCACGCCCGGCGTGGACCAGGCGCGCGCGCTGATGATCATGCCGATTGGCCTGTTGCTGGCGTACGGCTTGCTGCGCCTGTCCACGACCTTGTTTACCGAATTGCGTGAATTCGTGTTTGCCCGGGTGACGCAGCGCGCGGTGCGCACCATCGCCCTGAAAGTGTTCCGTCACCTGCATTCGCTGTCGCTGCGCTTCCACCTGAACCGCCAGACCGGGGGCATGACGCGCGATATCGAGCGCGGCACGCGCGGCGTATCTTCCCTGGTGTCCTATACGCTGTTTTCCATCCTGCCGACCCTGATCGAAATCAGCCTCGTGATCGGCTACCTGGCGGTGCAATACGATATCTGGTTTTCCGTGATTACCGCCACAGCATTGGTCACCTATATCGCCTTCACCGTGCTGGTGACGGAATGGCGGACGAATTTTCGCCGCAACATGAACGAGCTGGATTCGAAAGCCAATACCCGGGCCATCGATTCCCTCATCAATTATGAAACGGTCAAGTACTTCGGCAACGAGGACGTGGAAGCCCGCCGCTACGACCAGGACTACCAGCGTTATGAAAACGCCGCGGTCAAGTCGCAGACGTCGCTATCGCTTCTGAATACGGGGCAGTCGCTGATCATTGCCGCGGCCGTCACCCTGATCCTGTGGCGTGCCACCAGCGGCGTGATCGACGGCAGCATGAGCCTGGGCGACCTGGTGCTGGTGAATGCCTTCATGATCCAGTTGTACATTCCCCTGAATTTCCTCGGCGTGATTTACCGCGAGATCAAGCAAAGCATGGCCGATATGGAGCGCCTGTTCCGCCTGCTCGAACAGGACCGCGAAGTGGCCGATGCCCCGCATGCCCGGCCGCTGGCGGTCGTCGGCGCCGAAGTGCGTTTCGAACATGTCGATTTCCATTACGAAAAGAACCGGCAGATTCTCTTCGATGTCGATTTCACCATCGCCGCCGGCACCACCACCGCCGTGGTCGGCCACAGCGGCTCCGGCAAATCGACCTTGTCACGCCTGCTGTTCCGTTTCTATGACGTTCAGTCCGGGCGCATCAGCATCGATGGCCAGGAGTTGCGCGACGTCACGCAAGCTTCGCTGCGCCAGGCCATCGGCATCGTGCCGCAGGATACGGTGCTGTTCAATGACACGATCGAATACAACATTGCCTACGGTAAGCCGGGCGCCTCGAAGGAGGAAATCATTGCTGCCGCAAGGGCCGCGGCGATTCATGACTTCATCGTGTCGCTGCCGGAGGGATACGACACCATGGTGGGCGAGCGCGGCCTGAAATTGTCGGGCGGCGAAAAGCAGCGCGTGGCGATTGCGCGCACCTTGCTGAAAAATCCGCCGATCCTGATTTTCGACGAGGCGACTTCGGCGCTCGACACCAAGTCCGAACAGGCGATCCAGGAGCAATTGCATGAAATCGCCAGGAACCGGACCACGCTGGTGATTGCACATCGCCTGTCGACCATTGCCGATGCTGCCCAGATCCTGGTGCTGGAGCATGGCAGGATCGTCGAGCGGGGCACGCACGCCAGCTTGCTGGCGGCGCAGGGGGCCTATGCGCAAATGTGGGCCCGGCAGCAGGCGCGCAAGGCGCCGGAGGCGGATGCCGGCGAAGTCGACACCCTGGATGCGACAGACGCTGTGGCATAAATGTCGTAAGTCGGTGGCAGGGCAGGCCAAGGCGGCCAGTTCCTTGCTAAGATGGTTCCTGATTGCAGTGCCGGGTTCCAGACCAAACCAGCCGATCACGGAGAAGACGCATGCCTGCTTCCCATCAAATCCCCAGTTACCTGACGCAGCACGACATCGGCCCGTGGGGGGTCTATCTCGAGCAGATCGATCGTGTCACACCCTACCTCGGCACGCTGGCGCCGCTGGTGGAAACCCTGAAGCGCCCCAAGCTGATCCTCGCAGTCGATGTGCCGATCCGGCGCGACGATGGCTCGATTGCGCATTTTGAGGGATACCGGGTGCAGCACAATACCGCGCGTGGTCCTGGCAAGGGCGGCGTGCGTTTTCACCAGAGCGTCACCCTGTCGGAAGTGATGGCGCTGTCGGCCTGGATGACGGTCAAGAATGCTGCCGTCAATGTGCCGTATGGCGGCGCCAAGGGCGGCATCCGGGTCGATCCGAAAACGCTCTCGCGCGGCGAACTCGAGCGCATGACGCGACGCTACACCAGCGAGATCGGCATCATCATCGGCCCGACCAAGGATATTCCGGCGCCGGACGTCAATACCAACGAACAGGTCATGGCGTGGATGATGGATACCTATTCCATGAATGCCGGCAACACGGTGTCGGGCGTGGTGACGGGCAAGCCGGTGTCGCTCGGCGGCAGCCTCGGTCGCCAGGCCGCCACCGGTCGGGGCCTCTACGTGGTGGCCTGCGAAGCCGCCACCCGGCGCGGATTGGAAATCCAGGGTGCGCGCATTGCCATCCAGGGCTTCGGCAATGTAGGCAGCGTCGCTGCGCGCCTGTTTACCGAGGCCGGCGCGAAGGTCGTCGCCGTGCAGGACCATGCCGGCACCGTGGTGCGCGAGAGCGGACTGGATATCGGCGCGCTGCTGGCGCACGTGGGCGAATGCGGTACGGTGGCCGGTTTCGCCGGCGCCGACGCCGTGCAAGAGCAGGATGCGTTCTGGGCAACCGATTGCGATATCCTCGTGCCTGCGGCGCTGGAGCAGCAGATCACCGCTTCCAATGCCCAGGCCATCCGCGCCAGCATCATTGTCGAAGGCGCCAATGGTCCGACGACGCCTGCCGCGGACGATATCCTGCATGACAAGGGCGTGCTGATCGTGCCCGACGTGATCGCCAACGCCGGTGGCGTGACCGTCAGCTATTTCGAATGGGTGCAGGATTTTTCCAGTTTTTTCTGGACCGAGGATGAAATCAACCAGCGCCTGACGCGCATCATGCGCGAAGCCTTCGCCGCCGTCTGGCAACTGGCCGAGGATCGCAAGGTCTCGCTGCGCACGGCCGCATTCATCGTTGGCTGCAGCCGCGTCTTGCAGGCGCACGAGATGCGCGGCCTGTACCCCTGATAGAAGGTAAAATGGCGGCTCGACAGTAAGAGCCAGCGAGCCGCCATGCCAACCCCAGCCAACCTTCCACAAAGCATTACCATCACCCGTCCCGACGACTGGCACCTGCACTTGCGCGACGGCGCCGTGCTTGCCGATGTCTTGCCGCATACGGCGCGCCAGTTTGCGCGCGCCATCGTCATGCCGAACCTGAAGCCGCCGGTGACCACCACCGAGCTTGCCGGCGCCTACCGCACGCGGATCCTGGCGGCGCTGCCGGCAGGGCTGCAATTCGAGCCGCTGATGGTGTTGTACCTGACGGACAATACCCCGCCCGATGAAATTCGCCGCGCCAAAGACAGCGGCTTCATCCATGCCCTGAAGCTGTACCCGGCCGGTGCCACTACCAACTCGGACGCCGGCGTGACCGATTTGACGAAATGCTACAAGACCCTGGAAGTCATGCAGGAAGTCGGCTTGCCGCTGCTGGTGCACGGCGAGGTGACCGATCCGGCGGTCGATGTATTCGACCGCGAGGCAGTCTTCATCGAGCGTGTCATGCAGCCCTTGCGCCGCGCCTTGCCGGAATTGAAAGTGGTGTTCGAACATATCACCACGCGCGACGCCGCCGAGTATGTCGCAGCGGCTGACCGCTTCGTTGGCGCTACGATCACGGCGCATCACCTGCTATACAATCGCAATGAAATTTTCAAGGGCGGCATCCGTCCGCATTATTACTGCCTGCCGATCCTGAAGCGTGAAGAGCATCGCCAGGCACTGGTCAAAGCCGCAACGTCGGGTAATCCAAAATTCTTCCTCGGCACCGATTCCGCGCCACATCCGAAGGGATTGAAGGAACATGCCTGCGGTTGTGCCGGCTGTTACACTGCCTTGCATGCGCTGGAACTGTACGCGCAAGCCTTTGCCGCCGCTGGCGCGCTGGACAGGCTGGAAGCCTTTGCCAGCTTCAATGGGCCGGCGTTTTATGGCTTGCCGCGCAATAGCGGCAGCGTGACGCTATTGCGCGAGGACTGGACCCTGCCGGCGGAATTGCCTTTTGGCGATTCGAGCCTGGTGCCGCTGAATGCCGGCGAGACGATGGCCTGGAAGCTGGCATAACTGTAACAGGCTGCGTCATGGCGGCATCTTTCCTGCAGGGTATCGACTGGCGCCAGCCCTGGCTCGCGCCGCTGCTGCCGGCGGCGCAACCGATCCTGGCGGCGCCAGACTGGCGTGCGGCGCTCGACAATGCTGCGCGTGAGGCCGGGCTGGTCAATCACCGTGGCTTGCCGATCCATTTTGTGCCGCAAGCCGAACTGCCTCCCGGCGTGGCCTATGAAGCCTTCATCAGTGCAGAGGGCGCCGTGCCGACGCGCGAGAACCTGCATGATTTTTTCAATGCGCTGGTCTGGCTGACATTCCCCACTATCAAGAAACAATTGAATGCATTGCAGGCAGCCGAAATTGCCCGCCGGTCGGCTTGCGCTGGCGCCGATGGCAGTCCGGAGGGTACCCGCGGCAAGTTGCGGGATGCGGCGACGATCTTCGACGAGAATGCTGCGTTGCTGTTATGCGCCGATCCGGACTGGGCAACCGCCTTGCGCGCGCATCGCTGGCGGGATGCCTTGCTGGACCAGCGCGGTGCCGTGGGACGCTCGGTGCAGATCTTCCTGTTTGGTCACGCCATCATGGAAAAACTGGTTACCCCGTACAAGGCCATCACGGCGCATACCTGGGGCGTGCCGGTGCAGCCGGCGTTTTTTACGCTTTCGGCGCCGCAGCAACGCGCATGGATCGATGAAGCAGTGACGCGGCAATTGCAGGGGGGATTTGCGACCGGCGACTTCACGCCCTTGCCGGTGCTGGGTGTGCCTGGCTGGTGGGCGGGGCAGGACGAGGCGTTCTATGCCGATGCCCAGGTATTTCGTCCGCCACGGCGCGCGGCATGAAAAAAGCCGCCAGGCGCAAACCTGGCGGCTTTGATGTTCCGAAGCGCGATGATTAACGCTTGGAGAATTGCTTTGCGCGACGTGCCTTGCGCAGACCGACTTTCTTACGCTCGACTTCACGTGCATCGCGGGTAACGAAGCCTGCTTTCGACAGTTCCGGTTTCAGCGTGGCGTCGTAATCGATCAGGGCGCGGGTGATGCCGTGACGCACAGCACCCGACTGGCCGGATTCGCCGCCGCCATGGACGTTGACCATGATGTCGAACGTTTCCAGGTTGCTGGTCAATTCCAGCGGCTGGCGGATGACCATCAGGCCGGTTTCGCGCGAAAAGTATTCGGAAGCGGGTTTGCCGTTGACAGTGATCTTGCCGCTGCCTGCCTTGATGAAGACGCGAGCCACTGCACTCTTGCGACGGCCGGTTCCGTAGTTGTAGTTACCGATCATGTCCGTTCCTTACAGTTCGAGTGCTTGGGGTTGCTGGGCAGCGTGCGGGTGCGATGCTTCCGCATACACTTTGAGCTTCTTGATCATCGCGTAGCCGAGCGGGCCCTTGGGCAGCATGCCCTTGACAGCCTTCTCCAGCGCGCGACCGGGAAAACGCGCTTGCATTTTCTCGAAATTGGTTTCGTAGATACCGCCCGGGTAACCCGAGTGACGGTAGTACTTCTTGTTCAGGGCTTTGGTGCCGGTGACACGCAGTTTGCCTGCATTGATCACGACGATGAAATCGCCCGTGTCGACGTGCGGAGTAAATTCGGGTTTGTGCTTGCCGCGCAGTCGGAGTGCCACTTCGCTGGCAACACGTCCGAGGACTTTGTCCGTCGCGTCAACCACGAACCAGTCGCGCTGGACCTCGTGGCCTTTTGCGGAAAAGGTTTTCATGATGACTTCCTAAAGGGATGAATGCTCAATATTGGCGGTTCCGCGCGGCCAACAGCAGGCGTTTTGCGGACTCAACCTTGTATTTTCTTCCTGAGCAAATGGAAGAACCGAAAATTATAGCCTTTTCAAAGGCTTGGCGTCAAATCTCATGCCGTAACGGATTTTTTGACAGGCATAAAAAAACCCGAAGCGATGAAGCCTCGGGCTGAAATCCACACCAAAGGAGAAGGGTGGAGGAGACAAAGCGTGATTGCATCTGTTTTGCATAAACATCAACAATCGATAAAAACCAGTATAGTAAAGCGAATTGTGCATCGCAAGAAAATTCTCTGTCTTTTTGCTGGGCGAGTGCGATATTTTTGATGTGATATTTAAATTGTCATTTAAATTCAATGATTTGTAGGTTTTTGAAATAATTTTTTTATTGCTGCGGTGTAGCAAATTTCCCACGGGAGAGTTGTTTTTCGCTTCCCTGCGACAGCTGGCAAGCGGGGTGCCGTCGCGGTGCTGCTTGTGAGAACAGTTACAATAAGGGCACTTTATTGAGGAGTGGATTGATCATGGAATGCACAGTACGCTGGACCGGATTGTCCGGGATGACCTTCTTGGCGGAAACCGGCTCCGGCCATGTGGTGGCAATGGATGGGGCGCCCGACGGCGGTGGCCGCAATCTGGCCCCGCGCCCGATGGAATTGGTGCTGGCAGGCACGGGAGGATGTACGGCGTACGACGTCGTGCTCATCTTGCGTAAAAGCCACCAGGATATTCGCGGCTGCGATGTTACCTTGCAATCCGAGCGCGCCGAGAAGGATCCGAAAGTCTTCACCCGGATTAACTTTCATTTCATCGTCCGGGGCCGCAACCTCAAAGCAAACCTGGTCGAGCGCGCCATCAAGTTATCGCATGAAAAATACTGTTCTGCATCGATCATGCTGGAAAAAACGGCCGAAATGACGCATACCTTCGAGATCGTCGACGATAATGCGCCTTCAGAATCGGCCTGACACGCACAATTACAGGTAATACGCGGTCGATGTCATCACCTTGGCCATGCCACGCATGGCCAGGCGCACGGGCGCCGGCAGGTGGGTTGCCCCCAGGTTATTGGCTGCTGCGCCATGGGCTATCTCGTCCTGGCGCATTTGCTCGACGATCGCGCGCGACTTGATGTCCTGGGCCGGCAGGCGATCCAGGTGGTCGTTCAGGTGGGCTTCGACCTGGCGCTCAGTCTCCACGACGAAGCCCAGGCTGCGGGCATCGCCCAGGCGTGCGGCGACCATGCCGATGGTGAAGGCGCCGGCATACCATACGGGGTTCAGCAGGCTCGGGCGTGAATCCAGTTCGCGCAACCGCTGCGCCGTCCAGGCCAGGTGATCCTCTTCTTCTTGTTGTGAATGGGCAAGTTGTTGGCGCACTGTTTCATTTTTGGCAAGCATGCCTTGCGATGCATAAAGTGCCTGGGCGCACACTTCACCCACATGGTTTACGCGCATCAGTCCAGCGCTATGGCGGCGTTCAGTCACATCAAGTTCATTTTCAGCCAATCCCCGCGAAGGGTTCGGGCGGCCGGCGGCGCTGAGGCCGGCCACGGTTCGCAGTGCGCCATCCAGGCCAATAATGAATTTATCCAGCGCGCTCATTTTGTTGACACCTTTTCAACTTGCGTTATCAGAGACTTATCAATTGGAAATGAATTGTTGCAGCAAAGCGACACAACTCTCGTCATATTGCCATAAAAGCCAAAATTGCTTTGCCCTGGCATCCGTATTTTGATGAAATGGCACATAGCTTCTTGACCAATGGGATTAGAAGTGCCGGCAGGGACGTTTCCACTAGTGGCCTTGCTGGATGCAGGAAAATAACTTTAGCTTCACAACTCTCGGAGAAATTTTAATGAAAAAATCGCTACTCGCTCTCGCAGTTCTGGGCGCTTTCGCTACCGGCGCACAAGCTCAAACCAACGTTTCCATCGGCGGCGTGGTTCAGGCTAACCTGAAGAGCTACAAAGTCAGCAGCACCGCTCGCGTTGCCAACAACGAACTGCGCGTCGATGACGACTACAATTCGCGTTTCTGGCTGACCGGCACCGAAGATCTGGGTGGCGGCCTGTCCGCACTGTTCTACGTTGAAAACCGTTTCAACACCGACCAGCGTCAATCGACCGGCGGCGCAACCGGCGCTGGCCTGGCTGATGGCGACACCTTCGTCGGCCTCAAGGGCGGCTTCGGTCAAGTGACCGTTGGTAAGCATTCCTGGATGTCGGTCCAAGGTCTGGCTGCTGAATTCGTGTCCGCTTCGGGTAACCTGGTTTCCATGCCTACCAGCATGACCGCTACCTACTCGATCATGAACCAAGGCGGTGGCTATCTGGACATCACCCGTCGCGTCAACTCGATCACCTACCGTACTCCGGTCATCAGCGGCTTTAACGGCGCGTTTGGCGTGTCGACCGCTTCGGCTGGCGCAGAAGGCGTCATCGGCGGTGGTAACCAGTACAACGACGGCCGTGAATACTACCTGCAAGGCGGCTACAACAATGGCCCGCTGTCCCTGAGCCTGGCATACCGTGACTTCACCGCTGAAGGCCGTGCAGCTGGCGCAACCGATGACTCGCAACTGCGTTTCACCGGTTCGTACAAGTTCGGCGGCTTCAAGGTCGGCCTGATCGCTGACCGCGCAAAGCGTGAAGCAGTCGGCGGCGGCGATTCGTCCCGTACCGCATGGTCGATCCCTGTCAGCTACGCTTTCGGCAACAGCACCATCCTGGCTAGCGTCACCAAGGCTGGCGATCTGTCCCTCGGCCACGCTGGTCTGGCAGCCGTCGCTGGCGCCAACACTGGCGCCAAGATGTACACCCTGGGCTACGACCACGCCCTGTCCAAGCGCACCAACGTCGGCGTGTTCTACAGCCGTCTGGACAACGATGCACGTGGCATCTACCAGCCGTTCCTGGCAGGTACTTCGTTCACCGGTTCGGGCCTGTTGGCTGGCGAAACCGCTTCGACCTTCGCACTGGGCGTGAAACACACCTTCTAATTGTCCAGGGCTTTGCCCTGACATGCGATTGTCGTAGTTTGACAAGAAACGGGCGCTTCGGCGCCCGTTTTTCATTTCCGCGGCCACTGTCCGCCTTATCCTTCCCGGCAGCGACGCGCTACAATAGCGATGGCCGCCACTGCATTTTGCGCCGGCCTTGCAATTGAGCGGCGCGCCCCTCTGCGCCCATCCAGGCAAACCATTCCCGTGGAATCCACTTGAACAATATCGGTCGCAACGATCCCTGCTATTGCGGCAGCGGCAAAAAATACAAGCAATGCTGTGCCCAGCGCCAGTCAATGGCGGCGCCTGGCGGCGCAGGCGGGTTATCCGGCGTCGCCGGCATCCCCCATGCACTGCAGGCTGCACTGGAATACCACCAGGCTGGCCGCTTTGCGCAGGCAGAGCCAATCTACCGGCAAGTCCTGGCGCTCGATCCGGGCAACGCCGATGCCTTGCACCTGTCGGGCGTCCTGCACCACCAGACTGGCAGGCACGCCGAGGCGGCAGGCTTGATCGGTCAGGCGCTCACGCTGCAGCCGGAATATGCCGAAGCGCATGCCAACTTGGGCGAAGCTTGGCGCGCCATGGGGCAGCATGACAATGCCGTGGCTTGCTACAGCCAGGCACTTGCGCTCAAGCCAGGCTATGCGCAGGCGCATTACAACCTGGGACTCAGCCTGCATGCGCAAGGCAAGCTGGATGCTGCAGTCGCGTCATTCCAGCAGGCCCTGACGTTCATGCCCGAATATCCAGATGCACTGCTTGCACTGGGCCGGCTACTGCAAGGCCAGGGCGAACTCAAGAAAGCCTTGTTGTGCTGTCAGCGGCTGCTGAAAATCCAGCCCGGCATGGCGAGAAACTGGTCCCTCTATGCCAGCATCCTGGAATTGCTGAGCGACGAGGCGCTGAATCTAGTGGATCCGGAGTTGCTGTTGCACGCTTTCAGCCAGCAGGTGCTGGATCCGCAGAAGCTGGAGCGCCTTGCCACCGCGATGGTGTGCGCAGACCCGCTGGCGCAGGGCTTTCTGTTGGTTGCTGCCGATGCCGAAAATGGCCGTACGCAGATCGAGGCCGCCGTGGCGGATGGCAGCTTGCAACCGCTGCTGGCAATGCCGCTGTTGCTGGCACTGCTGGAGCAGGCGCTGATCACCGACTACCGCCTGGAACGATTGCTGGCGCTGGTCCGCCAAGCCCTGCTTGCGGCATTGCTGCGCACGCCGCAAGCTGAGGCAGCGCCTGTGGTGGAACGCTTTGCCTGCGGCCTTGCCTTGCAGTGCTTCGCTAACGAATACATTTACACCATTACGGCAGTGGAAGAAGCGCACATTGCCGCGCTTACCGATCACCTGGAGGCCGCCTTCGGCCAGTCGCAGCCAGTGCCTGCAATCATGCTGGCGCTGGCCGGCTGTTATCAACCCCTGTATCGGCAACCCTTTGCAGCCTGGATCAAGCCGGCGGACTGGGCTCAGGCCCATGTGCAGGCCTTGCTAGAGCGGCAACTGGGTCAGCCGTTGCAGGAAGATGCGTTGAAGGCGGAGATTCCTGGCCTGACAGGCGTGGCCGACGCAGTGTCGCAGGCAGTGCGCCAGCAGTACGAGGAAAATCCCTATCCGCGCTGGAAAAGGCGCGGTGTGGCGGGTGTCGGTTTGCCCCTGGACGAGGCACTGCGGCAGCGCTTGCCCCACCGCGATATCACGGCACAGTTGCCTGCCGCACCGGACATTCTTGTGGCCGGCTGCGGCACCGGCAGTGACGCCTTCCAGGTTGCGCAATCCTTCGCGCATGCGGGTATCCTCGCCGTCGACATCAGCAAGACCAGCCTGGCGTATGCCATGCGTGCCACGCGCGAATTCGGCGTGACCGATATCGATTTCCGCCACGGCGATATCCTGGAGCTGGGTGCGCTCGAGCGCCGGTTCGACCTGATTGTCTGCAGCGGCGTCTTGCATCACATGCGCGATCCGCTCGCCGGCTGGCGCGTGCTGACCGGCTTGCTGCGGCCGGACGGCTATATGAATATCGGCCTGTACAGCCGGCGCGCGCGGCGGGAAGTAAGCGCCCTGCGGCAACTGGTGGCCGAAAAAGATTATCCCGCCACCCGCGAGGGCATCAGCCGCTTCCGGCGCGACGTCATGCAGGGCGAGGCCGGCATCGATATTGGCGTGATCGCCATCAGTCCGGATTTTTACAGCACCAGTGCGTGCCGCGACCTGATCTTCCATGTCCAGGAGCATGTGTATTCGCCGCTGGAAATTCGGGATTGCCTGGATGCGCTCGGGCTGGAATTCCTTGGCTTTGAATTTTCTAATCCGGAAACCCGAAACCGCTACCTGGCGCGTTTTCCGGACAACCCGGCCTGTGATTCTCTGGCCAACTGGGATACAGTGGAAGAAGAAAATCCGGCAATTTTCGCCGGGATGTACCAGTTCTGGGTAAGGAAACGCACCTGATTTCCGAGGTGGCAAAGCGCGCGGCCGGCGGTCGGGATGGATACGGCTTGTAACAATCCGGTCATGCCCGTGCAGCGGACTTCCCGTAAAATACGGGCTTGTTAAAAAGTGAGGAAGCTATGATCAAGGTTGGCATTGTCGGTGGTACCGGCTACACCGGTGTGGAATTGCTGCGCATCCTGGCAGCACATCCGGATGTGGAACTGGCCGCCATCACGTCGCGCAAGGAAGATGGTTTGCCGGTGGCTGACATGTTTCCTTCACTGCGCGGTCATGTGTCGCTGGCTTTTTCATCGCCGGAAAAGGCAAAGCTGACGGAATGCGACGTGGTGTTTTTCGCCACCCCGCACGGCGTCGCCATGGCGCAGGCGCCTGAATTGCTGGCGGCCGGTGTCAAGGTGATCGACCTGGCGGCGGATTTCCGCCTCAAAGACACGGCGGAATTTGAAAGATGGTATGGCATGCCGCATTCCTGCCCGGACTTGCTGGAGGAAGCCGTGTATGGCTTGCCGGAAGTTAATCGTGCGGCAATTAAGGCGGCACGCCTGATCGGCTTGCCGGGTTGCTATCCCACTTCCATGCAATTGGGTTTTGCGCCGCTGCTGGCGCAGGGCAAGCCCCTGGTCAATGAAGCCGCGCTGATTGCCGATTGCAAGTCCGGCGTATCGGGGGCTGGCCGCAAGGCCGAGATTTCCACCCTCCTGGCGGAGGCTGCCGACAATTTCAAGGCTTACGGCGTCAAGGGCCATCGCCATTTGCCGGAAACCGTGCAGGGCTTGCAGGCAATCGCTCAACGCAAGGTCGGCCTGACGTTCGTGCCGCACCTGGTGCCAATGATCCGCGGCATCCATTCGACCCTGTATGCGACGATCCTGCCGGAAGCGCGCGATACCGATTTCCAGGCCTTGTACGAAAACCATTTCAAGGGGGAGCGTTTCGTCGATGTGATGCCCGCCGGCAGCCACCCTGAAACCCGCTCGGTGCGGGCTTCGAACATGCTGCGCGTTGCCGTGCACCGTCCGGGCGGCGGCGATTTACTTGTGATCCTGGTGGTCGAAGACAATCTCGTCAAGGGCGCGGCGGGCCAAGGCGTGCAATGCATGAATATCATGTTTGGCCTGGAAGAAAAAGCTGGCCTGGCACACGTGCCCGTATTGCCTTAAGCGGCGCGTAGCAAATACATGAGTTTGAAAAACCTGTTTGGCCCGTCGCTGCGGCTGAAGCTGTGGCGGCGGCGCCTGTCGGTCGCCGCGCCGCGTGTCAGCATTCGTCATCACCTGCCCTGGCCCTTGCGCTTGTTGCTGGTGGCTATTGTGCTCGGTATGGCCGGGGCGATTGCGTTAGCGACCTATGACCTGGGGCGCAATCTGACCGGACGCGGCAATACCATCAGTCCGGCGCAAGTCAGCGACCTGCACGAGCGTCTCGCCCAGGCCACTACCGAGCGGGACCGCTTTTCAGGTGGCGTGGACGCCGCGGAAAGCCAGTTGCAGATCGAACGCACCGCGCAGCAGCAAATGGCGGCGCAAGTCAAAAATCTGTTGGCCGAAAATGCCCGCCTGAAGGAAGACCTGGCCTTTTTCGAACGTTTATTGCCTGCCAGCACTGGTGCGGCAGGAATCTCGATCCAGCGCCTGGCAGTGGAATCCATTGCGCCAAATCAACTGAAATATCGCTTGTTAGTGATGCAAGGCGGTAAAGGTGGACGCGAATTTGTTGGAAACTTGCAATTGGCAGTGAGCGTTGTACGTGAAGGGAAAAGTGCTATGATCATTTTTCCCGATGCCAAAACTGGGGACGGGGAGCGATTCAAGCTTGCCTTTCAGCATTATCAACGCATGGAAGGTACGCTGAACTTGCCGGAAGGCGCAATTGTGCAAACCGTGCAGGCACGTATTCTCGAAAAAGGCCAGTTGCGCGCGCAACAGTCGGCCAAGTTGTAAAAATTGTCAAAGGAGTGCCATCATGTTTGGCAGCAAAAGCAAAAGCACCATCGACAGCCTCATCGGTTTAGCCACCAGGATCGAGGGCGACCTGCATTTCAAGGGCGGTTTGCGTATCGATGGCAATGTTCGTGGGAATGTGATCGCCGACCCCACCCTCCCCAGCATGCTGGTGATCTCCGAACATGCCGTGATCGAAGGCGAGGTCCGTGCGGCGCACCTGGTGGTCAATGGCCAGATCAATGGGCCGGTCTATTGCAGCGAGTTGCTGGAATTGCAGCCGAAGGCGCGCATTACCGGTGACGTCAATTACAAGGCCCTGGAAATGCATGGCGGCGCGCTCGTATCGGGCAAACTGACGCATGACCAGGTGGAAGAGCCGATCTTGAAGCTGGCAGCGCCGACCAAGCTGATCGGGTCGAATACCTGAGCATTTATATCGGGTTATAATGCTATATCTGTCGTATTGTTTTCAGTAGGAGCTATCCATGAATGCCATCACCGAAATGCCCGCCCCCATTATCTTTACCGACAGCGCCGCCTCCAAGGTTGCGCAGTTGATCGAGGAAGAAGGCAATCCTGACCTCAAATTGCGTGTATTCGTGCAAGGCGGAGGCTGCTCGGGGTTCCAGTACGGTTTCACCTTCGATGAAATCGTCAACGAAGACGACACCACCATGACCAAGAATGGCGTGCAGCTGCTGATCGATTCGATGAGCTACCAGTACCTGGTGGGCGCCGAAATCGATTACAAGGATGACCTGGAAGGCGCGCAAT
Source organism: Janthinobacterium sp. 17J80-10 (assembly GCF_004114795.1). Classification (NCBI taxonomy): domain Bacteria; kingdom Pseudomonadati; phylum Pseudomonadota; class Betaproteobacteria; order Burkholderiales; family Oxalobacteraceae; genus Janthinobacterium; species Janthinobacterium sp. 17J80-10. Next base: position 3,855,203 of record NZ_CP035311.1, on the reverse strand, counting down.
TCGTCATCAAGAATCCGGGTGCTACCAGTACGTGCGGCTGCGGTTCGTCGTTCTCCGCCTGATTTTTCCGGTTCCTGAAAAAAGCGCAGACGAGTCTGCGCTTTTTTTGCGCCTGCAATTTTGTGGCTGAGCCGGCGTCAGTAGTTGCGAGCTGCTAACGGCAGGATTCAGGCAGGATAGAGGGCGCCCAGGATCCGCTCGCCGCGGGCGCCTGTCACTGCCGGCAGGTTGCCTGGCAGCCGCAGGCAGAAGCGTTGTGCCAGCCAGGCAAAGGCCAGTGCTTCGACATGGTTGGGGGAAATCCCCAATGCCGTGGTGGAATCGACAGTGATGCCGGTGTCGTGTTGCGCCAGGGCGTTTTGCAATTGCCGCATGAGGTGAGCATTGTAGGCTCCGCCACCACAGACATACACAGACTCCGCCTGGGGCGCGTGCGCGACGATGGCATCAGCCAGCGTGGAAGCAGTGAATGCCGCCAATGTCGCTTGCACATCTTCGGCACGGCTGGCCGCTGCCGTAATGCCGGCCGTCGCCAGCTTTTGCTGCAGCCAGGGCAGATGGAAAAGGTCCCGCCCGGTACTTTTCGGTGGCGCCATCCTGAAAAAAGCTTCCTCGCGCAAGACTTCCAGCAGCACTGGCAGCGCCTTGCCGCTGGCTGCCCAGTCGCCATTGCTGTCATAAGCCTGGCCCCGGTGCCGGCTGATCCAGGCATCCATGAGGACATTGCCGGGGCCAGTGTCGAAACCGGTTACCGCAGGCGCTGTTGCCGCCACAGCCGCATCCGTTGCCGGCAATACGCTGATGTTGCTGATGCCGCCGATATTGGCGACCACCCGCGTGCCGTGCGGGGCGGCAAAGACAGCCTGGTGGAACGCCGGTACCAGTGGCGCACCCTGGCCGCCGGCGGCGATATCGCGGCTGCGGATGTCGGCAACCACGTCAATCCCGGTCAGTTCGGCCAGCAGTGCCGGGTTATTGGTCTGGCGGGTATAGCCAAGTTCCGGGCGATGGCGGATGGTCTGGCCATGGGCGCCGATGGCGGTGATCTGGCCTGGCCTGGCATCGGCTTGTGCCAGCAGACTGGACACGCAATCGGCATAGTAGCCTGCGAGCGCATTGGCGAGCAGCGCTTCGCGGTGGATTTCATCTTCTCCGGCCGCCTGCAGCGCCAGCATGTCGCGCCGCAGTTCAGGCGGGAAGCCGATATAGGCGCTGGCCAGGGTCTGGACCGGTCCGCCACGGTAATTGTCTGGAAACGCCGTGAGTACGCCATCGACACCGTCGAGGCTGGTGCCGGACATCAGGCCGATATAGAGGGGCGGGGAGGATAGTTGTGCGGGCATAAAAAAACCGTTCGTGAAGGCTTGATTCTACAAGCCTTGCAGCACGAACGGTTTGCCGCGGCCGTGGCCGCGATGCCACAGGCGAATTATTTGGCCGACGCCAGGCGGGTATTCTGGTCTTGCGGGTTCAGCAGGGCGAAGCGGTGCAGCATGTCCGATGTGACGCCGCGGAAGCGCTGCAGCTGACCGCCGGCCAGCGGCTGGGCCGTGGGCATGTCGACCTTCAGGGGATCGCGTGCTTCGTTGCTGACGCGGAATTCGTAGTGCAGGTGCGGCCCGGTGGACCAGCCGGTGCTGCCGACATAGCCGATCAATTGTCCCTGGCTGACTTTCATTCCTTTGCGCAAGCCGCTGGCGAAGCGGCTCATGTGGGCGTAGGCGGTGGAATAATTACTCCAGTGCTTGATTTCCACGACATTGCCATAGCCACCCTGGACGCCGGCAAAGTGCACCACGCCATCGGCTGCGGCACGGATCGGGGTGCCGGTGACGGCGGCGAAGTCAACGCCTTTGTGCGCTTTCCATTTGCCCGAAATCGGATGCTTGCGCATCGAAAACCCGGAGGAAATCCGTGAAAACTCCAGGGGCGACTTCAGGAACGCCTTTTTCAGGGACTTGCCGTCGAAACCAAAATAGCCGCCGCCCTGGCCGCTGGCGGGGTCTTCAAACCAGACTGCCTGGTACGAGCGGCCGCCGTTGACGAATTCGGCCGCCAGCACGCGTCCAGCCCGGACATATTCGCCGTTTTGCCAGAGCGTTTCATACACCACATTGAAACGGTCGCCACGGCGCAGGTCCGAGGCAAAGTCAATATCGGTGGAAAACATCTCGACGATTTGCAGCGCCACGTTGTCCGGGATCAGTGCCTGGTCGGTGGCCGCAAACAGCGAGGAGCGGATTTCGCCGCTGCGCATTTCGACACGCTGTTCCAGTGCCGCGGGTGTTTGTTTTGCCTTGAAGTGCGCGCCGTCGCGCTCGATCAGCAGGTTCGAGGCGGCGTCGCGGCCATTGCCCAGGGTGGTTCGCAGCCATTGCAGTTCGCCATCGGCATCGGTCTGGACCTGCACCTGCTTGCCCGGCTTGAGCTGCAGCACCTGGTAGGCGGCATGGTCATTCTTGATGAATTCGGCAGCGGCGGCATCGTCCACGCCCAGGCGTTTGAGCAGGGTGGCCAGGCTGTCGCCGGGACGGACCTTCTCTTCGCGAACGTAATAGGCGGTGCTCTCGGCTTGCGCCGCGATCTGGCTTTGCAGGTCGGGCAGGGCAAGTTCGAGCGCAACGGTTTTCACCGGCAGGTCGGCGGCATCGGGCGCCATGGGCGCCACGCCTGCCGCGCCAAAGGCGCACAGGGCGAGGAATAGGGCCGAATAAGACACGACGCGCGACTTGCGGGTGACACCGAACAGTGCCTTCCCTCGTGCGCCAAGGTCGATCAATTTATCTCTAGAGAACATGCAATCAGTTAAAATCAACCGTTTTTCTTTCCCTGGTTTTTGCTTTTATTGATTAACGGCAATGTTGAGCGGATCGGTAATTATACCGACCGAGGGAAGATACTCAAGCAAACTTTATACCGATGACTGAAAATTTGAAATTGATGAGTAATAAGGAAATGAAAGATTCTGCTGCAGTGCAGCAAACGCCAGCATTATCTGATGCTGTAAAGCAAGCATTGGCGGTGACCAAGCGCGGCATTGACGAATTGCTCATCGAATCTGAATACATCCAGAAACTGGTGCGCGCCGAGCAGACGGGCAAGCCCTTGCGCATCAAGCTGGGCCTCGACCCGACCGCGCCTGACTTGCATCTCGGCCATACGGTGGTGCTGAACAAGCTGCGTCAGCTGCAAGACCTCGGCCACCAGGTGATTTTCCTGATCGGCGATTTCACCTCGATGATTGGCGATCCTTCCGGGCGCAATATCACGCGGCCGCCGCTGACCCGCGAGCAGATCGAGCAAAATGCCCGCACCTACTTCGCCCAAGCCAGCCTGGTGCTCGACAAGGACCGCACCGAGATCCGCTACAACTCCGAATGGTGTGACGCGCTGGGCGCGGCCGGCATGATCCAGCTGGCGGCCAAATACACGGTGGCGCGCATCCTCGAGCGCGACGATTTCACCAAGCGCCTGAAGGCCGGCACGCCGATCTCGGTGCATGAATTGCTGTATCCGCTGATGCAGGGCTACGACTCGGTGGCGCTGCGTTCGGACCTGGAACTCGGCGGCACCGACCAGAAATTCAATTTGCTGGTGGGCCGCGAGCTGCAAAAGGAAAGCGGCCAGGAACCGCAGTGCATCCTGACCATGCCGCTCTTGGAAGGCCTGGATGGCGTGGAAAAGATGTCCAAGTCCAAGGGCAACTACATTGGCATCACCGAGCCGGCCAATACCATGTTTGCCAAGGTGATGAGTATTTCCGACACGATGATGTGGCGCTATTACGAATTGCTGTCGTTCCGGCCGCTGGAAGAAATCGCCGCATTCAAGAAGTCGACGGAAGAAGGGCGCAATCCGCGCGACATCAAGGTGCTGCTGGCGCAGGAAATCGTCACGCGCTTCCATTCGGCGCAGGCGGCAGCCGATGCCCTGGCCGATTTCGACAATCGGGCAAAAGGCGGCATTCCCGACGAGATCCCGGAAGTGCGCCTGGCCGGCGCCCCGCTGGGCATTGGGCAGTTGTTAAAGCAAGCCAACCTGTGCGCTTCAACTTCGGAAGCCTTGCGCATGGTCGAGCAGGGCGGCGTGCGCATCGATGGCGCCGCTGTCAGCGACAAGGGCTTGAAGGTGGATGTGGGAACCTTTGTGGTCCAGGTCGGCAAACGCAAGTTCGCCCGCGTCACGCTGGCGTAAGGCAGGCGGCATGATCGCTTTGCTGCAACGCGTGGCGCAAGCCAGTGTCAGCGTCGACGGCGAGCTTGTCGGCGCGATTGGCGCCGGCCTGCTGGTATTGCTGTGCGCCGAGCGCGGCGACAGCGAAAAGGAAGCCGATGCCTTGCTGGCCAAGCTTTCGGCTTACCGCGTGTTCAATGACGACGCCGGCCGCATGAACCGCAGCCTGGCCGATGTGGGCGGCGGCTTGCTGCTGGTGCCGCAATTTACCCTGGCTGCCGACACCCGTTCCGGCACGCGCCCGTCATTCACCCCGGCCGCCGCGCCGGAAGACGGGCGACGTCTGTTCGATTACGCGGTGCGCCAGGCGCAGCAACGGCTTGGGCAAGACCGGGTGCGAACCGGGCAGTTCGGCGCGCACATGCAGGTGGCGCTGGTCAACGACGGCCCCGTGACCTTCTGGCTGCAGGTGCCGCCGGTACGCTGAGACCGGCGGGCTGCGACGGTTTGTCGCGCATTTTTCGAGCAGTTGAATTTTGTAAATCTTCCCGCTAGACCGCATGGCGCAAAACCCCGCACGCAAATTTTTGGTATGGTTGTTTTTTGAAAACAAGCCTTCAAGGCCTTCCCAATTCAGGAGCCCCGCATGAAATTCTGGAGCAATTCCTTTCAGGACGGCGCCGTCATTCCTGGCGAATTCGCCTTTTGCGTGATCGACCCGGCGACGCATGTCACTTTGTCGGCGAATAAGAACCCGCATCTGGCGTGGAGCGAATTGCCAGGCGGCACCCGTTCGCTGGTGCTGGTCTGCCACGATCCGGATGTGCCTTCGCGCGGCGACGATGTCAACCAGGAAGGGCGCACGGTGCCGGCCGACCTGCCGCGCGTGGATTTTTTCCATTGGGTGCTGGTCGATTTGCCGGCGCACCTGACGGCCATCGAGGCGGGTACTGCCAGCAGTGGGGTGACGCCGCGCGGCAAGTCGGGGCCGCAGATCGGCAATCCTGCGTTTGCGCAGGCGCGGCATGGCCTTAATGACTATACCGGCTGGTTTGCCGGCGACCCGGATATGGCGGGCGATTATTGCGGTTACGATGGCCCGTGCCCGCCCTGGAACGATGCCATCGCGCATCGCTACGTCTTCACCCTGTTTGCGCTGGATGTCGAGCGGCTGCCGGTCGAGGGCAAGTTTTCGGGTGCCCAGGTGCGTGCCGCAATGGCCGGACACATCCTGGCGCAGGCGCAATGGACCGGCACCTATTCCCTGAATCCCGCCCTGGTGAAGTGAACTGCATGACAGAAATTTTATTGATCCGGCACGGCGAAACCGACTGGAATACCGAGCGCCGCCTGCAGGGGCATCTGGATATTGCACTGAACGCCGAGGGCGTGCGCCAGGCGCAGGCGCTGGGGCACGCCTTGCGCGGTGAAACCCTGGATGCGATTTTTTCCAGCGACCTCGGGCGCGCGCGGCAAACCGCCCAGGCGATCGCCGCCGGGCGTGCTCTCGAAGTACAGATCGAGCCGGGATTGCGCGAGCGCTGCTATGGCGCGTTCGAAGGTTTGCGCCATGCTGATATCGAGGAACGGTATCCGCGTGAGTACGCGGCGTGGCGGGGGCGCGAACTTGATGCCGTTTTGCCGGCGGGCGCTCAAGTCGCCGAGACCTTGCGTGAATTTGCCGCGCGCGCGGTCGGCGCAGTCGTGGGATTGGCCGTCGCCCACCAGTTGCGGCGTATTGCCGTGGTATCGCACGGCGGCGTGCTGGAATGCATCTGCCGGGAAGCCCGGGGACTCGGCTGGTCTGCGCCGCGCGACTTCGATATCCGTAATGCCAGCATCAATCGTTTGCACTGGAATGGCAATACCTTGCGGGTGCTGGCATGGGGCGATGTCGCGCATTTGCAGCAGGATGCGCTGGATGAGGTGGACCGCGGCTGAGGGGCCGGGAAAGGCAGGGCGGCGTTGCAAGTTTGGGCGCCGATGCCGAAAGCAAGCGGAAAGCCGGCGTTTTGAGGATAAAATAGCGGATTCCCCTTCGCCCATCCCCCTGTCGTGAACATCGGCCCTTATTCATTGCGCAACAATGTCTTTGTCGCCCCCATGGCGGGGGTGACCGACCGGCCATTCCGGCAATTGTGCAAAGAGCTGGGGGCCGGCTATGCGGTTTCCGAGATGGCAGCGTCCAACCCGCGCCTGTGGCAATCCGAGAAAAGCGCGCGCCGCACCAACCATGATGGCGAAATGGAGCCCAAGGCGGTGCAGATCGCCGGCGCCGACCCGGCCATGCTGGCCGAGTGCGCCCGCCACAATGTCGCGCGCGGCGCCCAGATCATCGATATCAACATGGGCTGCCCGGTCAAGAAGGTGTGCAACAACTGGTGCGGCTCGGCGCTGTTGCAGGACGAGCAACTGGTGCGCGACATCCTGCAGGCGGTTGTCGGCGCGGTCGATGTGCCCGTGACCCTGAAATTTCGTACCGGCTGGGACCGTGCCAACAAGAATGCCCTGACGATTGCCCGCATGGCCGAAGACAGCGGCATCGCCATGCTGACGCTGCATGGCCGCACGCGCGCCGACGGCTACAGCGGCGAGGCGGAGTACGAGACGATTGCCGCCGTCAAGGCGGCCGTGGCCATTCCCGTGGTGGCCAATGGCGATATCGATACGCCGGAAAAGGCGAAATACGTGCTGGACGCAACCGGTGCCGACGCCGTGATGATTGGCCGCGCGGCACAGGGGCGGCCGTGGATTTTTCGTGAAATCGCCCATTACCTGCAGACCGGCGCCTATCTGCCGGCGCCGACGGTGGCTGAAGCGCGGCGGGTGATGGCCGAGCACCTGCAGGCGCACTATGCGTTTTATGGCGACTACCTGGGCGTGCGCACGGCGCGCAAGCACATCGGCTGGTATGTGCGCGAGCTGCCGGGAGGGGAAGAATTCCGCCGCCGCATGAACCTGCTGGACCAGTGCCCCGACCAGCTCGCGGCGCTGGATGCATTTTTTGAGCAGCAATTGGGGTATGGCGAGCGGTTACAATATGGCCTGGCTGCCGACCGGCTTGTCGCTTGAGCGGCGGTGGCGAATTTTCGATCTGTACATAATGAGCAAAGATAATATACAAGACGTCGTCAGGAAAAGCCTGGAGAAATATTTCAAGGACCTGGGCGAACAGCAACCGACGAACGTCTATGAGATGGTGGTATTCACCGTTGAAAAACCCGTTCTTGAGGCGGTGATGGCGCGCGCCGAGGGCAACCAGTCGCAGGCGGCCGAAATGCTGGGCATTAACCGCAATACGCTGCGCAAGAAGTTGCAGCAGCACGGCCTGCTTTAAAAATTTCCAATCCATTGAAGTGCAATCATGATCAAACAAGCTCTCCTCTCCGTCTCCGACAAGACTGGTGTCCTCGAATTTGCGCGTGAACTCTCGGCCATGGGCGTCAAGCTCCTGTCCACCGGCGGCACGGCCAAGCTCCTGGCCGACAATGGCCTGGCTGTCACCGAAGTGGCCGATTACACGGGTTTCCCGGAAATGCTGGATGGCCGCGTCAAGACCCTGCACCCCAAGGTGCATGGCGGCATCCTGGCGCGCCGCGATTTCCCGGAACACCAGGCGGCACTCGCCCAGCACGGCATACCGACCATCGACATGGTGGTGGTCAACCTGTACCCGTTCCAGCAAACCGTGGCGAAAGACCAGTGCACGCTGGAAGACGCCATCGAGAATATCGATATCGGCGGCCCGGCCATGCTGCGCTCCTCGGCCAAGAACCACAAGGACGTGGTGGTGATCTGCGACCCCGCCGACTACACCCGCGTGCTGGGCGAGCTGAAGGCTGGCGCCGGCGAAGTCAGCTATGAGACCAAGTTTGACCTGGCCAAGAAAGTCTTTGCCCATACCGCGGCATACGACGGCGCCATCACCAATTACTTCACGGCGCTCGGCGCCGACAAGGCGCACGCCACCCGTAGCCCTTATCCGGCGACGCTGAACCAGCAATTCCTGAAAGTGCAGGAAATGCGTTACGGTGAAAACCCGCACCAGTCCGCAGCCTTTTACCGCGACGCGCAGCCGGTGGCCGGCGCGCTGGCCAACTATGTCCAGTTGCAGGGCAAGGAACTGTCGTACAACAATATCGCCGATGCCGACGCGGCCTGGGAATGCGTGAAAACCTTCGACGCCACTGCCTGCGTGATCGTCAAGCATGCCAATCCCTGCGGCGTGGCCGTCGGCACCTTCCCGCTGGAAGCCTACAGCAAGGCGCTGCAAACCGACCCGACCTCGGCCTTTGGCGGCATCATTGCCTTCAATTGCGAACTCGACGGCTTTACCGCCGAAGCGATTGCCAAGCAGTTCGTCGAAGTGCTGATCGCGCCTTCGTTCAGCGCCGAGGCGAAGCACATTTTCGCCGCCAAGGCCAATGTGCGCCTGCTGGAAATCCCGCTCGGCAAGGGCATCAACCAGTATGACTTCAAGCGCGTCGGCGGCGGCTTGCTGGTGCAGTCGCCCGATGCCAAGAATGTCTTGCCGGCGGAATTGCGCGTGGTGAGCAAGAAGCAGCCGACCCCGCAGCAATTGCAAGACCTGATGTTCGCCTGGCGCGTGGCCAAGTTCGTCAAGTCGAATGCCATCGTCTTCTGCGGCAATGGCATGACGCTGGGCGTTGGCGCCGGCCAGATGAGCCGCATCGATTCCGCCCGCATCGCCTCGATCAAGGCGCACAATGCCAACCTGTCGCTGGTGGGTTCGGCGGTGGCGTCGGATGCGTTCTTCCCGTTCCGCGACGGCCTCGATGTGGTGGTCGATGCGGGTGCGACCTGCGTCATCCATCCGGGCGGCTCCATGCGCGACCAGGAAGTCATCGACGCAGCAGATGAGCGCGGCGTGGTGATGCTGTATACCGGCACCCGCCATTTCCGTCACTGATCGAGGCAGGGTTCGCCCCGGCGCGCGCCGGGGCAGGCAATATGAAAATTCTCGGCATCGACCCTGGCTTGCGGATCACCGGTTTCGGCGTGATCCACAAGCAGGGCAACAAGCTTACCTACATCGCCTCCGGCACCATCCGGACGCCGGATGCCGACTTGCCGCAGCGCCTGAAAACCATTCTCGCCAGCCTGGGTGAAGTGGTGCAGACCTATCGCCCCGACTGCGCGGCGATCGAGAAAGTCTTCGTCAACGTCAATCCGCAATCGACGCTCCTGCTCGGGCAGGCGCGTGGCGCTGCCATTTGCGCGCTGGTGGCGGCCGACCTGCTGGTGGCGGAATACACCGCGCTGCAAGTCAAGAAGGCCGTGGTCGGGCATGGCAAGGCGCAGAAGGTGCAGGTGCAGGATATGGTGCAGCGCCTGCTGCAATTGCCGGGCGCGCCCGGACCCGATGCCGCCGATGCGCTCGGCGTGGCGATCTGCCATGCCAATAACAGCGATGTGCTGGAGGTGCTTGGCGGCTTGGCGCCGGCGCTGGCCAGGCGCGGCTTGCGGGTGCGTGGCGGACGCCTGGTCGGCTGACGCAGGAAACTAGTTTTCCTGTTCTGCGCGACGTGCAGCGACTTCGAAACAATTATTCCAGTAAGCATCCTCGCCATGCAGGAATGCCCAGATGCTTGCCGCGAGGTAGACCACCGGAAAGGCAAAGCCCCAGTGCGCCGCTTGCCTGACATGGGCCAGTTCATGGGTAAGGATGCGCGCGGTAAGGCCTTGTCGCTGTGCGATGACGATATGGCCGATCGCCATGGCGCACATGGCGCCGAAAGGATGGCCTTCCAGCATGCGGTCGGCCAGCGGGCCGCGCACCAGCAGCGCCGGGGTCGGGCGCATGACCACGTCGATCCGGCCGCGCAGCAATAAAGTCGGCAGCATCAGCAGCAAGGCGCCCAGCAGCGTCAGTGGCAAGGCCCACAGAATCCCCAGCAAGATACCGATTCTCGCAGGTAACATTTGCCAGTGCCGGTGCGGCGTGGAATGGGCGGAAATGCGCATGGGACTGACTCGTTGTCCTGTATGATGGATGCAATTTACTGCAAAATAGAGCGATATGATAGGCCGTCTTTCTGGAATCTTGCTTGAGAAAAATCCACCTCAGTTACTGATCGATTGTCATGGCGTCGGTTACGAAGTCGGCGTACCGATGAGCACCTTCTACAATTTGCCTGCCCTGGGCGAAAAAGTGGTGCTGCTGACCCACCTGGCCGTGCGTGAAGATGCGCACCTGCTGTATGGCTTTGCCAGTGCCGAGGAACGCAATGTTTTCAAGGAATTGATCAAGATTTCCGGCGTCGGCGCGCGCACCGCCCTGGCGATCCTGTCGGGCATGTCGGTCGCCGACCTGGTGCAGGCCATCACCCTGCAGGAATCCGGCCGCCTGACGCGGGTGCCGGGCATTGGCAAGAAAACGGCGGAGCGCCTGTTGCTGGAGTTAAAGGGCAAGCTGGGCGCCGACCTGGGCGCCGCCGGCGCGGCAGCGCAGGGCGATGCCGGCAGCGATATCATGAATGCCTTGCTGGCGCTGGGCTATTCGGAAAAAGAAGCCGTGCTGGCGCTGAAACAGGTTCCGGCCGGCACGGGCGTTTCCGAAGGCATCAAGCTGGCACTGAAAGCCTTGTCGAAGGGGTGACATGACGATCCAGACCGATAATTTCACGGAGCAACGCATCATTGCGGCGACGCCCGTCTCGCCCAACGAGGAAGCGCTCGAACGCGCCTTGCGGCCGAAGCACCTGGATGAATACGTCGGCCAGGAAAAAATCCGTGACCAGCTGGAAATCTTCATCAGTGCAGCACGGAAGCGCCGCGAAGCGCTCGACCACACCCTGCTGTTCGGCCCGCCCGGTTTGGGCAAGACCACGCTGGCGCACATCATTGCGCGTGAAATGGGCGTCAACCTGCGCCAGACCTCCGGCCCCGTGCTCGAACGCGCCGGCGACCTGGCGGCGCTGCTGACCAACCTTGAAGCCAACGATGTGCTGTTCATCGATGAAATTCACCGCCTGTCGCCTGTCGTCGAGGAAATCCTTTATCCGGCGCTGGAGGATTACCAGATCGATATCATGATCGGCGAAGGGCCGGCAGCGCGCTCGGTGCGGCTTGACCTGCAACCGTTCACCCTGGTGGGCGCCACCACTCGCGCGGGCATGCTGACCAATCCGCTGCGCGACCGTTTCGGCATCGTCGCGCGCCTGGAATTCTATACGCCCGAGCAACTCGCCCGCATCGTCAGCCGCAGTTCGGCCTTGCTGAACGCGCCCATCCAGGATGCCGGCGCACTTGAAATCGCCCGCCGCAGCCGCGGCACGCCGCGTATCGCCAACCGCTTGCTGCGCCGCGTGCGCGACTACGCCGAGGTCAAGGGCACAGGTGAAATTACCCAGGCAATGGCCGATGCCGCACTGAAAATGCTGGATGTCGATCCGGTCGGTTTCGACTTGATGGACCGCAAGCTGCTCGAAGCAGTCCTGTTCAAGTTCGGCGGCGGCCCGGTGGGTCTGGATAACCTGGCCGCAGCCATCGGCGAAGAGCGCGACACCATCGAGGATGTGCTGGAACCTTACCTGATCCAGCAAGGCTTTCTGCAGCGCACGCCGCGCGGGCGCATCGCGACCCCGGCCGCCTATGCGCACTTCGGCGCCACTGCGCCGCGCACCAATCCCAGCGGCGAACTCTGGGATTAATCAGGGCAGCCTGCAGGGGCTGGAATAAAATCGAATCCTTTGGGCGGGAACGAGTCCAATCCAGCACCCTTTCCAGGATGAGCATGCCATGTTGATGTCCACCCAGGCCAATCGCTACGCCCACCAGTTGCTCGAAGCGCGCAACCGCGGGCGGCTGTTGCCGCGCCTGTCGGCCCAGGCTGCCCTGTCGATCGACGATGCCTACGAGATTGCCAAGACCATTGCCGATATCCGCACTGCCCAGGGAGAAACCTGGGTTGGCCGCAAGGTCGGATTTGCCAATAGTAAATTTAACGAGCAGCATGGGCTGGCAAGCACGGAAGGCATGCCTTCGTGGTCGCCCCTGTTCGATGGCACGGTGCGCTACGTTGAAGACAATCACGGCATCCAGAGCCTGGACGGTGCCTTGCAGCCGCGCATCCAGCCTGAAATTGTGTTCAAGCTTGGCCGCACGCCGGAGCCGCACGCCAGCCTCGATGGCTTGGCCGATTGCATCGAATGGATGGCGCATGGACTGGAAATCGTGACCTGTCCCTATCCCGGATGGGATTTCGCCTTGCCCGATGCGATTGCCGCATTCGGCCTGCACGGCGCCTTGCTGATCGGCGAACCGAAATCGCTGTCCCAGGCGTCGCGCCATCACCTGGTGCAAGTGCTGGCAGATGCCAGCGTTTCCCTGTCGCGCAGCGATGCCGATGGTTATACCCTGTGCGCGGCAGGCTTTGGCAGCAGCGTGCTGGGCAGCCCGGTGTTTGCCCTGAAGCGCCTGCAGCGCTTGCTGGAAACCCAGCCGCAATCGCCGCCGCTGGCCGCCGGGGAAATCATCAGCACCGGCGCCTGGGCCGAAGCCTCGCCGGTGGTGCCGGGGCAAACCTGGATCACGGCATTTTCTGGCGTAAGCTTGCCGGGCCTTAATATTTCGTTTGTGTAAGTTTTTTATTCTTCCCGCAACCAGGTCTGGGAACGGCCAAACATGGGCATGCCAATATAGCCCCGGACATTGAGTTTCTTGCCGTCGTCCTGCAGCGACATCTTGCTTTTGTAAACCTTGCCGCTTTCCGTATCCAGGATTTGCCCGCCGGTATATTCGCTGCCGTCCAGGCGCATGCCGCTGATCACGGTCATGCCGATCTTGGGCTGGTCCCTGTTGCTGCCTTCGCATTTGTCGCATTTCGGGTTGGGGTCTTGTTCGGGCGTGCGGAACAATTTTTCGATCTTGCCGCGGAATTCGCCGCCACTTTCCGAAATGCGCACGAGGGCGCGCGGCTTGCCGGTTTCATCATCGATTGTTTTCCAGAGGCCCGCCGGCGAGGCTTGGGCCCAAGCTGCCAGGCAAGTGCCAAAGCCTGCTGCCAATAGCCAAAGCGAAGAGATTTTCATGCGTGTCTCCTGTTATTTTTCTACAGAAGCAGTGTAGCAAAAACAGCAGGCGGCGAACGCGCCGAATGCTTAACTTAAATCACCAGGTCTTCGTAAGGATCGGCCGGCTCGAAAACATAGACGGCATTGCCCATGACATCGGCGTTGAAAACGAAGGGGAGCATCAGCTTGGGAATCTTGTTGATGCCAAAATCGACGGCACGTTCGATGACGGAGATGCTTTCGCGGGCGCAGTAGCCATTGAGCGTGAACACGGTTTCCGGGCGCTCGACTGCCTGGAAGCGCGCGCCAAGCGCCTGGATTTTTCCCTGCAGGCTGCGGCCGTAATGGGCCACCATGTCGCTGCTGACCAGGTCGCAAATGACCTGATGGTCGGGAAAGCGCAGCTGGAACGCGGCAAGGGATTCCAGGATTTGTGCTTCGGACAGGTAGATATACACGCCTTCGACCACCACGGTCACCTGGCCTGCCGGCGCAATGGCCGCCAGCTTGTCCGCCAGGGCTTCGCTGGAAAAATCGATGGCAATCCGCTGCAGCGGGTTGGCACATTCCTGCACGGGCAAGCGCTCGTTTTTCCAGGCGACCACTTGCGGCTCGTCCAGCTCGAACCAGGTGCCGCCGGCCAGGCGATACGGGCGGCTGTCAAAGCCGGCGCCGATGGTGACGATGCAGCTGTCGGGATGCGTGCGCAGTTTTTCCTTCAGGAGTTCGTCGATGACGCGATGCCGCACCAGCATGCTGGCATTGCAATTCTCTTCATCCTTGAAGAGGTCGAAGATGCCCCGGCCATAGTCGCACATGAAGAGGCGGGCATAGCGGTCCGCGCAGACGGGGTGGGCGCTCGCCGCATCCTGCATGCGCACGCCACAACAATAAAACGCCAGGCTGGAAATCGGTTTCATGGCAAGTCCTCGCCTTTCGATGCCATTCTGCCCCCTGTCGTTTTAGTGTGTGGCGTAGCGTGCTGCGCTTGCTTATTGCAGCTTGACTAATTGCTCCCGCACTTTTTCCAGGGTCGCACTGAAATTGAGCAGGCGTTCCTTTTCCTGGGCGACCACTTGTGCGGGTGCGCGTGCAACAAAGCTTTCATTGCCAAGTTTTGCATTGACCTTGGCAATCTCGCCTTCCAGGCGCGTGACTTCCTTAGACAGCCTTTCACGCTCTGCGGTGACATCGATTTCCACTTTCAGCATCAATTTAATCTCGCCGACGATGGAGACGGGCGCAGGCGATTGCGGCAGGCTATCGACGACCTGGACTTCCGATAGCTTGGCCAGGGCTTGCAGGTAAGGCGCAAAGGCTTGGGCTTGCGCCTGGTCGCCGCTGGTTTCGATAATCAGCGGCACGCGCAGGGCCGGCGACAATTGCATTTCGCCACGCAAGTTGCGGCAGGCATCGGTGAGCGACTTCAATTGCGCCATCCAGGCTTCGGCCGTTTCATCCAGTTTTTCCGGATTGGCCAGCGGATAGGGCTGGCGCATGATGGATTCGCCAGCCGCATCCAGCGTGCGGCCAGTCATCGGCGCAACCGTTTGCCACAGTTGCTCGGTGATGAACGGGATCACCGGGTGCGCCAGGCGCAGGATGGTTTCCAGCACGCGCAAGAGCGTGCGGCGGGTGGCGCGCTGCTGGGCTTCGGTGCCATTCTGGATTTGCACTTTGGCTACTTCCAGGTACCAGTCGCAATATTCATCCCAGATGAACTTGTAAATGGCCGAGGCAATATTATCGAAGCGGTAATCGGCAAAGCCTTTTTCCACTTCGGTTTCAACGCGCTGCAGGAGCGAAACGATCCAGCGGTCGGCTTGGGAGAAATCGCGCGCGCCCTCATGGCAGGTGGCAGGATCGAAACCGCAATCCTTGCCTTCGGTATTCATCAGCACGAAGCGGGTGGCATTCCACAGCTTGTTGCAGAAGTTGCGGTAGCCTTCGCAGCGGTTCAGGTCGAAGTTGATGTTGCGGCCCAGCGAGGCATAGCTGGCCATGGTGAAGCGCAGGGCATCCGTGCCATACGCCTGGATGCCGGCAGGGAATTCCTTGCGGGTCGCCTTTTCAATCTTGGATGCATCCTTCGGGTTCATCAGGCCGGTGGTGCGCTTGCCGACCAGCTTGTCCAGTTCGATGCCATCGATCAGATCGATCGGGTCCAGCGTATTGCCCTTGGACTTGGACATTTTCTGGCCGGCGGCGTCGCGCACCAGGCCATGCACGTATACGGTCTCGAAGGGGACCTGGCCGGTGAAGTGCGTGGTCATCATGACCATGCGCGCCACCCAGAAGAAAATGATGTCAAAGCCCGTCACCAGCACGGACGATGGCAAAAACATCTTGTAGTCCGGGGTTTCTTCCGGCCAGCCCAGCGAAGAGAAGGGCACCAGCGCCGAGGAGAACCAGGTGTCGAGCACATCCTCGTCGCGACGCACAGTCTTGCCACCGGCCTGGGCTTTCGCCTCTTCCTCGTTGCGGGCGACGTAGATCTTGCCGTCGTCGTCGTACCAGGCGGGAATCTGGTGGCCCCACCAGAGCTGGCGCGAGATGCACCAGTCCTGGATATTGTTCAGCCACTGGTTGTAGGTGGTGGTCCAGTTTTCCGGGATGAACTTGACCGAGCCATCGGCGACTTTTTCCAGCGCCACTTCGGCGATCGACTTGCCGGGGAAGTGCGTGCCTTCCGGCGCGGCCTTGCTCATGGCGACGAACCACTGGTCGGTCAGCATCGGCTCGATCACGACGCCCGTGCGGTCGCCGCGCGGCACCATCAGCTTGTGCGGCTTGACTGCTTCCAATAGTCCTTGCGCCTCGAGGTCGGCGACAATTTGCTTGCGCGCCTCGAAGCGGTCCAGGCCCTGGTATTTTTCCGGGCCGTTTTCATTGATCTTGGCGTCGAGCGTAAAGATATTGATTTGCCCGAGGTTATGGCGCTGACCGACGGCGTAATCGTTGAAGTCATGCGCCGGCGTGATCTTGACGCAACCGGTGCCGAATTCCTTGTCGACATATTCATCGGCAATGATGGGGATCTGGCGGCCGGTCAGCGGCAGCTCCAGCAACTTGCCAAGCAGATGGGCATAACGCTCATCGGTCGGGTCGACCGCAACGGCAACGTCGCCCAGCAGGGTTTCCGGGCGGGTGGTGGCCACCGTGAGTGCGCCGGAACCATCAACGAGCGGATAGCGGATATGCCACATCGAGCCGTCTTCTTCTTCCGACACCACTTCGAGATCGGAAACGGCCGTGTGCAGTTTCGGGTCCCAGTTGACCAGGCGCTTGCCGCGGTAAATCAGGCCTTGCTCGTACAGGCGCACGAAGACTTCGGTCACCGCCTTGGACATTTTGGCGTCCATGGTGAAGTATTCGCGGCTCCAGTCGGTCGAGGCGCCCATGCGGCGCATCTGGCCGGTGATGGTCGAGCCGGAATGCTCTTTCCATTCCCAGACTTTTTCGAGGAATTTTTCGCGCCCCAGATCATGGCGCGTGACTTTCTGCGCATCGAGCTGGCGCTCGACCACGATTTGCGTGGCGATGCCGGCATGGTCGGTGCCGGGGATCCAGGCAGTGTTGTGGCCGCGCATGCGGTAATAGCGCGTCAGGCCATCCATGATGGTCTGGTTGAAGGCATGGCCCATGTGCAGGGTGCCGGTCACATTGGGCGGCGGCAACTGAATGCTGAAGGCAGGCTTGCCGGCGTCCGTGGTGGCGGTGTAGTAGCCGCGCTGTTCCCATTCGGCACGCCAGTGCTTTTCGATTTCGGCGGGCTCGAAAGATTTGGCTAATTCCATGATTTGAAGTGTCTTTTGCGAAACCTAACATTATAAGGGACGCGTCACCGAATGGCCGCGAGCGGAGTATAATTCCCGCAGACCGTGCAATCGGTCGATGCTAGGGGTCCTGGCTTGCCGCAGTGTTCAAGTGCTCGTACTGCGCGGCCGGGTGAGACATACCCTCGAACCTGATCTGGATAATGCCAGCGAAGGGAAGCAGCTGGAAGGTATTGTTTTTTTACCACATTCCACCTTTCCTTCGCGATTTGATTAATTTGCGGGGCAGCATGCTGCCCCGTCCCTGCAAGAGCGAAGGAAGACATGAACGCCAATCCCCAATTCCTGGCTGCTACCGCCACGGTCGACGAGGCCGCCATCCAGCCCTTGCCGAATTCGCGCAAGATTTACGTTGCGGGCTCGCGCCCGGATATCCGCGTGCCGATGCGCGAAATCAGCCAGAGCGATACGCCGGCATCGATGGGCGCGGAAAAAAACCCGCCCATCTTCGTCTATGACACTTCCGGCCCGTACAGCGATCCGGCAGCGAAAATCGATATCCGTTCCGGTCTGGAAGCCTTGCGCGCCGGCTGGATTGCCGAGCGTGACGATACCGAGGAATTGTCCGGCCCCAGCTCGGCCTACGGCATCGAGCGCCTGAACGATGCGAAACTGGCCGAGTTGCGCTTCAACCTGCACCGCAAGCCGCGCCGCGCCAAGGCCGGCAAGAACGTGTCGCAAATGCACTATGCGCGCCAGGGCATCGTCACGCCCGAGATGGAATATGTCGCCATCCGCGAAAACATGCAGCGCCGCGAATACCTGGAAAACCTGAAGACGTCCGGTCCGCTGGGTGCCAAGCTGGCCGACCTGATGGGCCGCCAGCATCCGGGGCAGAATTTCGGCGCCGCCATTCCGGCTGAAATCACGCCGGAATTCGTGCGCGAGGAAGTCGCGCGCGGCCGCGCCATCATCCCGATGAATATCAATCACCCGGAAATCGAGCCGATGATTATCGGCCGCAACTTCCTGGTGAAGATCAATGCCAATATCGGCAACTCGGCGGTGACCTCGTCGATCGGCGAAGAGGTCGAGAAAATGACCTGGGCGATCCGCTGGGGCGGCGATACCGTGATGGACCTGTCCACCGGCAAGCACATCCACGAAACCCGCGAATGGATCATCCGCAATTCGCCCGTGCCGATCGGCACCGTGCCGATTTACCAGGCGCTGGAAAAGGTCAATGGCAAGGCCGAAGATCTGACCTGGGAAATCTTCCGCGACACCTTGATCGAGCAAGCCGAGCAGGGCGTCGATTACTTCACCATCCATGCCGGTGTACGCCTGCAATACGTGCCGCTGACGGCCAAGCGCATGACCGGCATCGTCTCGCGCGGCGGTTCGATCATGGCCAAGTGGTGCCTGGCGCACCACAAGGAATCCTTCCTGTACACGCACTTCGAAGACATCTGCGAAATCATGAAGGCGTATGACGTGTCCTTCTCGCTGGGCGATGGCTTGCGTCCGGGTTCCATCTACGACGCCAACGATGAAGCGCAGCTGGGCGAACTGAAGACCCTGGGCGAGCTGACCCAGATCGCCTGGAAGCACGACGTGCAAGTGATGATCGAAGGCCCGGGCCACGTGCCGATGCACTTGATCAAGGAAAACATGGACCTGCAGCTGGAACAGTGCCACGAAGCGCCGTTCTATACGCTGGGGCCCTTGACCACCGATATCGCGCCGGGCTACGACCACATCACGTCCGGCATCGGCGCGGCCATGATCGGCTGGTACGGCACGGCGATGCTGTGCTATGTCACGCCGAAAGAGCACCTGGGCTTGCCGAACAAGGCGGACGTCAAGGAAGGCATCATCACGTATAAACTCGCAGCGCATGCGGCCGATCTCGCCAAGGGCCATCCCGGCGCGCAGATCCGCGACAATGCCTTGTCGAAAGCGCGTTTTGAGTTCCGCTGGGAAGACCAGTTCAACATCGGTCTGGACCCGGACAAGGCGCGTGAATTCCATGACGAGACCCTGCCCAAGGATTCGGCCAAGGTGGCGCATTTCTGTTCCATGTGCGGCCCGCACTTCTGCTCCATGAAGATTACCCAGGATGTGCGCGATTACGCCGCCGCCCAGGGGATCTCGGACGAGCAGGCGCTGCAGAAAGGCATGGAAGTCAAGGCAGTGGAATTCGTCAAGAACGGCGCCGAGATCTACCGCAAGCAGTAAGTGGTGCGCGCATGGAAATCGAAC
Source organism: Janthinobacterium sp. 17J80-10 (assembly GCF_004114795.1). Classification (NCBI taxonomy): domain Bacteria; kingdom Pseudomonadati; phylum Pseudomonadota; class Betaproteobacteria; order Burkholderiales; family Oxalobacteraceae; genus Janthinobacterium; species Janthinobacterium sp. 17J80-10. The sequence goes on along the minus strand of NZ_CP035311.1, from coordinate 3,835,957 downwards.
TGAACGGCGCGCCGCATGCGCTCGCCGACAACCAGAACGTGCAGGACTTGATCGCCGCCCTCGACCTGGTCAACAAGTCGCTGGCGGTGGCGGTCAACCGCCAGATCGTGCCGCGCCAGTCGTGGGGCGAGCGCATGCTTGCGCCCGGCGACCGCGTCGATATCGTGCGCGCCATCGGCGGCGGATGAATGGACTGCAGTACACGCTGTACTAAAGGAAAACAGACATGAATGCAATTGACCGTAGCGCCCTCCAGGAAGACTCGGGCCTGACCATTGCCGGCAAGACCTATCGTTCGCGCCTGCTGGTGGGCAGCGGCAAATACCGCGATTTGCCGGAAACCCGGGCAGCCACGGTGGCCAGCGGCGCCGACATCATTACCGTGGCGATTCGCCGCGTCAACATCGGCCAGGACCCCAACGCCCCCAGCCTGCTGGACGTGGTGCCGCCCTCGGAATTCACCATCCTGCCCAATTCGGCGGGCTGCTACAACGCCGAAGATGCCATCTATACCCTGCAACTGGCGCGCGAATTGTTAAATGGTCACAAGCTGGTCAAGCTGGAAGTGCTGGGCGATGAAAAAAGCCTCTTCCCCAACATGCCGGAAACCCTGAAAGCCGCGGAAATCCTCGTCAAGGATGGTTTTGACGTGATGGTGTATTGCAGCGACGATCCGATTCAGGCGAAAATGCTGGAAGAAATCGGCTGCGCCGCCGTCATGCCGCTGGCGTCATTGATCGGCTCGGGCATGGGCATCCTGAATCCCTGGAACCTGTCACTGATCATCGAGCGTGCTAAAGTGCCCGTGCTGGTGGATGCCGGCGTTGGCACGGCGTCGGATGCGGCCATCGCGATGGAACTCGGTTGCGACGGCGTGCTGATGAATACGGCGATTGCCGGCGCGCGCGACCCCATCCGCATGGCGCATGCGATGCGCCTGGCGGTCGAAGCCGGCCGCGCCGCGTACCTGGCGGGCCGCATACCGAAAAAATTTGTCGCAGCACCCTCCTCACCCATGGAAGGACGTCCCCTATGATTCGCCCCAGCGTGTTGGTGTTCTCCGGTTCAGATCCGAGCGGCGGCGCCGGCATGCAGGCTGACGTCCAGGCCATTGCCGCGCTCGGCGCGCACCCGCTGTCGGTGGTGACATCGCTGACGGTGCAGGACAACGACCGCGTGTATGCGGTGCATCCGGTGCCTGCCGCCTTGCTGATGCAGCAGGCGCAGGTACTGATGGAAAAAATCGAGGTGGCTGCCATCAAGATCGGCATCGTCGGCAACCGTGCCAATGCCGAGGCGATTGCCGCCATCGTGCAGCAGTTGCGGCAATCCCGCCCCGATTTGCCGGTGGTGCTGGACCCGGTGCTGGCCAGCGGCCACGGCGATGCGCTGGCGCTGGAAGATGCGGTCGGCACGCTGGCGCCGCTGATGGCGCTGGCGACCCTGGTCACGCCCAACCTGCCGGAAGCCACCGTCCTCTCCGGCGGCGACCGCCGCACCGATTCGCAAGCCGATGCGCTGCTGGCGCAGGGTTGCCAGCACGTGTTCATCAAGGGCGGCCATGCGCATGACGACAAGGTCGTCAACCGCTGGTTTACGGCCGGCGAGTTCCGTTCATGGGCCTGGCCGCGCCTGCCGGGCGCTTTCCATGGCAGCGGCTGCACGCTGGCTTCGGCGATTGCCGCATTGCTGGCGAATGGCAAGTCCATGGCCGATGCCATCGAAGATGGCCAGGCCTACTGCCACCAGGCCCTGGAACACGCGTATGCGATCGCCGACGGCCAAATGATTCCCAGCCGGCCGCGGCCTTATATGAAAGCGGCATGATGAAGGGTTTGTATCTCGTCACCCCGGATTGGGACGACACGCAAAAACTGCTGGAGATTACCGAGCTGGCCCTGAAAGGCGGCGCGGCACTGGTGCAATACCGCCACAAGACGGCGAATGCCGGCTTGCGCCGCGAACAGGCGGAGTGCCTGCTGGCCCTGTGCCGCACGTACGGCCGGCCCCTGGTCATCAATGATTTCGTCGATCTGTGCCTGGCCCTCGATGCCGATGGCGTGCATGTCGGCGGCACCGATGCGGCGGTGGCCGAAGTGCGCGCTGCGCTCGGGCCCGGCAAGATCGTCGGCGCTTCCTGTTACGGCGACCTGCAACTGGCGCACAAGGCCCATGCCGCCGGCGCCAGCTACGTCGCCTTTGGCGGATTTTACCCGTCGCGCGTGAAGAAATATCCGGTGACCACGACGCCGTCCATCATTGGCCTGTCTCAGGCCGACATTGCCTTGCCGGTGGTTGTCATCGGCGGCATGACGGTCGAGAATGCCACGCCGCTTGTGGCGGCTGGCGCCGACATGGTGGCCGCGATCAGCAGCGTCTATCTGGCCGCCGACCCTCAGGCCGTGGCGCGCCGTTTCGCCGGCTTGTTTGCGGCATAGCCTTGCCTGCTTTCCACTAGCCTGCCATGCTGATCGACGCGCATCGTTCGCTGCTGCTGTTGATTGACTTGCAGGAACGGCTGGCCCCAGCCATCGACCAGATGGAACAGGTCGCGCAACATAACCTGTGGTTGCTGCGGCTGGCGCAGCGATTGTCTGTGCCGGTCGCCGCAACCGTTCAGTATCCTGCCGGCTTGGGCGCCATGCTGCCCGAGCTTGCCGCCCATGTCGCTCCTTGCAACATCGTGGAAAAAATCCATTTTTCCGCCGTGGCGGATGGCTGCTTGCCGCAACTGGCGGATTTTTCCCGGCCCCAGATCATCCTGACCGGCACGGAAGCGCATGTGTGCGTCTTGCAGACTGCGCTGGATCTGCTGTCGGCTGGCAAGGAGGTTTTTGTCGTGGCCGATGCGGTCGGGTCCCGTCGCGCGGAAAACCGCTTGCTGGCGCTGGAACGGCTGCGCCAGGAAGGGTGCCGCATCGTGTCGCGCGAAATGGTGGCCTACGAATGGCTGCACCGCGCAGGCACCGAATTGTTTCGCGAAATCAATCGCACATTTCTCCGCTGACGAAGGCCGCGCGTATTGCGTGAGCAAGCGGCAACTTGACGATGGTAAATATCGGTTGCAGATGATGTTTCGCTTGCAATGCGGTGGGGGAAGCCGCCGCCATCATCCCTGCAGGACTATAATCTCGGGATGCAAAATCTTCTCCACAACCTCAATCCCGAGCAACTCGCCGCCGTTACCCTGCCAGCCCAATCGGCAATGATCCTGGCGGGGGCCGGTTCCGGCAAGACGCGCGTGCTGACGACCCGCATCGCCTGGCTGATCCAGACCGGCCAAGTGGCGCCGAATGGCATCCTGGCGGTGACATTTACCAACAAGGCCGCCAAGGAAATGCAGGCGCGCCTGTCGGCCATGTTGCCGATCAATACACGCGGCATGTGGATCGGCACATTCCACGGCTTGTGCAACCGCCTGCTGCGCGCGCATTACCGCGATGCTGCCTTGCCGCAGACCTTCCAGATTCTCGATTCGCAAGACCAGTTGTCGGCCATCAAGCGTTTGCTCAAGGCAAACAATATCGATGATGAGAAATATCCGCCGCGCAATCTGATGTATTTCATCAATAGCGCCAAGGACCAGGGCTTGCGTGCGCACGAAGTCGATGCCTATGACGATTTCAACCGCAAGTTGGTGCAGTTGTATGAACTGTATGACCAGCAGTGCCAGCGCGAAGGGGTCGTGGATTTTGCCGAACTGCTGTTGCGCACCTATGAATTGCTTTCCCGTAACCAGCCGTTGCGCGAGCATTACCAGGCCCGCTTTTCGCATATCCTGGTCGATGAATTCCAGGATACCAACGACCTGCAATACAAGTGGCTGAAGCTGTTGGCCGGCAAGCATGGCGCGGTGTTTGCGGTGGGCGACGATGACCAGAGCATCTACGCCTTCCGCGGCGCCAATGTCGGCAACATGATGGCGTTCGAGCGCGACTTCCAGGTGCAAAACCTGATCAAGCTGGAACAGAATTACCGCTCGCACGGGCATATCCTGGATTGCGCCAATACCCTGATTGCCAATAACAGCAAGCGGCTAGGCAAGAACCTGCGCACCGACGCCGGCCATGGCGAGCAATTGCGAGTGCAGGAAGCGTCCAGCGACTTGCAGGAAGCGCAATGGATCATCGAGGAAGCCAAGAGCCTGATCGCCGAGGGCGCCGCGCGCAGCGAAATCGCCGTGCTGTACCGCTCCAACGCGCAGTCGCGCGTGATCGAGCATGCGCTGTTTTCCGCCAACATTCCCTATCGCGTGTATGGCGGCCAGCGCTTTTTCGAACGCGCCGAAGTCAAGCATGCCATCGCCTACCTGCAGCTGATGGATAACCCGCACAACGACTCGGCCTTCCTGCGCGTGGTGAATTTTCCCACGCGCGGCATTGGCGCGCGTTCCATCGAGCAATTGCAGGATGCGGCGCGCCAGTACAACATTTCGCTGTACGCGGCAGTGCCCTATGTTTCCGGCAAGGCCGGCACCTCGCTGGGCGCGTTCGTCAAGCTTATCGAGGGCGCGCGCTTCGAGACGCAAAACCTGCCGCTGCAGGAAATGGTGCAGGTGGTGCTCGACATGAGCGGCTTGCTGCAGCATTACCAGAACGAGAAGGAAGGCGCCGACCGCATCGAAAACCTCGAGCAGCTGGTCAGCGCCGCCATGCTGTTCGTGTCCGAGGAAGGCTTCGGCATCGACACGCCTGCGCAGGCCGGTCCCAAGGCCCAGGCCGTCGCGGGCGCGGCCATCACCACGGCCGGGGGCGTGGAAATCATCGATGCCGACGCAGCCCTGTCGACCATCATGTCGCCGCTGTCGGCATTCCTGTCACATGCGTCGCTCGAAGCCGGCGACAACCAGGCGCAGGCCGGCCAGGATGCCTTGCAGCTCATGACGGTGCATTCGGCCAAGGGGCTGGAATTCGATGCGGTGTTCATCACCGGGCTGGAAGAGGGCTTGTTCCCGCACGAGAATTCGCAGCAGGAGCAGGGCGGGCTGGAAGAGGAGCGGCGGCTGATGTATGTGGCGATTACGCGCGCCAAAAAACGCCTGTACCTGAGCTTTTCGCAAACCCGCATGCTGCATGGCCAGACCCGCTACAACATGAAGTCGCGCTTTTTCGACGAGTTGCCGGACGCCTGCCTGAAGTGGCTGTCGCCGCGCGTGCAGCAGCATCACTGGTCTGCGCATACGAACAGGGCGGCTTGGGTCGATGCGCCGCAGGCCGGCGCCAATGCCATCGCGCAGAAGATCGGCAACAGGGATATCGGCTGGAAGATCGGCGAGACGGTGTCGCACCACCGGTTCGGCGAGGGCGTGATCGTCAATATCGAGGGCGGCGGCAGCCCGCGCGCGCACATCAATTTCGGCCGCCACGGCATGAAGCTGCTGGACCTGGGCGTGGCGAAGCTGGAGAAAGTCGCGCGCGCCTGAACGGGTTGCGTCGCGCCGGAGGTGCTGCCGGGTTTATGCCGGCGGCGCTTCGGGCGGCGCATAGGGGCGCCCGAAAAATTCCGTATAGGTTGCGTAAAACGAGCAATACATGACCACCGTCAGCACGATCGACAGCGGCATCAGCACGAACAGGCCGAGCATCTGGCTGCCGATGAGTGCCAGGATGGCGCTGGCGATGGTCGGCAGGATAATGCCGAGGAAAAACCAGGCCAGTGCATACACCAGGAAGGCCTTGCCGGCCTTCTTGACTGTAAAAAAGCTGTAAAACACGGCTTTTGCCAGGCTCATGTCTTTCCAGGCGATCAGCGGCGCGGCAAACCAGAACGCCATGGCCGCAGGGGTATACACCGCCGCGGAGAACAGCATGCCCAACGGCATGGCAGACTCGCGCACTTCGGGCGCATCGAGTTTCATCTTGCCATTCATGACGTTCCAGAACACGCCGCCGTCGACCAGTTGTGAGGCGGCCACGGCCAGCACGGCGGCCAGCAGATAGAGCGTTCCCAGCAGCAGCAGCGCCCGGAACGCCGGCGAGCGAAAGCCGGTCAGCAGGAGGCTGGGGTAGACGCGCTGGCCTTGTTCGACCTGCACGCAGGCCTGCATGAAGCTCATGGCAAAGACCGGCACCAGCAGCAGCGGCAGCATGGCGCCGATCAGCGGGATCAGGTTTAGCGCCAGCATCAGGAACATGTAGCTGATGAAGAGCGTGGAAAGTTCGGCGGGCTGGCGGCGGAACAAGGCAATGCCTTGCTTGACCCAGGCCCAGCCGGTGGATGCAGGCACGTTATCCATGTCAGAACAGTGTGGGAATGTCGCCGCTGATGCGCTCGCGCAGGATGCGTTCGAAGTGGGTCGGGTCGTGCGGCGTCAGCATGTGGGCGTCACGCGGCAGATAATAGTCGTACAGGCGCGACAGCCAGAAGCGCAAGGCGCCGGCGCGCAGCATGCCTTGCCAGGCAACCTGCTCGTCCCCGGTAAACGGCCGCACGGCGTGGTAGGCGTCGAGCAGGGCGCGTACCCTTGCTGTATCCAGCACGCCCGTGGCGAGGTCGATGCACCAGTCGTTGACCGTGACGGCGACATCGAACAGCCAGGTATCGCAGCCGGCAAAATAAAAATCGAAGAAGCCGGTCAGGCGCTCGCCTTCGAACATGACATTGTCGCGGAACAGGTCGGCATGGACCGGCCCGCGCTGCAGGTGCCTGTAGGTGGCAGAGCCGAAAAAGGCTTCCTGGAAGTGCATTTCGGCCCGCAGCAAATGCTGGCCGGCGTCCGACAGATACGGCAGGACGGTGGGCGTGGTGGCATTCCACCAGTCCAGGCTGCGCAGGTTGGGCTGGGCCATGGCAAAGTCCTGGCCGGCCAGGTGCATCTTCGCCAGCATCGCGCCCACTGCGGCACAGTGCGCAGGCTGCGGCGCCAGTTGGCAGGCGCCCTGCAGGCGGGTCACGATCGAGGCCGGCTTGCCATGCAGGCTGTGCAGGATGGCGCCGTCATGGTTGGCGACCGGCGCCGGCACCAGGACGTCATGCTGGGCCAGATGGCGCATCAGGTTCAGGTAAAACGGCAATTGCTCGAACGTCAGCTTTTCAAACACGGTCAGGACGTATTCGCCGGTTTCCGTGGTGAGGAAGAAATTGCTGTTTTCAATGCCGGTGGAAATGCCCTTGATTGCCAGCGCTTTGCCGAGCGGGAACTGGGTCATCCATGCGGTGAGATCGTCCAGGCTGACGGGAGTAAAAACTGCCATGAGTCGGTTCTATTTTTTTTCCGGGGCGGGCTGCAATGTCGGTGTCGGCTCAACCGGCTCTTTCTGGAGCTTCCTTTTGCCGCTCATGTCAAATTGCATCACTTCAACTTGTGCCGGCTTGGCGGCAATGCTCTGGCCATCGCCACGCTGGGCATTGCCCGGTTCGTCGGCCGGCTGGACACGGTAGGTGCTCTTGCCGGTCTTGACCTTGACTTCGGTGCGCTTGCCGCCCGGGGCGCGTTTTTCAGTGACCGTGCTTTTTTCGCTCGGCGGCGTGATGGTGACGGCGGGCGCTGCGCCTTCTTCCAGTTTTTCCATGCGCGGCGGCGGCGGTGCATCGGCGCGTTGCTGGGCAAGTGCGGGCAGGCTTGCCGCGGCGGTCAGCCACAGGCCGACCAGGAGGTGAGAACGAATCTGGCGCATAGAATTCTTCGGTCGCATGAGCGACATCCAGGTTGCTGAATAAATTGCCAATGGCGCTTCGCCGGCGCGGGCGGATTGCCATTAACCTGTTCATTGTAGCAAACCGCGCTGCCTTTTCTGCAAATAATGCGCGTTATGCCGCGCCGCTGCTACAGATACAGGGTTTTTTGCCGTTCTTCGTCGCTCGGCTCGAATTCGCGTTCTTCGTAAAAGGCAAAAATCGCATCGACAATATTCGTCGGTTCATCGATCAATTGCACGATGTCCAGGTCTTCCGGGCTGATCATGCCATCCTTGGCCAGCGTATTGCGGAACCAGTCCAGCAAGCCGCCCCAGAATGCCGTGCCGACCAGGATGACAGGAATGCGGCGCGTCTTGCCGGTCTGGATCAGGGTCAGCACTTCGGTCATTTCATCCAGCGTGCCAAAGCCGCCGGGCAAGACCACATAGGCATCGGCATACTTGACGAAGGCAACCTTGCGCGCAAAGAAGTGACGGAAGCTGATGGAGACGTCTTGCCAGATATTGCTGGTCTGTTCGCGCGGCAGTTCGATATTCAGTCCCACCGACAGCGACTTGCCTTCGAAAGCGCCCTTGTTGGCAGCTTCCATGATGCCGGGGCCGCCGCCGGAAATGACCGCCAGGCCAGCGTCGGAAAGGCGGCGGGCAATTTCGACGCCCTTCAGGTAATAAGGGTCTTCCGGCCTGGTGCGGGCAGAACCAAAGACCGAGACGGCCGGGCGCAGTTCAGACAGGTGTTCCGTGGCCTCGATAAATTCTGCCATAATCGTGAACATATGCCATGATTCGCGCGCCTTTTTCTCGGTGGCGCGCTCCCTGTGCGCAAGCTCCTGCAGCCGCGGCAGCTTTTTTCCATTCTGTTCCATATGCAAAAAACCTTACTGTTAGTTGACGGTTCCAGTTACCTGTACCGTGCGTTCCATGCGATGCCCGACTTGCGCAATGCCGAGGGTGCGCCCACGGGCGCCCTGTACGGCATCATCAACATGCTGCGCCGCCTGCATAATGATTACCCGGCAGCATACATCGCCTGTGTATTCGACGCAAAAGGCAAGACCTTCCGCGACGACCTGTATGCCGAGTACAAGGCCAACCGCGCTTCCATGCCGGACGACCTGGCGCTCCAGGTCGAGCCGATCCACGCGGCAGTCAAGGCCATGGGCTGGCCTGTGCTGACGGTCGAAGGCATCGAGGCCGACGACGTCATCGGCACGCTGGCGGTGGAGGCAGTCAGGCACGGCATGGAATGCATCATTTCCACCGGCGACAAGGACCTGGCGCAGCTGGTCAATGGCCAGGTCACGCTGGTCAATACCATGAGCAACGAGACGCTCGACCGCGCCGGCGTCATCGCCAAGTTCGGCGTGCCGCCCGAACGCATCGTCGATTACCTGACCCTGGTGGGCGACACCGTCGACAACGTGCCGGGCGTGCCCAAGGTCGGCCCCAAGACGGCGGTCAAATGGCTCACGCAATACGGCGACCTCGATGGCGTCATTGCCAACGCCGACAAGATCAGCGGCGTGGTGGGCGAGAACCTGCGCAAGTCGCTGGACTGGCTGCCGCAGGCGCGCGTGCTGGTGACCGTCAAGACCGATTGCGACCTGGTCAGGCACATGACCACGATCGCCGAATCGCTGCCGGTGCAGCAGCCGGACCGCGCCGCGCTGATCGAGGTGTACCGGCGCTATGGCTTCAAGACCTGGCTGCGCGAGGCGACCGGGAGTGACGGGGCTGCAGCGTCGCCGGGAGCGGGGCAGTCCGGCGCTCATGCCGAGCAGCAGGGCGACGCCCAGGGCGGGCTGTTCGCTGCCGAGCCGCCGGCCGCCGTCGAGTATGAAACCGTGCTGACCGAGGCGCAGCTGGACCTCTGGCTGGACAAGATCGCTGCCGCCGACCTGACTGCGATCGATACCGAAACCACGTCATTGAATCCCATGCAGGCGCAGCTGGTCGGCATCTCCTTGTGCTGCGAAGCCGGCAAGGCGGCCTACATCCCGGTGGCGCACCGCTACCAGGATGCGCCGCCGCAGCTGTCGCGCGAATTCGTCCTCGGCAAGCTGCGCGCATGGCTGGAAGACCCGGCCCGCCCCAAGGTCGGCCAGCACCTGAAATACGACAGCCACATTTTCGCCAACCATGGCGTCGCCTTGCGCGGCATCGTGCACGATACCCTGCTCGAATCCTACGTCTACGAGTCGCACAGGAGCCACGACATGGATAGCCTGGCGCTGCGCCACCTGAACCGCAAGACCATTACCTTCGAAGAGGTGTGCGGCAAGGGCGTCTCGCAACTGTGCTTCGATGAAGTCGAGCTTGGCCGCGCGACTGAATACGCCGCCGAGGATGCCGACGTCACCCTGCAGCTGCACCAGTCGCTGTGGCCACGCATCAGCAAGGATGCCGGACTGACCTACGTCTACCAGCAAATCGAGGTGCCGACCTCGGTGGTGCTGCAAAAGATCGAGCGCAATGGCGTGCTGATCGACCCGGACCGGCTGGCGGTGCAGTCCGGCGAGCTCGGCCGTCGCATGCTGGAAATCGAGCAGGAAGCGTATGCGCTGGCCGGCCAGCCGTTCAACCTGAATTCGCCCAAGCAGATCGGCGAAATCTTTTTCGGCAAGCTGAACCTGCCGGTGGTGAAAAAGACCCCCTCCGGCGCACCTTCCACCGACGAGGACGTGCTGCAAAAGCTGGCCGAGGATTACCCCTTGCCGAAGATCCTGCTCGACTACCGCGGCCTGTCCAAGCTGAAATCGACCTATACCGACAAGCTGCCGAAGATGATCGACGCCAACACCGGGCGCGTGCATACCAACTATGCGCAGGCGGTGGCGGTGACGGGGCGGTTGGCGTCGAACGAGCCGAACCTGCAGAATATCCCGATTCGCAATGCCGAAGGGCGGCGCATCCGCGAAGCCTTCATTGCGCCGGAAGGCAGCGTGATCGTCTCGGCCGACTATTCGCAGATCGAACTGCGCATCATGGCGCATATCTCGGAAGATGCCAGCATGCTGCGCGCCTTCGCCGAGGGCATCGACATCCACCGCGCCACCGCCGCCGAGATTTTCAACGTGTCGCCCGGCGACGTCACCAGCGAGCAGCGCCGCTATGCCAAGGTCATCAATTTCGGCCTGATCTATGGCATGAGCGCCTTTGGCCTTGCCGCCAACCTCGGCATCGAGCGCGCCGCCGCGCAAATGTATATCGAGCGCTATTTCCAGCGCTTTGCCGGCGTAGCCCAATACATGGCCGACACCCGTGCCCAGGCCAAGGCACGCGGCTATGTCGAAACCGTGTTCGGCCGCCGCCTGTGGTTGCCGGAAATCAATTCGCCCAACGGCCCGCGCCGGCAGGGCGCCGAGCGCGCCGCCATCAATGCACCGATGCAGGGCACCGCCGCCGACCTGATCAAGCTGTCGATGATTGCCGTGCAGGACTGGCTGGAGCGCGATGGCATGCAATCGAAAATGGTGATGCAGGTGCATGACGAACTGGTGCTGGAAGTGCCGCAGGCGGAACTGGCGCTGGTGCAGGAAAAGCTGCCGGCACTGATGGCCGGTGTGGCGCAGCTGAAGGTGCCGCTGATCGCCGAAGTCGGCGTGGGCAGCAACTGGGACGAGGCGCATTGATGTTTTCAAATGCGCGGCGGCGTTTGCCGAAATGCCCCGCATGTGTTTTAATTTGCCTCCTTTCCGTACTGTACAGGTTGCAAAATTAACTCGACGCTGACTTCCATCCTGCTGACCACCACGCTGGCGGGGGTGATCAGCATCTCCGCCGCCGCCATCCTTTCCTTCGGCCTGCTGGGGAAAATGGTGGAGCGCATGGTCAGCCTGTCGGTCGGCATCCTGCTGTCGACCTCCCTGCTGCACGCCCTGCCCAAAGCCTTCGATTCGCACGCCGACACGCACACCCTGTTCGCCATCCTGCTGGGCGGCCTGCTGGGGTTCTTCCTGCTGGAGAAAATGGCGATCCTGCGCCATTCCCACCATTACGAAGGCGACGGCCACCATCACGAGCATGGCCACGATGCCCACGAAGCCGGCAAGTCCGGCTGGATGATCCTGGTGGGCGACGGCCTGCACAATTTCACCGACGGCATCCTGATCGCCGCGGCCTTCCTGGCCGACCCCAATCTGGGCATCATCGCCGCGGTCGCCATCATTGCCCATGAAATTCCGCAGGAAATCGGCGATTTCATCGTCTTGCTCAACGCCGGTTTTTCGCGCACCCGCGCCTATATCTACAACCTGCTGTGCAGCCTGATGGCGGTGGTCGGCGGCCTGCTCGGTTATTTCACGCTGCAGCAGGCCACCGACTGGATTCCCTACGTGCTGGTGTTTGCCTCCTCGGGCTTCATCTACATCGCGGTGAGCGACCTCATGCCGCAGATGCAGCGCCGCGCCACCCTGCGCGAGACGATCCCCCAGGTGCTGCTGATCGCACTGGGCGTGGCGATCGTCCTGTTCCTGACCGGCGGCGCCCACAGCCACTGAGTAGCGCTGGCGCCCGTCAAGCCGGGCTTGACGCCGGTAATCGATAAGATCAGACTGGTACCGGCGCAGGTATGCGCCCCAGGCCGGGGCGATATGCCGCACAAGAATTTCCTTTCCTCCGGCAAAGTCGGGCTTGACCATGAAAGAGAAAGAACTACGGCTGGCAATCGTGTTCTTCGGCGGGGTATCGCTTGCCGTGTATCAGCATGGCATCAATCGCGAAATCCTCAACCTGGTGCGGGCCTCCGGGTTTTATCACCGCACTCTGGAAGGCGGGGGCAGCGCGTCCGCTGCCTTTCACGACAGCTATCCTGACGAACCGTCGCGCTCGACCGGCAGCGTCTACCTGCAGTTCCTGGAGAAAATCGGCCAGCACTTGTCCCTGCGCGTGATCGTGGACGTGATTTCCGGCGCTTCCGCGGGTGGCATGAACGGCATCGCACTGGCCCGCGCGCTGGCGCATGACCTGAGCCTCGCGCCGCTGACCGACATGTGGCTGAATGACGCCGACATGCTCAAGCTGCTGGCGCCGGAAGCCAAGGCGAAACTCTGGAACAAGTGGATTTTCTGGCCCTTCGTGCGGCCCATGCTGACGCGCCTGCATCGCGAAGGCTTAATCGCCGGCAAGATCGACGAGGAAATGGCGGAGCGGGTCTCCGTGTTTCTGCGTTCACGCTGGTTCAAGCCGCCGCTGGATGGCCGCCGTCTTGCCACCCTGGTGCTGGATGGCCTGAGCGCCATGGAAAAACCCGGCGGGCAGCGCAATTCGCTGCTGCCGCCCGGGACCAGGCTCGATTTGCAAGTCACGGCAACCGACTATGGCGGGCTGGACCGGCCGATCTTCATTCACGATCCGCCGGTCATCAAGGAGCGCGAGCACCGGCATATCATGCGGTTTCGCCTCGAGCATGACAGAGCCGGGCATCTGCAAAGCGATTTCGATCTCGACAACGTGCCCTCGCTGGCGTTTGCCGCCCGTGCCTCGGCGTCCTACCCAGGCGCCTTTCCGCCGGCCCAGCTGGGCGAGATGGATGACCTGCTGGCGTCACGGCACCAGCCCTGGCCGGCGCGCGCACGCTTTGTCGCCAACAATTTCAGTGGCTATCGCGAACAGGGCATGCATCCGGAAGATGCCGTGCTGCTGGATGGCAGCATCCTCGACAACAAGCCGATCATGGCCACGCTCGAGGCGATCCGCACGCATAGCGCCTACCGCGAGGTGGATCGCCGCCTGGTGTATATCGACCCGCACTCGCGCATGGACAAGCCGCCGCCCAGCAGCAGCGTGCCGGGATTTTTCACTACCCTGCGCGGCGCGCTTTCCGACTTGCCGCGCACCGCGCCGACCTACAACGAACTGGCCAACGTCAGCCGCTACAACAAGCAGGTGCGGCGTCTGAAGGAAACCATTCTGCACGCCAGGTCGCAGGTGGCGAAATTGCTGGAACAATCCACCGGCGGGCGCCTCAGCGGCGACTTCACGCTCAATGAGCTGCGCCACTGGCGCCTGATTTCCACCAACCTCCTGGCCGGGACCCCGATCGTCTACGACTCGTACATGCGCGCGCTGGTGCTGGAGGCGCTGGATTTCGTCGCGGTCCTGATCAGCGACGCTTGCGGCTTTGCCAGGGAATCCACGGCGTCGCACCGGGTGCAGGACGCGGTGGAAGGCTGGGCGGTACACCAGGGGATCTTGCTGGCCGATTCTTACCACATGCCCGACGCCGCGCAGGAAAATACCGATATGCCGGCTTTCGCCAGGATGGTGATCGACTTCGGGCTGGTATACAAGCGGCGCCGGCTGCATTTCGTGCTGCATGAAATCAATGACCTTTATGGCAATGACGCTTCGGCGACCGCCTGTTCGCCGGTGCCGGAGGACCTCGATCTGCTCAAGATACAGATCCACAAGCTCATCGATGAAATGGCCATGTACGACGACAGCAGCTTCCTGAGTGCGCAGGCAGTCGCAATGTGCCGCAAGCTGTTCCCGGCGGAGCCGGGCCGGCTGCCTGGCGGGATCCCGGTCGACACTGCCGCCTTGACGGCGCTGGTCAAGCGGCTGGGCATCGAATCCGACCTGGCCCGCCGCCTTGATGATGCCGACGCGGTGTTGTCGTCCGCGCTGGTGCAGAATCTCGCACCGCACTGCCGCAGCGCCATCCTGGCCAGCTACCTGGGATATTTTTACTGGGACATCATCCTGCGCCCGGTGGTCAGTGCCCTGGCGCTGGAAGCCGGGCCGATCGAAGAAGTCCTGATCGACCGCATCAGTCCGGACGATGCCCTGGCGCTGGCGCCGCCCGAGGCGACCAGGATGCTGCTGGGCGGGACCTTTGCCGGATTTGGCGGATTCCTGAGCCGTGCCACGCGCGAGAACGATTATCTGTGGGGACGGCTGCATGCCGTCGACCGCCTGTTCGACATACTCGCCGCCACGGCGGCAGAAGCCGTGCCGACGCCGATCGACTTTCCAGCCTTGAAAAAAGCGGCATTTGCATGCGTGATCGAAGAAGAGGCGGCGCGCCTGACCCTGATCCCCGATCTCGTGGCGCGCATCCGCGCAGCGATTGCCGCGTTGTAGCGAGGCGGCGCGCCGCGGTCACTTTTCCAGGCAAAAAAAGCCGATCTCGTAATTGGCGGCGATGCCCTGTTCGAGTTGCCGCAATACCGGCCTCAAGGCAGCAGGCCGGTGGCCGGGGCGCGGCTGGTCGGCGCCAATGGCGCGCAGGCTGTGGGCAAATGACCTGCCATTGGCATGCTGCTCGGTGAGCGAAATTTTCCGGGCGTGCAGGCGGCCCGGGTGCAAATCCTGGATGCTCGCCAGCAGCGCGTCGTAATCCGGGCAGGGATGCAGCCCGGCCGGTAGATGCAAGCGTTCATGGGCGGCGCGCCATTGCGCAAAGGAGCCATCCAGCAAGACGCTGAAGGCCAGCACGCGGCTGCCGGCGAAGTGCCGCGCCAGGACCGGCGGCAAGGGGTCGAACCACTGGAAACACATGGTCGAGACGATCCAGTCCGGCGCCGGATCAAAACTGGCCTCGCGGCCGTCGCAGACGGAGAATTGCAGCCCGGGGGCAGGCGCGAAGCCTGCCTGGCATTGCGCGACCATGGCGGGGGCAAGGTCGGTGGCACGCAGGCTGGCGCCAGGATAGCGGGCGTGCAGCAGGCGCGTGAAAAAGCCGGTGCCGCAGCCGATTTCGACAATGCTGGCTGGCGCGGCCAGGCCCAGTTGCGCCAGCCATGCGTCGAACTGGCTGGCAGCTTCTTTCTGGATGTTGGCGGCCTGTTCGTAGCGTCCGGCGGCAGCGGAAAAGCGTGTGGCGATGTGGCTAGGCATGAAGGTTCCGGATAAAGGCGGCAATGGCATCCGCGGCCGTTGCCGGCTCGCGCAGCAGCTGCATGTGGTCGCCGCCAAATTCCTGCAGGGTGCCGGCCCCGGCAAAGCAGGCATGGGTCAGCGCGGGCGGCACGATGGCGTCTGCGCGGGTGGCCAGCGCCAGTATCGGGCAGTCGGGCAGGGCGAGGTTGAGGTCGCGCAAGCGGCCCAGATGTTCCTGCAGCAAGGCCTGGTCGAGAACCGCGGGAGGTGCCGAAGGCATGCCGCAATGCGCCTGGAAGTCGCGCACGGTGCCCTGCGCATCGCGTTCCAGGTGCGCCTGCATGGCTTGCAGCAACCGCACCGGCGTGCCCTCCGGGTGGCCGGGGTGGCGGCAAAAGCGGGTAAAGCCATTCAGCGAGATGGCGGCATGCCAGGACTGCGGCTGTTGCAGCAGCCAGGCGAAGCCATAGGAGTGGCCGAGCGCAATCCATTGTATGCCCTGGGCCAGTTGCGGGGCTTGCGGCGCGCCGTGAAAACCGAGGTCGAAACTGGCGCAGGCGGCATCCGGCAGGCGCTGCAGCAAGGCCTGCCGCAGCGGCGCGATTGCCTGCGCGTCAAAGGACCAGCCATGACAGAATGCAAAACCAATCATGGCATTTTTTTATTCAGGTCCTTGCGCCACCGGCCGGGTCGGGTCGGCGCACCATTCGCTCCACGAACCCGGATAGAGCGCCGCGCCCGGCAAGCCTGCCACTTCCAGCGCCAGCAGGTTGTGGCAGGCGGTGACGCCGGAGCCGCACTGCATGACGCCGGTTTGCGGCGCAGGCAGGAGCTGCTGCCATTCCGCCCGCAATTGCGCCGCCGGCTTGAAGCTGCCGTCGGCCTGCAGGTTATCCTTGAAAAAGCGGTTCTTCGCCCCGGGGATATGGCCGCCGACCGGGTCGATGGTTTCATTCTCGCCGCGGAAGCGGTCCGGCGCGCGCGCATCGATGACGGTGCGTGCCTGCGCCTGCAGGTTGGCGACCAGCGCGGCGGCATCGACTGTGGCGACCAGCGGCGCCTGCGCGATGAAGTCACCATAGGGCTTGCCGCGCAATTCCGCCGACAGCCACATGCCCGAGGCCGTCCATGCCTGCACGCCGCCGTCCAGCACCGCGACCGCCTCATGCCCGACCCAGCGCAAAAGCCACCACAGGCGCGCGGCGAACATGCCGCCCTGGCCATCGTAGGCGACGACCTGGGACTTGTTGTTGATGCCCCAGCGGCGCAGGGTTTCAATGAAGGCGGCGCGCTCGGGTAGCGGGTGGCGGCCGAGGAAATTGCCCTGTGCATCCGTCTTGCCGCCGGACAGATCGCGGTCCAGGTGGGCAAATTGGGCGCCGGGGATGTGGCCTGCCTCGTAGGTCAGGCGGCCGGCATCGGGCAGGGCGAGGTCATGGCGGCAATCGATGACGACCCAGTCCGGCTCAAGCGCGTGGTGGGCCAGTTCGCTGGCAGAGATCAGGGTGGTGTGACGCATCTCGGGCTCCTGGAGTCGGGCTGACGCCGGCCTCATCTACATTTCCGCGGCAATCGGGTCGGCTGCGCCAGCGGCAGGGGTCCTGGCTGGCGGGGTATTGCGCGCATTGTAATACGTTGCGGCAATTCCGCTCAAAAGAATGATCCCCATGCCGGCCCAGCTGATGGCCGGCAGCAGGTCATCCCACAGCAGGATGCCCCAGATGCTGGCAAAAACGATGCCGCTGTATTGCAGGTTGGCAGTGAGCAAAACGCGCCCAAGGCGGTAGGCGCGCGTCATGGCCATCTGGGCGATGGTGGCGCACAGCCCCACCCCCAGCAACAGCCACAGGCCCGGCAGCACCTGCGGATCTGCCGCCGGCGCGCTGGCGGCGGGGCCGGCAATCGCGGCGTCGAAGAACATGCCCAGCAGGCCGGTGGCCATGCCGGTCACGGAAAAATAAAAGACGATCAGCTGGTCGGCTTCGCCCATCTGGCCCAGGCGCCGCACCTGCATGTACGCCAGCGCGCTCAGGAAGCTCGACGCCACCGCCATCATGCCGCCTGTCCATTGTTCGGCATGGATGCTCGGGCGCAGCAGCATGACGACGCCGATGAAGCTGATGATGATGGCGCCGGCCACGCCCCACTCGAAGCGCTGCTGCGCGCGGCGCCAGGCGAGGCCGAAGACGATGGCCGCGATCCAGATCGGCGACATGTAGTTGAGTGTCATGGCGGTGGCCAGCGGCAGCTTGCCGATCGCATAGAACCATAGCCACAGGGCGGTCGAGCCGACCGCGCCGCGCCACAGGTGGCCCCAGGGATGGCGCGTGCGGAAACTGCCGCCGCGCAGGAAAATCAGGGACGCCATCGCGACTGCGCCAAAAAGGCCGCGGAAGGTGACGATTTCGGAAGCGGAGTACCACCCGGAAGCGAGCTTGACGCACACGCCCATGATGGAAAACATGAGGGATGCGAACAGCATCCACATCGACTGGGCTGGCAAACGGTACTCCGGTTTTTGCGGCGCTTACACGTCGATTTTGGCGCGATACCACTCGTGGAAGTGCTGCATGCCGTCTTCCATCGGCGACTGGTAGGGGCCGACCTCGTTTTCGCCGCGGTCCATCAGGATCTTGCGGCCGGCATCCATGCGCTGGCCGATCTCGTCATCCTCGATGCAGGTTTCCATGTAGGCGGCGCGCTCGGCCTCGACGAATTCGCGCTCGAACAGCACGATCTCTTCGGGGTAGTAGAACTCCACGACGTTGGTGGTCTTTTGCGGGCCGTTGGGCCACAGGGTCGAGACCACCAGCACATGCGGATACCACTCGACCATGATGTTCGGGTAGAGCGTGAGCCAGATGGCGCCGTACTTGGGCGCTTCGCCGTTGCGGAACTTGAGCACCTGCTCCTGCCATTTCTGGTACGCGGGCGAGCCGGATTTTTGCAGGCCGCGGTGGACGCCCACGGTCTGCACGCTGTAGTCGGGGCCGAATTCCCAGCGCAGGTCGTCGCAGGAAACGAAGCTGCCCAGGCCCGGATGGAAAGGCTCGACGTGGTAATCCTCGAGATAGACCTCGATGAAGGTCTTCCAGTTGTAGTCGCATTCATGGACTTCGACGTGGTCGAACATGTAACCGGAAAAATCCAGGTCACGGGCCACGCCAAGATTGGCCAGCATGTCGCGCACCTTGACGCCATTGTCCTCGAACAGCAGGCCGTTCCAGTTCTGCAAAGGCGTCTTCGACAGGTTCAGGCAGGGCGTGTCGGCGAAATGCGGCGCGCCGATCAGTTCGCCCTTCAGGTCATAGGTCCAGCGGTGCAGCGGGCAGACGATATTGTGCGCGTTGCCGCGGCCATTGAACATTTTCGCCTGGCGGTGGCGGCAGACGTTGGACAGCAGTTCGATGCCCTGCTGGCCGCGCACCAGCATGCGGCCCTCGTTTTCCCAGGGCAGCGTGGCGAAATCGCCCGCCTCGGGCACGAGCAATTCGTGGCCGGCATAGCGCGGGCCACTGCGAAACAGTTGTTGAATTTCCTGCTGAAGCAGGCGTTCGTCGAAGTATACGTGGACCGGAAGTTGCGCATGCGAACGCGCAAGCTTGGCAATAGTAGCCAGATCGGACATCCCCACCCCCAAATTAATTTGCACCAACCTAAGAGAGAAAGAATCCGCAAAAACCTGTGTTCAAATAAATATGAAACGGAAATTTTGGACAGAACCCGCAATTATACCCGACCCCGCCAGGAAGGGGTATCCCGCCGCGGAACAGGCTGTGGTTGCGAGAATGGCATGCTTCCGGATAAGATTTCCTATAATCAATTCTGGCTTGGGCATGCGCTTTCTCTTTTCCTCCAAGGATCATCATTCGTCGTGGCGCTGGCATGGATTGCTGGCGCTGTTGTTTGTTGCTGCCCTGGCCCTCGAACTGTTTGGCGTGCAGTTATTCGCCCTGACCGAATCGCGCCTGGCCGATGTCTACCAGCGGCGCCACGCTGCCGAACTGGCGCCGGACCCCGACATCATGGTGGTCGATATCGATGACGCCAGCATGGTCGAGATGCAGGAAATTGCCGGTCTGTGGTCGTGGTCGCGCGAAATTCATGCCGACTTGCTGGAAGTGTTGAATGAATTCCGGCCACGCGCCATCGTGTTCGACATGACGTTTTCAGTACGCGATGCGCGGCGGCCGGCAGGCGATGCACGCCTGGATGAGGCGGTCAACGCGTCGGCCGCCGTTTATTTGGCGGCCACGCGCCTGGCTGCAGACAGGGACGCGGCCGGTGCGCAACTGGCCCCGCTGGCAGCCGCCTTCGGCATGGCTGGTAGTGGGGCTGCCAACGCCCGGGCAGCCATTGAGTTGCCGCACGCAATCGAGCCTGGCGTCTGGCGCCTGGGCCTGATCAACAGCGCCAAGGATGACGATGGCAGGCTGCGGCGTTACCGTTTATATACGGACGTGCAGGGCTGGCGCTTGCCGTCGCTGCCTGCGCGGGTCGTGCAAGGCCTGGCCCCAGGCCGGATGCAAGCGCGAGGGCAGGGCGGCCGCTTGCCGGACGGCGGCGATTTCCTGATGCGCTGGGCTGGCGACCTGCATCGGCACATTTCCTATGGCACCCTGTACAAGACCCTGACGCAAAATCGCATGCATCTGGGCGAGGCGGAGCGCCGTGCATACGATGCGACGCTGGCGCCGCTGTTTCAGAACAAGATCATCGTCATCGGCTCGTCGGCATCGAGCTCCTTCGACCATCACCTGACGCCGCTGGGGAGCAATATTCCCGGCGTCGATATCCTTGCCACGGCGATCGACAACCTCAAGAACGGGCATGTCGTGCGGCCGGTGCCTGTCGTCGTGCCATTTGCCTTTGGCGCGCTGCTGATCGCCGCGCTGGCCTGGGCCTTTGCGTTGCGCAGCAATCCCATGGCGATCGGCCTGGCGCTGGCGCTGGTTTCGCTGGCCGCGCTCGCGGCGGCCGATGCCGCGCTGGCGCGCGACCGGCTCTTGCCGGTCGCGACCCCGCTGGCAGTTGCCTGGGCGTGGTATCTGCTGGCAGCGATCGGCGGTTACCTGCGCGAACGGCGCTCGCGCGAGCAGGCGGTGGCGCTGTTCGGCCGCTTCCTGAATCCGAACGTGGTGCGGCAGATCGTCGAGCAGGGCGAAACCGTGGAAAGCATGTCCGGCCGCACCTCGCAACTGACGGTGCTGTTTTCGGACATCCGCGGCTTTACCACCCTGTCGGAGACGCGCGACCCGCATGAAGTGGTGAACCTCTTGAACCGCTATTTCGAGCGCCAGGTCGATGTGGTGTTCCGGCATGGCGGCACGCTCGACAAGTTCATCGGCGACTGCATCATGGCATTCTGGGGCGCGCCGGTGGATGACCCCGCGCATGCCGCGCACGCCGTGGCGGCGGCGCTGGAAATGCAGGAAGTGCTGCTGGAATTCAAACAGGAATTGCAGGGCGAGGGCGCCGATATCGCCGGGTTCGATGTGGGCATCGGTGTACACTCCGGACCCGCTGTGGTAGGCTTTATTGGTGCTCAAAAGAAACTCGACTACACGGCGATCGGCGATACCGTCAACCTCGCCAGCCGGGTCGAAGGCTTGACCAAGGGCGTGGCGCGGGTACTGGTCACGCGCGACACCGTGCAGGCGTGCGGCGCGGATGCCGCCATTGATTTTATTGCCCGCGGCGCGTTCGCGGTCAAGGGGCGCGCCGCCGCCGTTGAATTGTTCGAACCCGTGAGGAAGTCATGATGAGAGGATATGGCCTGGCGCTCCTGCTGCTGGCCTGCGCGGCGCAGGCCGAGCCGGCACTGACCAGTCGCGCCACCGACCTGATGGCGCAGCCGCAATCGGATGCGAACAAGCTGGCCTCCCTGGCGGAAAACGACCGGGTCGAGGTGCTGCGCCGCAGTGGCGCCTGGAGCGAGGTCAAGACAGGCGCCGGGCAGGCCGGCTGGGTGCGCATGATGCACCTGAAACCGTCCGGCGCCGCCGGCAAACCCGGCACGGCCTCGTCCAATCCGGCCGACGCACTGGCCAACCTGCTGGGTTCGGGGCGCCGCGCCAATAACGCCACCGTGACGACCGGCGTGCGCGGCCTGACGAAAGAAGAGTTGCAAAACGCCCACGCCAATCCCGAAGAATTCAAAAAAATGCAGCGCTATGCCGTTGCCGGCAGTGCCGGCCAGGAGTTCGCCCGGCGCAGCAAGCTGGCGCCGACGCAACTTGGCTATCTTGAGGATGCCAAGCCGGCTGCGGCGCCCTCGCCGGCGGGCGACATGGTTCCCGGCATGGGAGGCGGCTGACATGAAAACGCTGGCAAAGATCACCTGCGCGCTGACCCTGGTACTGGTGTCGGGCGGCGCTCTTGCACAGTTTGGCGGCTTTAACCTGCCAGGCTTCGGGCGCGGCGCGGACAGCGGCAAGGGCGTCAATTTCGGCAACCTGCTGGGCAATCTCGGCAAGGCCGTGGCCGAGCCGACCGAGCAGGAAGAAATCGCGCTCGGGCAAGAGTTCGCCGCCACCCTGCTGGGCGCCAAGCCCCTGCTGAACAACCCGGGCATGCAGCGCTATGTCAATACGTTGGGACGCTGGCTGGCTGCGCAAACCGAGCGCCCCGACTTGCCGTGGACTTTCGGCGTGCTCGATGACAATGGCTATAACGCCTTTGCCACGCCGGGCGGTTATATTTTCGTGACCCGCGGGCTGATGGAGCGCATGCGCAGCGAAGCCGAGCTGGCTGGCGTGCTGGCCCATGAAATCGGCCATGTGCTCAAGAAGCACCACCTGAATGCGGTCAAGGCGAGCGGCTGGTCCGGCATCGCCGGCGAACTGGTGAACGCGAAAACCGGCGGCAATGCGAAACTGACCGAGTTTGCCAAGGGCATCATGGCGCGCGGCCTCGACAAGGAAGATGAATTCGAGGCGGACCGCCTGGGCGTGGTGATTGCCGCGCGCGCCGGTTATGACCCCTTTGGCCTGCCGGCGGTATTGCAGGTGCTGCAGGGCGAAAGCAGCCAGGATTCCGGCTTTGCGCTGATGTTCGAAACCCACCCGGCGCCGGCGGACCGCCTTGGCCGGCTGGATGCGCTCATGCAGGGGCGTTTCGATGCCCTGCCGTCCAGCCAGGGCAAGCCGCTCAAGGAGCGCCTGAAGGAATTCGGCAAGTAAGCCAGGGTGCGCACGGGCGCAGGCAACGGGCTGATGGCGCCACCGATGTCTGCGCTCACAGGGATGAAACGGCTTCGCCGTAGGGCGCTTCTT
This sequence comes from Janthinobacterium sp. 17J80-10, assembly GCF_004114795.1. Taxonomy (NCBI): domain Bacteria; kingdom Pseudomonadati; phylum Pseudomonadota; class Betaproteobacteria; order Burkholderiales; family Oxalobacteraceae; genus Janthinobacterium; species Janthinobacterium sp. 17J80-10. Next base: position 3,813,225 of record NZ_CP035311.1, on the reverse strand, counting down.
CGCAGGCGGCGGATACATCCCGATACGTGCGATGAAAGCGGTTGCCCAGGCTTGTCAGGATTTCGTAACCGATCGTTCCGGAGTGTGCGGCGACCGCGTCCACCGACTGGTGCGGGCCGAGCAACTCGACCATCGTGCCCGGGAGCAGCCTGCCTTCATTGATGCCGCTGACATCCAGCGTTATGCTGTCCATCGATACCGTCCCCACGATGGGGGCGCATATCCCGTCGATGAATGCCATTCCCCGATTGCTCATCGACCGCATCCATCCATCCGCGTAACCGATGGCGACCGTCGCAATCACGCGTTTTCCGGCGGCGCGGTATGTCATGCCATAGCCGACGCAATTCCCCGCGCCGATCGTCCGTGTCTGAATGATCTTGCCCTGCAATGTGACGACCGGATGCATTGGATTGGCTTCGCCTGCGATTGGCGCCAGGCCGTACAACGCCGCCCCGGGACGCACCAGGTCGAACTGGTAGGGCCCGCCTAGAAAAATACCCGACGAATTGGCGAGGCTTGCGGGCATGGCCGGGAAGCGGGACCGGAGCGTCAAGAAACGGCGCAATTGCATCTCGTTCATGGAATGCGTCGGCAAATCGGCGCAGGCGAGATGGCTCATCAAATAGCGCAGGTCGATGGCATTCAGAGAAGACTGATACAGAAGCAGCAGCTCGGCTTCATCGGGCGCCAAGCCCATGCGTGACATGCCGGTATCGACTTGAATCACTGCGGCAAGCCGCCGGCCGAGACGGTGGCACAGCTTGCGCCAGCCTGCAACCTGTTGCAGGCTGTTGAGCACCGGGATTAGCCCGTGCTCGATGCATTCCTGCTCTGCGCCCGGCGGCGGGCCATGCAGAACGAAAATTTCGCTGCGGGCGGCAAGACACCGGCGCAGCGCGATGCCCTCGTCCAGATGCGCCACAAAAAAATGGCGGCAACCGTCCTGTTCCAAAACCGGCGCAATCCTGCCCGCGCCCAGGCTATACGCATCGGCCTTCAACACGGCGGCACAAGTTGCCTTTCCTGCCTGGCGGCACAGCAGACGGTAGTTGCGGCGGATTGCTCCCAGGTCGATGCACAGGCTTGCGCCCGCATGGGCGCTCGACGGATAAGCTGAATATGCGGCATTTGCCATGGCAGCCCCCTCCCGCTCAGTGGTGCGCATAGCGCGATACGGACAGGTCGGATGCGGGGATTTCCGGCGTCTTGCCGGAGACCAGATCGGAAAGCAGCCGACCGGATCCGCATGACATGGTCCACCCCAGCGTGCCATGACCTGTGTTGATGAAGAGGTTTCTCATCCTGGTGGCGCCGACGATCGGCGTGCCATCGGGTGTCATCGGGCGCAGGCCGCTCCAGAAGCTCGCCTTCAGCGTGTCTGCACCGCCCGGGAACAGATCGTTGACCACCATCTCCAGCGTCTGGCGCCGCCTGGGATTCAGCTTGTGGTCGAAGCCTGCCAGTTCCGCCATGCCGCCGACGCGAATCCGGTCGTCGAACCGGGTAATGGCGACCTTGTAGGTTTCATCGAGTATCGTGGATACCGGCGCCGCAGCCGGATCGACGATGGGGGCCGTGATCGAGTAGCCCTTCACCGGGTAAACCGGAATATCCACGATCGCATCGAGCAAGCCGCGCGAGTAGCTGGCGAGGGCAACCACGTAGGCGTCAGCCTGCATCAGCTGCCCATTGCACAGGACGCCGGCGATTTCGCCATTACCCGGTTGGAGCGAATCGATCGTCGTGTTGTAATGGAATTGCACACCGAGACCGGCCGCCAATTGCGCCAGCCGCGTGGTGAAGAGCTGGCAGTCGCCGGTTTCGTCGTTGGGCAGGCGCAAGCCGCCGACGAGCTTGTGGCTGACCGGACCCAGCGCAGGTTCGGCCAGCTTCAGTTCGTCCCGCGACAGCACTTCGTAGGGCACGCCGGCATCCTTCAGCACCCCGGTATCCTTGGCCATATCGTCGAACTGCTGCCGGGTGCGGAACAGTTGCAGGGTGCCTTTTTGCCGGTCTTCGTATTCCAGTCCGGCATGCGCAGAGCGTAACTGCCCCAGACAGTCGCGGCTGTACTCCGCCAGGCGCACCATCCTTTCCTTGTTCACCGCATATTTCGATGCATTGCAGTTTTGCAGCATGCGCCACATCCATTTCAGCTGGAACGCGGTGCCGTCGGGCCGGATCGTCAGCGGCGCATGGCGTTGCATCATCCATTTCAATGCCTTCAACGGGACGCCGGGCGCGGCCCAGGGCGCCGCGTAGCCGGGTGAAATCTGGCCGGCGTTGGCAAAGCTGGTTTCCATCGCCGTCGCCGGCTGCCGTTCGATGACGCTGACTTCGTGGCCTGCCCTGGCGAGGTAGTAGGCGCTGGTGATGCCGATTACACCGCCGCCGAGAATGATGACGCGCATGCTGCTTCCTAAAAATTGAAGATTCTGAATAAACGAAATTTATGACTGTGCTCAACGCCATTTGCCAGGCGCTGGCATTGCCGCTGGAAGATTCATGCAACCTGCCTCAAGCCGGATTGCGAAGGCGCGCCTTCGCGCTCGCACGGGCGCGGCGCCTTTTCCACCAGAGGCAAACCCCGGAGAAGCTCAGCAGGAACAAGGACAGGCCGACCAGAACCTGCAAAAATTGGGTGGGCAGTCCGCCATACGCGCCCGTATGCAAGGGGAACAGCCAGTTTTGGATTTTTGCCGCCTGGTTCGCCTGCAGCGCATCATCCAGACGCAGCAGGGCGCCATCGTATTGATCGAACCATAGGAAGCTTCGGCCCGAGGACTGAATTTCGCCTTCCAGGCGCATGCGTATTCCTACTGCGCCATCGGTTTTGCCGGGCAGGGCAATTCTTGTGATTTTCCCGTTAGGGAAGAGCGTGGCGGCATGCGCCATCATGGGGGCGATGGCTGCAGCGCCGCCGTCATGAAGACGCGATTTTGGCGCTGGCTTTCGCGTTCCTTCGCCGGTCAATGCGGCCAGGACGGGTTCAGTGACGATATCGTAAAGCGCGAGCGCTGCCCCGGTCGTTGCGGTCAGGGCAATCAGCACAAACGCGAGCGAGCCGACAAGCTTGTGGAAGTCCATCCAGACCCTGAGCGGCGCAGCGCCCCATTTGACGGCCCAGGCCTGATCCCATCTGCCGTTTTTTGGCCACCACAGGTAAGCGCCCATTGCCGACAGCAACAGCAAACCCATTCCCGTCCAGCCCATGATCCGCTCGCCGGTTTTTCCGGACAGGAGATGGACGTGCAGGTCCGCCAAAATGCCCATCAGGGATGCTTTCACATCGCGCACCCCCAGCAAATTTCCAGTGTAAGGGTCGGCGTAAGCACGCAGGTCGCTGCCCTGAAACTGGACTTCGATGACATCACCAGCGCTTTGCGGAAGAAGGACCTGGCTTGCCCGCTTGCCGGCGACGCTTGCCTGCGCCGATCGAATGATGTCGTCGATCGGCGCGCGGCCTGCCCCGGCCGCCGTTTGCAGCAGGGCCGGGTTTAAAAATTTGTCGATGGGCTTTTTAAAGACGATTGCCGTGCCGCTGAAGGCGACAACGAGCAAAATGGCTCCCAGCGTCAGGCCGAGATACCGGTGTACGAGAAGGATGATTTTCTGCATTGCTGACTTTACGGATAAATGAAGTTCGTGAATATGCGGGCTAATAATCGATTCCCGGTGCGCTTCGCTTCGGGTATTGACGGCGCATTTGCCGTCTGGCGACCATCCGGGCGGCCATCATTCCTCCAGCAGGAAGTTGGGCCGCGCCTGCTTCACTTGCGTTTCGGCGGGCACAGTTTCGTCCTTCAGTTCGACCCCGGAAAGCTGGCGCCGGCGCGCTTCGGATAGCAGGTAATGCAGCTTGAGGGCCGCGTCCGGATAAGTCAGGCCGGCCGGCCTGACGTTGGAGATGCAGTTGCGGCTCTCGTCGGTCAGGCCCGTGCGGGGAGCCCAGGTCAGATACAGCCCCATGCTGTCGGGCGAGCTCAGTCCGGGCCGCTCTCCGATCAGCACCGCCACCGCTTTCGCGCCGAGCAACTCCCCGACCTCGTCGCCGATCGCGACGCGGCCCTGGGTGACGATGCTGATCGGCGCGATCGACCAGTCTTCGGGCGCCAGCCAGCCGATCACCTCGCGCAGGAACGGCCTGGCGTTGCGCTCGATCGCAACCGCGGACAGGCCGTCGGCGACCACAAAGGCGACGTCGTAGCCGCTTGCGCCCGGCGCCGTTTCCAGGGCCTCGAGCGCCGCCCGGGATTCCGGCGAGAGCCTGCGTCCCAGGTCGGGGCGTTGCAGATATACGTTGCGCGTAGGCGCGGAGCTGCTCAACGCGAGGCACGGCAGGCCCGTGCCGTCCTGCGCGAGCGGCTGCGACAGGGCGGAAGCCAGCGCATTCACGTCGAGTCCGAGATGAACGGCGTCGCGCGCCCTGGCGTGCGCCAGCTGGAACTCGAGTTGGGGGGCGGTCGGCAGGCTCACGCCTGCGCGTCCGAGAGCGATCCTGGCTGCCGTGTGGCGGCGCAAGGAATGCCAGGGATTATTGGTAACCGGGGTTGTCATCGCGGGGCACTCCTTTTCCTTGAGCTCAAAATTGCGCATCACGCCAGTCGCAGAAATGCCTTCTCGAAGACCGCGGGCACGCCGTCGCCGAGCCTTGCGCCGTCGTCGCCGGCGAAGATGCCCATTTGCCTGAGCCATGCCTCGAATTCCGGCGCCGGCATCAAGCCGAGCACCTGGCGCGCGTAAAGGGCGTCGTGGAACGAGGTGGTCTGGTAATTCAGCATGATGTCGTCCGAGCCAGGGATGCCCATGATGAAGTTGCAACCCGCCGCCGCCAGCAGCGTCAGCAGGATATCCATGTCGTTCTGGTCGGCTTCCGCATGATTGGTGTAGCACACATCGCAGCCCATCGGCAGTCCCAGCAGTTTGGCGCAGAAGTGGTCTTCCAGCCCTGCCCGGATGATCTGCCTGCCGTCATAGAGATATTCGGGGCCGATGAAGCCGACCACGGTGTTCACCAGAAGCGGCTCGAACTTGCGGGCCACCGCGTAGGCGCGCGCTTCGCATGTCTGCTGGTCGATCCCGTGGTTGGCGTTGGCCGACAGGGCGCTGCCCTGGCCGGTTTCGAAATACATCACGTTGTTGCCGACGGTCCCGCGCCCCAGCGAGAGGGCAGCGTCGCGCGCTTCGGCAAGCAGGTTCAGGTTGATGCCGAAGCTGGCGTTGGCCGCCTCCGTTCCGGCGATCGACTGGAACACCAGGTCCACCGGCGCGCCGCGCTCGATTGCGGCAATGGTGTTGGTGACGTGGGTGAGCACGCATGACTGGGTGGGTATGGCGTAACGACGGATGATTTCGTCCAGCATGGAGACGATCTTGATCACCTGCGGCACGTTGTCGGTGGCGGGATTGATGCCGATGACGGCATCGCCGCTGCCGTAAAGCAGGCCGTCCAGCACGCTTGCCGCGATGCCGCCGGCATCGTCGGTCGGATGGTTCGGCTGCAGCCGCGTCGACAGGCGGTTCTGCAGGCCGATCGTGTTGCGGAAACGGGTGATGACGCGGCACTTTTTTGCCACCAGGATCAGGTCCTGGATCCGCATGATCTTGGACACGGCCGCCGCCATTTCCGGGGTGACGCCAGGGGCGAGCGCGGCCAGGCTCGCCGCGTCCGCCGCATCGCTCAGCAGCCAGTTGCGAAAATCTCCCACGGTCAGATGCTTGACCGGGGCGAATGCGGCAGCATCGTGGCCATCGACGATCAGGCGCGTGACTTCGTCGGTTTCGTACGGCACCAGCATTTCGTCGAGAAAGACGCTTAAGGGAAGTTCGGCGAGGGCCATCTGCGCCGCCACGCGCTGTTCCGCGTTTTCGGCCGCGACGCCGGCCAGGTAATCTCCCGAGCGGGCCGGTGTTGCCTTCGCCATCAAGTCGCGCAAGTCGCGGAACGTATAGGTTTTACTTCCGACCATGTGTGCGATTCGGTTCATCGTGTCTTGTCCTTTTACCTAACGGGAAGCATGTCCGGCATCCGGCATCCGGCATCCGGCTGTCGGCAAGTCAGCGCACGAGCATCCACAGGCGGGCCAGGTCGGCGACGCCGTCGGCGCCTTGCGCCGATTTCAGCACTTGCGATGCCCTGGCCTTGTCGCCGGCCAGAAGATAGGCCAGGCCCAAATGGAGCCTGGCGTCTTCCGGGCGCTTCAGCCCGCCTTTGGCGAGGCCGCGCTCCATCATGGCGATACCCTTGTCGAAGCGGCCGTTGACGACATAGTTGTAGCCGGTATTGACGAGGCCGGCGCCGCCCGGAGCCGCTTCCGCCTGGGCATCGCCGGCGCCGATGGTCTTGAGGTCATCTTCCGCGCGCTTGTTCACCTGGTCCCTCAAGCGCCGGTGACGCTCGGCATCGCCGCCCGTGCCCAGCGCGCCGCTGCCGAATCCTGTGTCCAGCGCCTTCTTCGCCTCGGACGGATAGCCGGCCTGGAGCGCCAGTTGCGCCATGTCGGTGATGCCGGCTGCGCTGTTCAGGCTGTCGGTCGCCAGCTGCAATCGGTAGAGGTCCAGTTGCAGGCGCTCGGCGAAATCCGCCCTGGCCTGAAGCCGCGCCAGCCTGTCTGCCCAATATTCCTTTTTCGGATAATGCGCAAGCAGGCGCTCCAGCGCGCCGGCATAGCCGGCCGCATCCTTGAGCTGCAGATAGCAGGAAGCCAGCAGGCGCAGGCGTTCCTCGACTGGCGCGCGGCCGGCCTGCTCGTCCTCGACGAATTCTGCTGCCAGGCCCTTGAGGGCGGCGCCATAGTCGCCCTGCAGGTACAGCGACTGGGTCAGCAGGCCGCGCACCGCCGCGCTGTCGCTGATCCTCAGGTAGCGGCGGGCCCAGTCGCCTGCCTTGCCATACGAGGCGGCGCGGTAATACGCGCCGGCCATCGCTTCGATCAGCTTCAATTGCTCGGTCGCGGACATGAAGCCGCTGGCGATGGCTGCGTCGAAGGCGGCGGCGGCAAGTTCGATGTCGCCGGCCGCGGCCGCAGCCGCGCCGCGCATGCGATCGAGGACGAATGTTTCATAGGCCGTCTTGCCGGTGACGGCGTCGGCTTCCTGCAGTTTGGCCAGCGCTTCGGCGTACTTCTTCGCCTTGACGAGTTCGGCCGCGGCCTGGAGCGGCTTGCCGACTTCGGCGCGCACTGCCTGCGCCTGTTCCTGGCTGGCGGCATGGGCCGTTCCGGCGCCGCTCAGGACGGGTGCGGCGTTCAAGCCCAGGGCGGCCAGCAGCAGGCCGGCACGTGCAAACTGAAACCGGGACATCGGGGATTCTCTCAATCACTTGATAAATTGCTCGTTGCCGACCATGCCAAGCTTGGTCACGCCGAGGCGCTGCGCTGATGCCATTACCGCGGCCACCGATTTGTATGACACCATCTTGTTCGGCCGCAGGTGCACTTCCGGCTGGTCCGGCATCGCCGCCAGGCCTTGCAGCCTGGCTTCGAGCTGCGCGCGGTCCGGCACCACCTCGCCATTCCAGATTATCGTGCCGTCGGCAGCGACGTCGATCGTGACCACTTCCGGCTGCGTGGTCTGCATCGGCGGTGTGCCCGCAGGCATGTTCAGATTGACCGCGTGATTCTGGATCGGAATCGTAATGATCAGCATGATGATCAGCACCAGCAATACATCGATCAGCGGTGTCATGTTCATCTCGATCATTGGTTCCGGATCGGCGGACTTGCTGCCTGACCCGACATTCATGCCCATGGCTTACTCCTTGTGTGTGAACTGGTTGTTCGAAAATAAGTTCATTCGCTGGCAATCGATCAGCCGCGATCAGCCGCCGCGCGCAGGCGGCTCGGTCACGAAGCCGACCTTGGCGATGCCGGCGCGCTGCGCCGCCAGGATCACCTTGCCGACAAACTCATAGCGCGCATCCTGGTCGCCGCGGATATGCACTTCCGGCTGCGGCACCAGCACTGCCGCACTCTTGAGACGGTTCAGCAGCGCCGCCTCGTTCGGCATGAACTCCTCGTTCCAGAATGCCTCGCCCTTCCTGTTGACGGCGATATTGATGTTTTCCGGCTTGGTCTTGTACGCCTGGTTCGCTTCGTTCGGCAGCTTCACCGGCACGGTATGCGTCACCACCGGAATCGTGATCAGGAAAATGATCAGGAGCACCAGCATCACGTCGACCAGCGGCGTGGTATTGATCGCGCCGATCACTTCATCATCATCCCCGTCGGGGGAGCCCAATGACATAGCCATGATCAGGCAATCTTCTTGGCGCTCTGGACCTGGGCGGACTGGCGGGTAGACATCACGCCGGAGAGCAGGACCATGTGCAGGTCAGCGGAGAACGAGCGAACATCTTCCATCGCGGCCTTGTTGCGGCGTACCAGCCAGTTATAACCCAGCACCGCAGGCACCGCCACCGCGAGACCGATCGCGGTCATGATCAGGGCTTCGCCCACCGGGCCGGCCACCTTGTCGATCGATGCCTGTCCGGCGACGCCGATCGCTGTCAGGGCATGGTAAATGCCCCACACGGTGCCGAACAGGCCGACGAACGGCGCGGTCGATCCGACCGTGGCGAGGAAGGCCAGGCCATCCTGGAGACGGCTCTGGACTTTTTCGACCGTGCGCTGCACCGACATGGTGACCCACGTGTTCAGGTCGATCTGTTCCAGCAGCGCGCCATCGTGGTGCTCGCTGGCCTTGACGCCGCTTTCGGCGATGAAGCGGAACGGGCTGCCGGACGCCAGGGCGCCGATGCCGCCCTGCAGCGAGGGCGCCTTCCAGAATTTTTCGCGCGCGTCCGCCGCCTGGCGGCCGATGCGCATCTGGTCGATCAGTTTTGTGATGATGATGTACCACGATCCCATCGACATCAGCACCAGGATGATCAGGGTGCCCTTGGCGACGAAGTCGCCGGCATTCCAGAGGGCGTCCAGGCCATAAGGGTTATCGACGGCGACGGTGTCGGCGGCCGGGGCAGCGGCAGGCGCGGCTGCCGGCGTCGATTCTTGCGCCGGCGCGGGCAGGCTGGATGCAGCAGCCGGCATCGCCTCCTCGGCGAATGCATGCGGGGCAGTCAGGGTGGCTGCGATCATGGTGAACGTGACTATGGCAACAAGGGCCGATAAGCGAGAACGGATTTTCATGACAGGCTTTCTATGATTGACGATGTAAATTGACGGCATTCACTGCAATGGGGTTGCGGTCGCGGATTCCTTATTCCAGCTTCCAGACATACTGCACCTTGGTCCATGATGGCTGCGGTTTCCCGTCCACCAATCCAGGCTTGAACTTGCACAGGCTCAGCGCCGAGCGCGCAGCCTTGTCGAGATCGCGCGAACCGCTGCTTTTTTCGACCTTCGAATCGGCGACCTGCCCATCGACGCCGATCAGGAACTGCAGCACGACCGTGCCCTGCTCTTCATTGCGCTGCGATTTCGCCGGGTATTCCGGCTTGGCGCAGCTGTTGAAGTCGACCACGGCAGCGACAACTGCGGGGCCAGGGGGAGCCGTTTCGGTCCTGGGCGACGGCATCACGGGATTGTCAGGCTTGGCGTTGGAAACGGCGGCAATCGCGTTCTGCTGTTGTGGTTGCGCGACTTGCACTTCGGGCGGCGGCACGAAGGGCGGCGGCGGCGCAGCAGTCTTCGGAGGAGGCGGCTGGACCTGCCGCTCCGGCGGCGGAGGCGGCGGCGGTGTCGGCTTGACTTCCTCAATATAATGGACGTCAACCGGTTCCTTGAGGACATCCACCACCTTGCGCGCCAGCCCGGTCAGCAAGGCATAGGCGATCAGGATATGAAAAGCGATGACCAGCCCTATCCCGCCCAATTTCTTGGCCGCGCTGCGCTCATCGTTCTGCGAAAAATTCATGTTTGCTTCCTCCTATACCGTCGGCATGCCGGCCGAATCGCCAGTCAGCCAAGTTGGGGCCGTGCATGCCGATCCAGCATGTGGCCGGTATTTATTTATCCAGATTCAAGAAATCCAACAGGCGTGTGAAATAGGCGTCGGGGTCTTCATAAAACGGCATGTGCGAGCAGCCAGGGAAAATATGCAGCCGCGAGTCCGGTAATGCGTTATGGATGAGGTAGCTGCACGAGGGCGGCAATTCATCGAATTCGCCCGAGATCACCAGACAGGGAAGCTGCAGCCGGGACATCGCGGGAATGCGGTTCCACGCGCGCATGTTGCCGGTATAAGTGAATTCGTTGGGCCCCTGCATCGCAACGTAAGGATCCATGTTCCAGGCGGCGATGGAGCGCACCAGCGGCTCGGGCCACACGGGCAGGCGGCAGACATGCCGGTAATTCAGGATCGTGATGGCAGCCCGGTATTCCTCGTGATCCAGGGTGCCTTGCGCCTCATGCCGCAGCATCATCTGCACCGTATCGTTACCGAGGGCGTAGCGCAGCCGGTTCAATTCCGAAACCAGGTGGGGAATGTCGCATGCGCCGTCGGCAAGGATCAGCTTGCGGATGGCGCGCTGATTGCGCAATGAAAATTCGGTGCCCAGCCAGGTTCCCCAGGAATGCCCCAGCAGGCAGTAGCGATCGAGGCCCAGCAATGCGACGATCTCCTCGAGCTCGCTCACATAGCGTTCGAGTGTCCAGAGGCTGTCGTCCTTGGGACGATCGGACTGGCCGCACCCCAACTGGTCGTACGAGATGACGGTCCAGCCATGCTCGAGCAGGCGCAGATGCGGCGCCAGCAGGTATTCGCAGGGAAGGCCCGGACCGCCATTAAGGAGAACGAGAACCTTGCCGCTGTCCGGCACGGACGGTTCGGCCTTGTAGGTCTTGACGGTGAATCCGCTGGAAAGGGTGAGATCTTTTGTCGCGACCTGGCTGATTGGATACTTAGTCATGGCTTGCTCGAATTTTAATAACATCAAAGTCCTTCGTTTGAACGAGGCTCGGAATGCGCCGGCGCGCTTCGGCGACGAGCGCAAGATCAATGTCAGCGGTGATGACTTGCGCATCGCCTCCCGCCTCTGCGACGACTTCTCCCCACGGATTGACCACAAGCGAGCGGCCGTAGCTTTCGCGGCCGTCATGAGGACTGCCGTATTGCGCCGGCGCGATCACGTAGCTGCCGGTTTCGATGGCGCGCGCACGCAGCAGGGCATGCCAGTGGGCTTCCCCGGTCACCTTCATGAAGGCCGCCGGAACGCACATGACATTGGCGCCATGCAACGCCAAGGCGCGGTACAGATAAGGAAAGCGGACGTCGTAGCAAATGCTCAGGCCCAGCGCGACCTCGCCGATGGTGGCGACCACGCCGGTCTTGCCGCGCGAAAAAATGCTGGATTCAAGAACGGCGTTTTTGGTCGCCGCCGCATCGAACAGATGGATCTTGTCGTACCAGGCGCTGACCTTGCCATCCGGCGCGATCAGGATCGTGCGATTGACCGGCTGGCCGAGGTCATTGCGGGTCGTAAGCGACCCCGCCAGCAGCCACACGCGCAATTCACTGGCGGTAGATTGCAGCAATGCCAGGAATTCGTGCGCCGCCATGGGCTGGGCATAGCGCGCGAACTCGCGCGGGTCCGGATGCAGGAAATCCACCGCTTCCGGCATGGCGATCAAGTCGGCCCCCAGGGCGCTCGCCTGGCGGATTTGCGCAACGACACGGGCCCGGTTTGCGTGCACGTCGGGTGTCGCGCAAGTTTGTAGGAGGCCGACCTTCAGCATACAGATCCTTTCTTGCTCCCGGCTGAAATCGCTGGGAAATATTGGCTACTAAATTGGCTACAATATTAGATGCTATCCAAATCAATGTCAACAAAAAAATAATAGGGAAGGAAGTGCTGGCTGTGTAAAGGGAAAGCATAAAAGATGCCATCTGGATGGGCATTCTTAGTGCAAAAAATCTGCTATACTCGCGAACAATTTTGGCGACTATTCATATATGATGAAAAATACTGTGCACGGGGACAAGGAACAGAACTTTTCGGAAGCGCTGATGGCGGACCTTCTTGCCGGGAAATACTCCCCCGGTGAATGGTTGAAGCAGGCGGAGCTGGAAGGCAACTATGGCGCCAATCGTTTCGAGGTGCGGATCGCTCTGGCAGAGTTGAATATCCGCGGCTTGATCGAGCACTTGCCGAACCGCGGCTATCGGGTTTGCAACTACACCGACCAGGATCGGGAGCAGCTCTATGAAGTGCGCACCTTGATCGAAACGGCGGCTTGCCGCCTGATCGTGCAGCGCGCCACCGATGATCAAATCGCGGAATTCGAGCGCCTGGTGCGCGCCTTCCAGTTCGCCGCCGAAAACGAAGGGCAGCTCAAGATGCGCGAAATTAACTTCGAATTGCACGCCTGCCTGTATTCCATGGCCGGCAATCCCATGCTGGCTGCCCAGATCAAGAACTTGCGCGAGCGCGGCATTCCGGGCCGGAAAGGCGTCTGGGACACGGTCAAATCCGTCCAGGTCAGCAATGCCGACCATGTCGAAATGCTCGACATGCTCAGGCGTCGCGATGCCGAAGGGCTGGCGGCCGTCGTCTATAACCACTTGAATCGCTGGCGCAAATACGCCAAGCCGATTTCACCTGCGGAGTCCATATGATTTTTCGTTCCAATTCGCTTTTGCAAAAATTAAAAAACGGCCAGGCGTGCCGTGGCGCGTGGCTGTTTCTGGGCAGTCCGGATGCGACCGAGGTGATGGGCCTGGCCGGGTTCGATGCGCTGGTGATCGATCATGAGCATTCACCGGGCGGGCTGGAAACGGCGATTCACCAAATGAGGGCGATTCGCGCCGCCGGCGATGCGACGATTTTGGCCCGCCTGGGCGAAAACAATGTTGCGGAAATCAAGCGGCTGCTGGATGCCGGCGTCGAAGGCTTGCTCTTGCCGAACGTGGAAAGCGCAGAGGACGCGCGCCGCTTCGTCGCTGCGTGCCAGTATCCGCCCGCGGGAATCCGCGGCGCGCACTTCACGGTGTCGCGCGCGGCGGCCTGGGGTAGCGCCGGCGATGAATATTATCGCAACATCGATCAGCAGTTGTTGCTGGTGGCGATGATAGAAAGTAAAAAAGGCGCCGACGCCATCGCGGAAATCGCCGCGGTCGAGGGTTTGCACATGTTGTTCATCGGGCCGCTCGATCTGACCGGCAGCGTTGGCAAGATGGGGCAGTACCGGGATGAGGAAGTGGCGGCGCTGATGAAGAAGGCCGAGCAGGGCGCGCTGGCGTCAGGCAAGCTGCTCGGCGGCGCGATGGTGCCTGGCGAAAGGGCGTCGGATTGCTTTGCGCGAGGCTTTCGCTTCGTGACCGTGGGCAGCGATGTCGGCTTGCTGCGCGCCGGCGCGGCAAGCGCCTTGCTTGGCGCCTGAAGCCCAGGGCAGGTTCGCGGCAGGCTCTCGCCTCAGGCCGTCGCCGCGCCGTCCGCCAGCCGGACGGCTTCGATGAAATAGTCGCAGAAGAAGAGAATGGCGGCGGTGACGATCGGCCCCACTTCGTGGCCCACGCCGTCGACGACTTCCAGGCTCACCGGCACGCGTTCCTCCAGCAAGTGACGGTAGAGAGTCTGCAGGCGCTCGACCCGGTTCGTTCCTGTGGCATCGGCGCCGGGCACCCAGTTTTTGCTTGCCGGCGATTGCACGATGCCCGCCGGATTGGTGTCGTTCGCGCCGACCACCAGATGCATGCGCACGTGCCGCAGGCGCTCCAGATCGAATGCCTTGCCGAAGCGCTGGCTGAAATCGCCCACGCCGGCCCACCACTGGTACTGCTTGACGGGAAGCGTCACCGAGCCGGGCGAAGCAACTACCGTGGCGGTAACCAGTTCGGGGTGCAGATAAGCGAAGCGGTGCGCGAAATGCCCCCCGCCTGAAAAGCCGAACAGCATGAAATTCGGCGCCTCGAAGCCGTAGCGCCCGGCGACTTCCTCCACCATGGCGATGAGTACCTGGTCGTACCGCACATCCGCGTATCGCAGATATTTATAGCCATCCAAATCATCATCTATGCCGACGTTGCCCGGGAAAAGCGGGCAAAGCACGATCGTTCCGCTTGCCTCGGCGAAATCGGCAAACTGGTCCCGCAGGCTTTGATTGTGGCGCGCCGTGTCGTGCACGGCGACCAGGACGCGGGGGCGCATCGGCAGTGCAACATTGAAGTTGCGGGGCACGTACAGGCAATAGGAAAAGCGCTGGTCGAACTGGCATGCAAAGCTGGCTGTCTTGCCGAAATGAAAAACAGACAATGGCGATTTCGATAAAGTCATGAGGGTTTAACCATTCATTATCATTAATAGTCGCCAATTTTACCTCCAAAATTTACCATCTGCAAAGGGAATATTTCGCGATAATTCGCCAAAATTATTTTCATCCCTTTCGTTCTTCGCCTGAGAATAAATTTAATTTCATTTATATTCAATGAGTTATATGTATTTGCTAGGCGGATGCCTGTACTGAATAAAAAATAATTTGCGCTTGACAATGGTATCCATAATTGGCTACTATCAAAACGTGGTCTGAGGATTGCTTGTACGAAATGCGGGCCACGATGCTTGCATTTTCTATGGACAGTTTTGGAGAACACGATGAAACACCGAATTTCCCGCGCGATTCAAGTCATGGCGCTCGCCGTAACCGCCGTCGTCAGTCATGCCGCCATTGCCGCAAGCGCCGATGCGGTGAGCAAATCGAAGCAAGAAAAAGGGCTACTTATTTACGGAAACATTTCGGCTGAGAATTTCGCGCCTGCAGTCGCGGCATTCCAAAAGAAATATCCCTGGATCAAAGTCGAAACGCTGGATCTCGGCCCGGCCCCCACCTTTGAACGCTATTACTCGGAATCCTCGGTCGGCAAGCGCAGTGCCGATATCCTGGCGGTCGCATCGCCCGGCGGGTGGTTGCGCATGCAAGAAAAGCAGGGGATCGAAGCTTATGTCGCCGAAGGCAGCAAGGAATTGCCGGAGTGGAGTCGCCCGTTCCCGGGCTTGTATACGATTTCCACCGACCCGCTGGTGTTTGTGTACAACAAACTCATCTTGCCAGCTAACAAGAGACCCAAGTCGTTGGCGCAGCTGGCTGTTCTCGCCAAGCAGCATCCGCAGGATTTCGCCAACCGCATCTCGACGTATGACGCCGCGCGCCATCCATTCGCCTATGCCGCGCACTGGGCCTACGCGAACCGCACCGGGGCTGCCGGCTGGAACCTCATCAACCAGCTTGGTCCCATCACGCGCCCGGAAGGTGGTGGCGCGGCCATGGTCGAGAAAGTGGTCACCGGTGAATATTCGCTGATCTATTTCGGTTCGCCGCTGCCCTTTGTCAAGCGACTCCAGGACGGCCGCAGCGACCGCATCCTGGGCTGGAATCTGATCGAAGACGGTACGCCGGTCATGATGCGCGGCGTGGCCATCACCAAGAAGGCGGAGAGCAAGTACTCGGCCCAGCTGTTCCTCGATTTTGTCGTGTCGCATGCCGGCCAGGTCGCCGTCGGCGTCGGCGGACTGACGCCTTACCGAAGCGACATCAAGAAGGGAGAAGTGCCCTTCCTGACTTACGACATGATTCGGGAAAAAATCGGCGAACGCAACATGATCATGGTGGACTACAACCAGAAAATGGTCGACGACACCAAGCAATTCACCGATGCCTGGGTCGCGGCGTACAAGCCTGTCAAACCATAATCGAGAAGGCCATGAACACTTCTCCAATCAGGCTGGGGGGCGCGGGCATGCAGTCGCTTGCGCCAAGCCCGCAACAAAGCTGGCGCGGCCGCGACTGGTCGGGGCTGATCCAGTTCGCCGTGATGCTGATGACGGTGCTGCTGGTGGCCGCGCCGCTGGTGGTGATCGGCTACCAGTCGCTGCAATCGAACGCGCTCTATGATCCCGAGCGGATCTGGACCTTCGCCAGCTTCACGCATCTGTTCTCGATGCCCGAGTTCTTCGTGGCGGTGGCGAACTCGTTCAAGCTGGCCATCGTCGCGACGATCGTGGCCACCAGCATCGGCGTTGCGGCCGCCATCGCCATCGTGCGCTTCGACCTGCCTTTCCGGTCGTGGCTCGAAGGCGCGATGCTGGGGCCGATCTATATCTCGCAACTGGTGCTGGCGCTGGGCTGGTACGTGCTGTACGGGCCATCCGGCTACATCAGTCTCCTGGTGCGCGATATATTCGGCGCCGTGCCGTGGAATCTGACCTCCATCACCGGCATGGGCGTGCTGGGCGGCATCGCAATGGCGCCTGCGGTCATGCTGTATTGCGCCAGCTCGCTCGCGCTCGGCAACGCCTCGCTGGAAGACGCGGCGCGCTGCGTCGGCGCCAGGCCATGGCAAGTGCTCAAATCCGTGACAATTCCCTTGCTCCGGCCGGCGATCGTCTACAGCACCCTGCTGACCTTCGTCGGCGGCATCGAACTGCTGTCCATCCCGCTGATTTTCGGCTGGTCGGCCGGACTTGAGTTCTTCACCACCTTCCTGCTGCGCGTTGGCAACAGCCAGATCACGCCCGACTATGGCTTGCTGGGCGCCGCGGCCCTGCTGCTGCTCGCGCTGGTGGCTTCGCTGGTCCTGGTGCAGCAAAAACTGCTGGCCCACAAGCAGCGCTACATCACCGTGCGCGGCAAATCGCAGCGCCCCAAGCCGCTGGATATCGGCGCATGGCGCTGGGCGGTGCTCGCGCTGATGGTCGTGTACATGCTGATGGTCGTCATTCTGCCGCTGATCGCGTTGATCGTCCGTTCGTTCGTGGAGTACCTGACCCCGCTGGTGTCGCCCTGGGAGTTCTTCACCCTGGATAACTACAAGATGCTGATGGAACAGGAACTCTACGGCCGCTCGATCTGGAACAGCCTGAAGGTGTCGACAATCGGCGCGGCGGTCGCCACGCTCATGATCGCCATCGTCGCAGCGGTGATTCAACGCTCGGAATCACGCTTTGCCCGGCCGCTGGAAATGCTGGCCATGTTTCCGCGCGCGGTTCCCGGCATGATCGTCGGTGTCGGCTTCCTGTGGCTGGTGCTCTGGATTCCCGGCTTCAGCGCACTGCACGGCACGCTGGCGATTCTGATCGTGGCGTTCACCATGCGCAACCTGCCTTCCGCCTACGTTTCCGTCGCGCCTTCGTTCATGCAGATCGGCAAGGAAATCGACCAGAGTGCGCGCGTCGTCGGCGCCACCTGGTGGACCACCTGCTGCAAGATCGTGTTCCCGATCGCCCGGCCGGCGCTGATCGCGTGCTACCTGCTGACCTTCATTTCCTTCTTCAAGGAATACGCTTCTGCGGTGTTCCTGTACTCCCCGGGGACGGAAATCATCGGCACGACCCTGCTGAATGTCTGGGCCAAGGGCGATGCAGGTCCGGTTGCCGCCCTGTCGGTCATCCAACTCATCCTCACTTTAATTCTGGTGGCAATCGCCACGCGTTTCGGAAAGAAACTGAATCATGGCTGAACTAATCGTAAGCGGCTTGACGCGCACCTATGGCGCCGTCAAGGCCATCGACAATGTCTCCTTCACGGTGAAGGATGGCGAATTCCTGACCTTGCTCGGGCCCAGCGGCTGCGGCAAAAGCACCACGCTGTTTTCCATCGCGGGCCTGGATCGCCCCACGACCGGCAGAATCCAGCTCGGCAGCGACATGTTCTTCGATTCCGGCAGCAAGCTGCACCTCGCGCCGGAGAACAGGAATTGCGGCCTGGTGTTCCAGTCGTACGCCTTGTGGCCCCATATGTCGGTCAGGCAGAACGTCGAATTCCCATTGAAGCTGCGCAAGATCACCGGCAACACAGCCGGCGACAAGGTGGCCCGCGCGCTGGGCCTGGTGGAAATGGGGGCCTATGCGGACCGCTATCCCCATGAACTCTCGGGCGGCCAGCAGCAGCGCGTGGCGCTGGCACGCACGCTGGTGTACGAGCCGCAGTTGCTGCTGCTCGACGAACCGCTGTCCAATCTCGACGCCAAGCTGCGCCTGCGCGCCCGCGGCTGGCTGCGGGAGCTGCAGACGCGCCTGAAGATCACGACCCTGTATGTCACGCATGACCAGGATGAGGCGCTGGCGTTGAGCGACCGGATTGCCGTCATGAGCGGTGGCCGCATCATTCAGCTCGGCACCCCGCATGAGATTTACCGGGAACCCAAATCGCCCTTCATTGCCGACTTCGTCGGACACAGCAATCTGCTCTCGGGCCGGGCCCAGGCGCATGGTTCCGGCCTCGCCGTGCTGCTGAGCGACGAACAGCGCATCGTGCTGTCGCGCTCGCCCGACGGTACGGCAGCCAGCAATGTCACCGTGGGCATTCGCCCGGAGCATATCGTTCTGCACACGCGGCAATCCCAACTCCAGGACGAGAATTTTCTGAAGGGCCGCATCATCCAGCGCGATTTTCTCGGTACCCACTATGAATATCTGGTGGCGGTCAGCGAGCACCTGCTGCGTGTGACGAGCACGCAGGAAGTCGAGCAGGGCGAGGTTCTCGCCGAGCTTCCTGCTGCCGCCTGCATGCCGTTCTGGGGCGATAACCACCAGGCGCAGCAAGCCAGCCATTGAACTGACGTATTTGGTTTTTTTATTAGCCGCAGTAAAACTAGGAGTAAATGATGAACATACCGTATTCACGTACCGCCATCAGCCGCGCCGTTCACTCGGCTTTGTGGTGTGCGGCCCTGAGTGTTCCCGCAATGGCGCAACAGGCCGACTCGGCCGCCGGCGCCAAATCCAGCGAGGTGCAGTCCGTCGTGGTTTCCGTCACCCGCACCGCCAAGGCGATCGACAAGATCGCCGGCGCGGTCAGCGTCGTCACTGAAAAGGAGTTGTCGCAACAAATGCTGGTTGCCGATGATCCCTCCGCTGCGCTCACCCAGTTCGTTCCGGGCTATGCCCCGCCGACGCAGAAGTCGAACCAGTTCGGCGAATCCATGCGCGGACGCGCTGCATTGATCCTGTTCGACGGCATACCGCAATCCAATCCGCTGCGTGTAGGCACCCGCGAAGGCACCTTTGTCGATTCGGCAGTGATCGAGAGGGTCGAAGTGATTGCTGGCGCTTCGGCGGTCCAGGGACTCGGCGCCACCGGCGGCATCATCAATTACATTTCCAAGGCGCCGAAGAAAAACGGCACGGAATTCCAGGTCGATGCCCGCCTTACATCGCAATTCAAGTCTGACAGCCTGTCATGGAAAACCGGATACTCCGTCGCTCATAAAAACGACGATTTCGATGGCCTGGCGTATGTCGGCTACACCAGCCGCGGCATGTCCTATGATGCCTCCGGGCGAAGAATCGGCGTGGACGCCCAGCGCGGCGACACCATGGATTCCAAGGCTACCGACGTATTCATCAAGCTCGGCCGCACTTTCGGCAACCAGCGAATCCAGTTCTCGCACAATCAATTTGCGCTCGATCCGAACGATGACTACGTGGTCGTCAACGGCAACCGCGCTGCAGGCGTGCCGACGACATCGGTGCCGGGTAAGCCGCCAGGAATGCCACAAACCAACGATGTAAAAAGCACCAGCCTGGAATGGCGCCATCAGGACGTGCTCGGCGGCGAGCTCACGGCGCAGTTATACCGCCAGCAGTTTGCCTCGATGTTCGGCGCGAGCGTCGGGCGGGCGGCTTTCCAGGATCCGGCGTTTGCGCCAGTCGGCACCCTCGTCGAGCAATCCGAGATCACCGACAACAAGCTTGGCGCGCGCTTCACCTGGGTGCGTCCGGACCTGGTGGTTGAAGGGCTCGAATTGACAGCAGGTCTGGACTGGTTGCGCGACGAGTCCCAGCAGCGTCTTGCGCTGACCAACCGTACCTGGGTGCCGCCAATGGAGTACGTCAGCATTGCGCCGTTTGCGCAACTTGAATACGACATTGGCGCTGCGACGCTGAAAGGCGGCTTGCGCTATGAAAAAGCGACGCTGGACGTCGCTCCCTATCGCACCTTGTGGTTCAACGGCGCGCATGATGTCCAGGGCGGCAGCCAGTCGTTTGAGAAGGTGATTCCGAATATCGGCGGTATCTACCGGTTCGGCGGCGGCTGGTCGGCGTATGCTTCGTACAACGAAGGATTCGGTATCGCTGATGTCGGCGTTGTTTTGCGCAGCGTCAATACCGCAGGCAAGTCGGCCGCCACACTGGTCGACTTGAAGCCGGTAATCACCAAGAACAAGGAAATCGGCCTGACGCAGCGCGGAGCCTGGGGCAATGTCGGCATTTCGTACTTCATTTCAACGTCTGAACTGGGTTCGAGCGTGACCGTCAATGCGGCGACCGGCGTCGGTACCGTTCAACGCATCCCAGTCGATGTCCGGGGATGGGAATTGATGGGTGAGCTCCGATTGGCGAAGGCATGGACCGTCAATGGCACTTATTCCAAGACCATCGGCAAACGTGCCGCTGCACAAGGTGCGCCGCTCGACCTCGACCAGGGGGCACGTTCGCAGGGTCCCGACAAGCTGGTCATGGGCGTCAATTGGGCCTTCGCGCCGGAAGGCAGTGTCCGCTTGCAAGGGACGCAACTGTTCTCGCGCCATATCAACGTGGGGCGCTTCATCGGCGCAAGCAGCCAGGAAGAGCATTTCAACGGTTACGCCCTGTTCGACCTGAGCGGCAGTTACAAGACCCGGTGGGGCACTTTCGGTGTCGGCATCGAAAACCTGCTCGACCGCCAGTACATCGGCTACTTTGCGCAGGCAGACGCTGGATCGCAGACGGCCAATGACAATTATTTCGCTGGCCGCGGACGTACCTTGACGTTGAGCTACCAACAGAAGTTTTAATGCAATGATTACGCCACCGGATGCACTGCGGCAGTTCCCGCTCACCCAGGGAACTGCCCAGGGCGCCGGTGGCGTTTTTCATGAGCGGCAGCAATGCTGAAGCGATGAATCCGCGCGGCTTGCCTTGCAGCGCCATGCTTCGTTCGCGCGCGATTTTTTAGTCAATGTTGCTTTAACTTATTCTCCCCCAGCGTACCTCCGGCGCTGTTTACCGGGCGTCTCGGCACGCCCGGTTTTTTTTAAAAACGACCATAACGATGCACAGAGCATTTCAATCGTTGGCGAAAACATATTCGGTTGCGCTGCTGGTTTTGCCAATGCTATGCACGCCAGCGAGCGCCACAAATCTATTGTCCTCATGGCAGGCGGCCCGCACGCATGACGCCCGCTTCGCCGCCGCGGAACAGGCACGCAACGCCGGGCTGGAAAACGCCAACCTGGGTGCCGCCGCGATGTTGCCGCAGATTGCGCTCAATGGCAATGCCGGTCAGACCGCCAGCACTTCGGATTCCGTACAAGCCAATCCCGCCGCGCCGCCCACCCGCATGCGCGGGCCGCAATATGAAGTGGGCGTGACGCTGATTCAGCCGCTCTACGATGCGGCAGCGACGGTGGGGCGAGACCAGTTGAAACTGCAGGCGCGGCAAGCTGCCGTGCAATATCGCGCGGAGGAACAGGATTTGATCTTGCGCGTGGCAAAAGCCTATTGTGACACCGTGCTGGCGCAAGAAAACCTGAAGCTGGTCGCCGCCCAGAAGGAAGCGGTCGGCCAGCAGCTGGCGCAAGCAAAAAAAATGCTCGAGGTCGGCTCCTCGAGCATTACCGATGCCAATGAAGCGCAAGCCCGCTTCGACGCAATCATTGCGATTGAGATCGCCGCCCGCAACGACTTGGCGACCAAATCAGATGTCTACAAGACACTGACCGATCTGGACCCGGCGCAGCTGGCGCCAGTGTCGGAAGAGCATGCCGCTACCATTTTGCAACCGGCTTCGCTGGGTGCATGGATGCTGCTGGCACAGGAAAGCAACCTGGCACTCCAGGCGCAGCAACTCGGTCTCGACCATGCCCGCCAGGATATCGATCGCTACCGCCTTGAAAGCGCCCCTGCGGTTTCGCTCGTTGCCAGCTACGGCAGGAAATGGGATGGCAGCATTGCCGCAGCCGGTGCGCCTGAGCGCAAGGCCAGCGGTGCGATCGGCTTGCAACTGTCGATCCCGCTGTATACCGGCGGCGGCCGCAGCGCGCAGCTGCGGCAGGCAGTGGCGGTGCGGGAGCAACAGCGACACACCTTGGAAGCCGTGCGGCGCGATGCAGTGCAAGGGACCAGGCAATTTTTCCTGGCGGTCGAAAGCGGCACGGCACGGATCAAGGCGCTCGAGCAGGCGCAGGTATCCAGCGCATCGTGGCTGGCTTCGATCAAGCGGGGGCGCGAGGTGGGCGCAAAAACAACCGTCGATGTGATCGACGCCGAACAAAATGTTTACCAGGCCCGCTACAACCTGGTCGAGGCGCGCTACCAATTTTTGCTGAACCGGCTGCAGCTGGCGGCTGCGGTCGGCAAGCTGAATGAAGCCGAGTTGGCGAACGTCAACGGCTGGCTGGCCGCACGCGAATGACAGCAGGCGACCTGGCAAGCAGCGCGCTGCTGCATCGGTCCCGGCGCAGGCGATACCTGCTTCGTGAAGCCTTAGCGCTTGAAGGCCACCACGTGGTCGATTTCAAGCCGGATGCCGATCTTTTCGCCGAGCGCATGATTGTGGTGGCTCGGCACCAGCGACAATACCCTGGCGCCGCCGGGCAGCTCCAGCGTATACAGAAACTCCGCGCCGCGAAACGCCTTGGCGAGCACTTTGGCCTGCAGGGGACTGGCGTCATCGTGGATCAGGTCGTCGGGGCGCACCAGCACATCCACCGTGCAGCCGAGGCAGCAGTCTTCGGGCATCCTGGCCGGCACCGCACCGAGTTCGATTTCGATGCGGTTCGGCGCCAGCACCTTGCCGGGTATGAGCACGCCTTCGCCGATGAAATCGGCGACGAAGCGGTTGACCGGTTCATGGTAGAGCCGGTAGGGCGCATCCCACTGCTGGATGACGCCCTGGTGCACAATGCCGATTTCGTCGGCAATGGCGAAGGCTTCGTGCTGGTCGTGCGTGACCAGCACCGCGGTGGCATTCTGCTGCTTGAGAATGGCGCGCACTTCGACGGAGAGGCGCTCGCGCAACTCGACATCCAGGTTGGAAAACGGCTCGTCCATCAGCAGCAGGTCGGGCTTGGGCGCCAGCGCGCGCGCCAGCGCCACGCGCTGCTGCTGGCCGCCCGAGAGTTCGTGCGGATACGCCTTGCCGAGCGCCTGCAATCCGACCACTTCCAGCATTTCATCGACGCGGCGCGCAATCGCGTCGCGCTCCAGGCCGCGCAGTCCGAAGGCAATGTTGCGCCGCACGTCCAGGTGGGGGAACAGCGCATAGTCCTGGAAGACCATGCCGATGTGGCGTTGTTCTGCCGGCATGGAAAAATCGCGGCTGCTGACCAGGCGGCCATTGACGTGGATGGCGCCGGCGCTGACGGTTTCAAAGCCGGCAATGCAGCGCAGCGCCGTGGTCTTGCCGCAGCCGGACGGGCCGAGCAGGCAGCCGATCTGGCCGCGCGCCAGCGTGAAGCTGAGGTCGGAGAATGTGGCGGTGTGCTGGTAGATGTGGGAAATGCCAGTCAGCTGCAGCATGGTGTCGCCGCCGGCGTCCATCGAATTAAGAGTATCCATTACGCTATTTTACTTGCCCGACTGCCGGGTCAGCAGCACCACCGGCACCAAGCCGACCAGCACCAGCACCACGGCAGGCAGGGCTGCCAGTTCCCACTGGCCTTCGGACGTCATTTCAAATACCCGCACCGCCAGCGTATCCCAGCCGAACGGCCGCGTCATCAGGGTGATCGGCATTTCCTTCATGACGTCGACGAATACCAGCAGCGCCGCGGTCAGCAGGCCGCCGCGCAGCAGCGGCACATGCACGCTTGCCAGCAGGCGCCAGCCGGACAGCCCCATGCCGCGCGCGGCTTCTTCCTGGCTGCGCGTGATGCGCTGCATGGCGCTGTCGATGGCGTTGAAGCCGGGCGCCAGGAAGCGTGCCACGTACGCCAGCAGCATTACCGTCAGGGTGCCCTTGAGCACGCTGCCGTCGCCGCCGCCCAGCACCGGCAGCCACGCCAGCAGGGTATTGTCCAGCCAGGCCACCGGAATGAAAATGCCGACCGCCAGCACGGTGCCGGGCACGGCATAGCCGAGCGTCGACAGGCGCGTGAAAAAGCGCGTCGGCCAGTCGCGGTACAGGCGCAGCGCGTACGACAGGATCAGGCCGGCCATGACCACCAGGGCGGCGGCAATGCCTGACAGCAGCACCGAATGCCAGATGAATAGCGGATAGCGGGCATCGAATTCTTCCGCGAATACGCTGGCGCTCCAGATCAGCAGCTGCAGCAGTGGAATGACAAAAACGGCGCAAAAGAACAGGCCCAGCGCGGCGCTTACGGTCCAGCCCAGCGCCGGCTTCAGGCGATAGGTCGTGGCCTGGCTGCGGCCGCTGCCATGGTAACGGCGCACGCCGCGCCAGTGCTGTTCGGCCGCCACCAGGGCAAACACGATCAGCACCAGGATCGACGCCAGTTGCGATGCGGTGGACAGGGAAAACAGGCCAAACCAGGCCTTGTAGATGGCGGTGGTGAAGGTGTCGTAATTGAAGATGGCGACGGTGCCGAAGTCGGCCAGCGTTTCCATCAGCACCAGCATGATGCCGCCGACGATCCACGGGCGCGCCATCGGCAAGGCGATCCTGATAAAGCCCTTGCGCCGGGAAAGTCCCAGCGACTGCCCGGCTTCCAGGGCGCGCCTGCCCTGGGTCAGGAAGGCATTGCGCGCCAGCAGGTAGACGTAAGGGTAGAGGGCCAGCGTCATCACCAGGATCACGCCGCCGCGCGAGCGGATGCGCGGAAACCAGCTGCTCGTGCCGAACCATTCGCGCAGCAGGGTTTGCAGCGGCCCGGTGAAGTCGAGCAGGCCGATGGCCACGAAGGCGGTGACATACGCGGGCATGGCCAGCGGCAGCATCAGCGCCCAGGCGAAGAAGCGGCGTCCGGGAAATTCGCACACGGCGGTAAGCCATGCCAGTGTGACACCCAGCAGTCCGGTGCCGACCGCCACGCCCAGCGACAGCCACAGGGTGTTGAGCAGGATGCCGGGCAAGACATGCTGCGACAGGTGCAGCCATGTGTCGGACTGCGGGTACATGAAGGAGGACAGCACCACCACCAGCGGCACCAGGGTCACCAGCGAGACCAGGAAGGCAGCAAGGCGCCAGCCTGTCAGCCAGCGCGCCAGCGCCATGCGCGGCAGGCGCAGGGCTTGGGCAATGGCGGGGGAGGCGGGAGCGGCGATGGCAGTGACGTCCTTCATCGAAGGATTACTTGTAGCCGGCGCGGTCCATCAGTTTGACTGCGACGGCCTGCAGTTCGCCAGCCTTGCTGACATTGATCACGTTCGGCTTGAAGTTGCCCCAGCCGACCAGGACCGGATCCGCCTTAACCTTCGGGTTGACCGGATATTCCATGCCGGAGTCGGTATACAGGTTTTGCGCCTGCTCCGACGACAGCCATTCGATCAGCTTTTGCGCGCCGGCCGGGTTCTTGGCATGCTTGGTCACGCCTGCGCCGGAGACATTCACGTGCACGCCGCCGGTTTTCTGGTTGGCCCAGAAGATGCCGATGGGCAGGTTCGGTTTCTTTTCGATCAGGCGGCCATAGTAATAAGTGTTGGCGATGCCGATGTCGCACTGGCCGGCGCCGACCGCTTCGAGCATCTTGCTGTCATCCGAAAAAACATCGGTGGCGAGGTTGTTCACCCAGCCCTTGACGATCTGCTCGGTTTTGGCTTCGCCGTGTTCCTCGATCATCATCGCGACCAGCGACTGGTTATAGACTTTTTTCGAGGTGCGCAGGCACAGGCGGTTTTTCCATTTCGGGCTGGCCAGGTCTTCGTAGGTCGACAGTTCTTCGGGCTTGACGTTCTTCTTGTTGAAGAAAATCGTGCGGGCGCGCACCGACAGGCCGAACCACAGGTTGTTGGGGTCGCGCAGGTGGGGCGGCACGTTTGCGCCCAACACCGGCGAATTGACCGGGCGCAGCAAGCCTTCCTGGGCGGCCTGCCATAGGTTGCCGGCATCGACCGTGATCAGCATGTCGGCCGGGGTATTGGCGCCTTCGGCCTTGAGCTTTTCCAGCAGCGGGCCTTCCTTGTCGGTAACGAACTTGATGGTGGTGCCGGTCTGCTTGGTATAGGCGTCAAACATCGGCTTGATCAATTGCTCGATGCGGGCGGAATAGACGACGACTTCGTCGGCCGCCGCGCCCGAAGCAAAGCCCAGGGTGGCGATGGCAGCGGCAAGCAGGGTGGACAGCAATTTCATGATATTTCCTCCAAGTGCAGAAAACGAATTACTGCCAGTATAGGTAAAAAGCCGAGTTATGTAAATGAAAATCATTATCGTTTATATTCGTTCGTTGCCGCTCAGTCCCAGCCGGGTTGGTTTGTTCTAAAATAACGGGTTAGCTTTCAGTTTGGATCTTTATGTCAAAAAAGAATGTTCCCGCCAGTGAACCGGCATCGTTTGAGCAGGCGATGGCGGAGCTGGAGCGATTGGTCACGCAGATGGAGGAAGGCGAGTTGCCGCTGGAAGCCTCGGTGGCGGCGTACCAGCGCGGTTCCGAACTGGTGAAATATTGTGCTGCCCAGCTGGACAAGGTGGAAAACCAGGTCAAGGTGCTCGAGGGCGACATGCTCAAGCCCTTTGCCGCCGATGGCGCAGGGGACGAGGCATGAGCGCGGCAGGGTTTGCCGACTGGATGCGCAGCGTCCAGTCCGGCATGGAACAAGCGCTGGCGGAGTGCCTGCCGGCCGAGGCAGCCCTCCCGCAAGAATTGCATGCCGCCATGCGCTATGCCGTGCTCGATGGCGGCAAGCGCGTGCGCCCGCTGCTGGTCTTTGCTGCCGGCGCGCTGTTTGCCGCGTCCGACGCGGAGCTGGCACGCGCGGCGGCGGCCGTGGAAATGATCCATGCCTATTCGCTGGTGCATGACGACATGCCCTGCATGGATGACGATGCGCTGCGCCGCGGCAAGCCGACGGTGCATGTCAAGTATGGTGAAGCCACCGCGCTGCTGGTGGGCGACGCCCTGCAGTCGCAGGCTTTCCTGGTGCTGGCCGAGGGCACGGGCGACCCTGCCCGCAAGCTGGCCATGCTGCGCCTGCTGGCGGAGGCATCGGGGTCGGCGGGCATGTGCGGCGGCCAGGCGATCGATCTGGCCAGCGTCGGCCTGGCCCTGTCGCTGGAGGAACTGGAACAGATGCACCGCCTGAAGACCGGCGCGCTGCTGCGCGCCTCGGTATTGCTGGGCGCCTGGTGCGGCAAGGCCTTGACGCCCTCCGACACGGCGGCGCTGGATGCCTATGCGGCGGCAGTGGGCCTGGCATTCCAGGTGGTCGACGATATCCTCGACGCCACCGCCGACTCGGCTGTGCTCGGCAAGACCGCCGGCAAGGATGCGGCCGACAACAAGCCGACCTATGTGTCGATCCTGGGGCTGGCGCAGTCGCGCGCACTGGCGGAAAAATTGCGGGCGGATGCCCACCGCGCGGTGCAGCCGTTTGGCGACCAGGGCTTGCGCCTGCGCCAGCTGGCAGACCTGATCGTCGAGAGACAGTCTTAAGAACAGAATATTAGAAAATATCCCATGGACTTGCTAAAAAAAATCAACAGCCCCGCCGACCTGCGTACCCTGGCGCGCGCCGACCTGCCGCCGCTGGCGGACGAACTGCGCGCCTTCGTGCTCGACTCGGTCTCCAAGACCGGCGGCCACCTGTCGTCCAACCTGGGCACGGTGGAGCTGACGATTGCGCTGCATTATGTCTTTAACACCCCGGAAGACCGCATCGTCTGGGATGTCGGCCACCAGACCTATCCGCACAAGATCCTGACGGGCCGGCGCGACCGCATGGCCACGCTGCGCCAGTTCAACGGCATTTCCGGCTTTCCGCGCCGCGACGAGAGCGAATACGATACCTTCGGCACGGCCCACTCCTCGACCTCGATTTCGGCGGCGCTCGGCATGGCGCTGGCGGCAAAGACCAAGGGCGAGAACCGCCATGCCATCGCCGTCATTGGCGATGGCGCCATGACCGCCGGCATGGCTTTCGAAGCGCTGAACAACGCCGGGGTGTACGAAGACATCAACCTGCTGGTGATCCTGAACGACAATGACATGTCGATCTCGCCGCCGGTGGGCGCGCTGAACCGGTATCTTGCGCGCCTGATGTCCGGCAAGTTCTATGCCGCCGCGCGCAACGTCGGCAAGACCGTGCTGCCGGCGCCGATGCTGGAACTGGCCAAGCGCCTGGAAGAACATGCCAAGGGCATGATCATGCCGGCGACCATGTTCGAGGAATTCGGTTTCAACTACATCGGCCCCATCGATGGCCACGACCTCGAATCGCTGGTGCCGACCCTGCAAAACCTGAAGGCATTGAAGGGCCCGCAATTCCTGCACGTGGTGACCAAAAAAGGCCAGGGCTACAAGCTGGCCGAAGCCGACCCGGTGCTCTACCATGGCCCCGGCAAGTTCAACCCCGCCGAAGGCATCAAGCCCGCCAAGGCCGGCAAGCTGACCTACACGCAAGTTTTCGGCGACTGGCTGTGCGACCAGGCCGCGGCCGACAAGCGCCTGATCGGCGTGACGCCAGCCATGCGCGAAGGCTCCGGCATGGTCGCGTTCGAGCAGCGCTTCCCCGACCGTTACTATGACGTCGGCATCGCCGAGCAGCATGCCGTGACGTTTGCCGCAGGCCTGGCGTGCGAGGGCCTGAAGCCGGTGGTGGCGATTTATTCGACCTTCCTGCAGCGCGGCTACGACCAGCTGATCCACGACGTCGCCCTGCAAAACCTGGACGTGACCTTTGCGCTGGACCGCGCCGGCCTGGTCGGCGCCGACGGCGCCACCCACGCCGGCAATTACGACCTGGCCTTCCTGCGCTGCATCCCCAACATGGTGGTCATGGCGGCGTCCGATGAAAACGAGTGCCGGCAGATGCTCTCCACCGCTTTCCAATATAATGGTCCTGCTGCCGTGCGCTATCCGCGCGGCGCAGGCGTCGGCGCTGCGGTGCAGAAGGATTTGCAGACCCTCCCTGTGGGCAAGGGTGAAATCCGCCGCGAAGGCAAAGGCATTGCCATCCTCGCCTTTGGCACCATGCTGGCGCCGGCGCTGGCCGCAGGCGACGCCCTGAATGCGACGGTGGCCAACATGCGCTTCGTTAAGCCCATCGATGCGGATCTGGTGCGGCAACTGGCCCAGACCCACGATGCGCTGGTGACGGTGGAAGAGGGTGCGCTGATGGGCGGCGCCGGTTCGGCGGTTGCCGAGGCGCTGGCCGAAGCGGGCATCGTCAAGCCGGTTCTGCACCTGGGCTTGCCGGACAAGTTCATCGACCATGGCGACGCAGCCCAGCTGCTGGCCATGTGCGGGCTGGACGCCGCCGGCATCGAAGCTGCCGTGCGACGGCGCTTCGGCAAGGATGACAAGGGCGAGCCGCGCCTGGTCGTCAACAACTGAATGATCCGTGCCGCCGAATGCGGCACACTTTGAAAGCACTGCGATGAATAGCCGCGACCTGAACCTGACCACCATTCCCGACGTGCAGAGCACGCCAGATACGCGTCGCCTGGCGATCCAGCGCGTCGGCGTCAAGGGCGTGCGCTATCCCGTCACCATCAAGACCAGTTCGGGCGCGCAACCGTCTGTGGGCACCTGGAACATGTACGTGCAGCTGCCAGAAGCGCAGAAAGGCACGCACATGTCGCGCTTCATCGCGCTCCTGGAAGGCAATCGTGCGCCGCTCGACATTCCCCATTTCTCCGGGCTCTTGCGCAAGATGGTCAAGCTGCTGGACGCCGACGCCGGGCGCATCGAACTGACCCTGCCGTATTTCATCAACAAGACCGCGCCGGTGTCCGGCGTGGAAAGCCTGATGGATTACGAAGTGGGCCTGACCGGCGAGATCCGCGGCGACGCAATCGAAGTCACCCTGAAAGTGATGGTGCCGGTGACCAGCCTGTGCCCCTGCTCGAAAAAAATCTCCGCCTATGGCGCCCATAACCAGCGTTCGCACATCACCGTCAGCGCCATCCTGGCCGGCGAGATCCTGATCGACCAGCTGATCGCCAGGATCGAAGCGCAGGCGTCCTGCGAACTGTATGGCCTGCTGAAGCGCCCGGACGAGAAATACGTCACCGAGCGCGCCTACGAAAACCCGAAATTCGTCGAGGACCTGGTGCGCGACGTCGCCGGCATGCTCAATGCCGATAGCCGCATCGCCGCCTACACGCTGGAAGCGGAAAACTTCGAGTCGATCCACAACCACTCCGCCTACGCGCTCATCGAGCACGACAAGCGCAAGCAATAAGCCCCGGCGTCAGCGCGCGCGGCTGCGGTCCCACAGGACATCGCCGCCGCCGGCGTGGCGGTTCAGCACGCGCGCCAGCACGAACAGCAAATCCGACAGGCGGTTCAGGTAGTGGCGCGGATGCGCGTGCAAGGCTTCGGCGTGACCGAGCGCGACCACGCTGCGTTCTGCGCGCCGGCACACCGTGCGGCAGACATGCGCCAGGGCGGCAGCGCGGGCGCCGCCCGGCAGGATGAATTCCTGCAGTGCCGGTAGATCTGCATTGTATTTTTCCAGCCAGCCGTCGAGCCGCGCCACGTGCTCGTCCGTCACCATGCTGTAGCCCGGAATGCACAGTTCGCCGCCGAGGTCGAAGAGGTCATGCTGGATCGACAGCAATTCTTCCCGCAGCGCCGCCGGCAGGTCTTCGCACAGCAGCACGCTCAGGTGCGAATTGAGTTCATCCACGTCGCCCATGGCGTGCACGCGCAGGCTGTCCTTGGCGGTGCGGCTGCCGTCGCCCAGGCCAGTGCTGCCATCGTCGCCGGTGCGGGTGGCGATTTTCGAGAGTCGGTTTCCCATATTCTTGCAGTAAGATGTGTGCTTTGACGGACCCCATTATTCCAGATATTGCCCACGCGCGAACATGATCAATACATTTGTCATCCTCCTGCTGTTCCAGCTGGCCGGTGAAGTCATCGCCCACGGCTTCAACCTGCCGATTCCGGGGCCGGTGATCGGCATGCTGCTCCTGCTGATTTTCCTGATGGTGAAAGGCAATGCCGCGGAACAACTGGCGCCCACCGCCAATGGCTTGCTGCGCCACCTGTCGGTCATGTTCGTGCCCGCCGGCGTCGGCGTCATGCTGCACGGCCAGCGCATCGCCGACGAATGGCTGCCGATTGCCGCCGCCCTGGTGGTGTCCACGGTGCTGGGCATGGTCGTCACGGCCCTATCCATCAAGTGGCTGCAAAAATGAATCCCGATTTCAACAGCGTCTGGGTCTATCTTTCCACGTCGCCGCTGATGTGGCTGGCGGCCACCCTGCTGGCCTACCAGCTGGCGCTGGCCCTGCACGTGCGCGCCAGGGGCAACCCGCTGGTTAACCCGGTGATGATTGCGGTCGGTATCCTGGTGGTGCTCCTGGCCATCACCAGGACGCCTTATCGCAACTATTTCGACGGCGCGCAATTCGTGCACTTCCTGCTGGGGCCGGCCACGGTGGCGCTGGCCATTCCGCTCTACCAGCAACTGGCAAAACTGAAGCGTCACTGGCTCTCGTTCCTGGTCGGCACCCTGATGGGGTCAGCCACTGCCGTCGTCACTGCCATGGGCATCGCCTGGCTGCTCGGGGCCTCGCCGGCGGTGGTGCTGTCGCTGGCGCCGAAATCGGTGACGACGCCGATCGCCATGGGCATTGCCGAGAAAATCGGCGGCCTGCCGTCGCTGACCGCCGTCATGGTCATCGTCACCGGCATCCTGGGCGCCTCGCTGGCGCAATTCATCATGCCGCGCATTAAGATCCGCGATGACAGCATCAGCGGCTTTGCCATGGGGGTGACCGCGCATGGCCTGGGCACCGCGCGGGCATTCCAGGTCAGCGCGGAGATGGGCGCCTTCGCCGGCCTGGCGATGGGCGTGACCGGCGCCCTGACGGCGGTATTGCTGCCGCTGGCGCTGAAACTGTTCGGGGTGATTTGAGGAAGGCGGGGAAGTGTCCCCGGGGGGCTACTCGGCCAGCAGTTTCTCGATATCGGCGCGCAGCGCCTCTGGCGCGGTGCGCGGGCCATAGCGCCGGTACACGCTGCCATCCTTTTTCACCAGGAACTTGGTGAAATTCCACTTGATCGACTGCGTGCGGAAAATGCCGCGGGCCTGGCGTTTCAGCTGCACGTACAGGGGATGGGCATGGCCGCCGTTGACATCGACCTTGGCGAACATCGGGAAACTCACGCCGTAATTCTTTTCGCAAAAGGCGCCGATGGCAGCGGCGTCGCCAGGCTCCTGCCGGCCGAACTGGTTGCAGGGAAACCCCAGCACCGCCAGGCCGCGCCCGCCATAGTCGCGGTGCAGGTTTTCCAGGCCCTGGTATTGCGGCGTAAAGCCGCACTGGCTGGCGGTATTGACGATCAAAAGCACGCGGCCGCGATACTGGCCGAGTTCGACCTTGCCGCCGGAAAGGCTCTCGGCGGCGAAGTCGTAAACGCTCGCCACGCCGGTCATACGATGCCCAGGTGCTCCGTGCCCTTGGAGAGGTCGCGGCCCTTTGCGTCCTTGCCGCGCAGCTTGATCGTCAGGCGCAGGTCGTTGACCGAGTCGGCGTTGCGCAATGCGTCTTCATACGAAATCTTGTCGGCTTCGTAGAGCTCGAACAGGGCCTGGTCGAAGGTCTGCATGCCCAGCTCCTGCGACTTCTTCATGATTTCCTTGATCTCGTGGACATCGCCCTTGAAGATCAGGTCGGAAATCAGCGGCGAATTCAGCATCACCTCGACTGCCACGCAGCGGCCCTTGGTGTCGCGCAGCGGAATCAGGCGCTGCGAGATCATGGCTTTCAGGTTCAGCGACAAGTCCATCAGCAATTGCTGGCGGCGCTCTTCCGGGAAGAAGTTGATGATGCGGTCGAGCGCCTGGTTGGAGCTGTTGGCGTGCATGGTGGCCAGGCACAGGTGGCCGGTCTCGGCGAAGGCAATGGCGAAATCCATGGTTTCGCGGTCGCGGATTTCGCCGATCTGGATCACGTCCGGCGCCTGGCGCAAGGTGTTTTTCAGGGCCACGCCCCAGCCCTCGGTGTCGACGCCGACGTCGCGCTGGGTGACGATGCAGTTGTGGTGCGGGTGGATGTATTCGACCGGGTCTTCAACTGTGATGATGTGGCCGTAGCTGTTTTCGTTGCGGTAGCCGACCATGCCGGCCAGGGTGGTGGATTTGCCGGAGCCGGTGGCGCCGACCATGATCACCAGGCCGCGCTTGGTCATCACCACTTCCTTCAGGATGTCCGGCACGCCCAGGTCTTCGAGCTTGGGAATCTTGGTGGTGATGGTCCGCAGCACCATCCCTACGCGGCCCTGCTGCACGAAGGCGGAGACGCGGAAGCGACCCAGCCCGCCGGGGCTGATGGCGAAGTTGCATTCCTTGGTCGCCTCGAATTCGGCTGCCTGCTTGTCGCTCATGATGGCGCGCGCCAGCTCGATGGTGTGCTGGGGCGAGAGCGGCTGGTTCGATACCGGCGTCATCTTGCCGTCGATCTTGAAGGCCGGCGGGTATTCTGCGGTGATGAACAGGTCCGAGCCATTCTTGCTGACCATCAGGCGCAGCAAGTCGTTCATGAATTTGGTTGCTTGATCGCGTTCCATGGTGCTTCCTTAATCTATAAGCCGCGGGCATCAGCCTGGGAAATTTTCCGGGGTCTTCGCTGCGGAGCGTGCGGCTGCCGGAGAAATGATATTGCGGCGCACGAGGTCCGTCAGGTTGCCGTCCAGCGTCTGCATGCCGACGTTGGAGCCGGTCTGGATGGCTGAATACATCTGCGCGATCTTGGCTTCGCGGATCAGGTTGCGGATCGCCGGCGTGCCGATCATGATTTCATGGGCGGCGACGCGACCCGAACCATCCTTGGTTTTCAGGAGCGTTTGCGAAATGACGGCCTGGAGCGACTCCGACAGCATGGCGCGGACCATTTCCTTTTCATCGCCGGGGAAGACGTCGATGATACGGTCGATGGTCTTGGCGGCCGACGAGGTGTGCAGGGTGCCGAACACCAGGTGGCCGGTTTCCGCGGCGGACAGCGCCAGGCGGATGGTTTCGAGGTCGCGCAATTCGCCCACCAGGATCACGTCCGGATCTTCACGCAGCGCCGAACGCAAGGCGGCGGTGAAGGAATGCGTATGCGGCCCCACTTCACGCTGGTTGATCAGGCATTTCTTGGAATCGTGGACGAATTCGATCGGGTCCTCGATGGTCAGGATGTGGGCGTATTCGGTTTCATTGACATGGTTGACCATGCCGGCCAGGGTCGTGGACTTGCCCGAGCCTGTGGGGCCGGTCACCAGCACCAGGCCGCGCGGCTTCAGGGCCAGGTCGCCAAAGATCTTCGGCGCATTCAACTGCTCCAGGCTCAGGATCTTGGAAGGAATGGTGCGCAGCACGGCTGCGGCGCCGCGGTCCTGGTTGAAGGCATTCACACGGAAGCGCGCCAGGCCCGGAATGGCAAAGGAAAAGTCGATTTCCAGCTTTTCTTCATACACCTTGCGCTGGCCGTCGTTCATGATGTCATAGACCATGCCGTGCACATCCTTGTGCTCCAGCGGCGGCAGGTTGATGCGGCGCACGTCGCCATGCACGCGGATCATGGGCGGCAAGCCGGCCGACAGGTGCAAGTCGGAGGCGTTGTTCTTGACGGAAAAAGCGAGGAGTTCGGAAATGTCCATTTATAATCCCTGAGCCGTTCGGAAGGCGCCAATGTCATGGTGACACAAGCGTGGGCGGTGCGTGTTGTTCAAATTGAAATGTTACATCCTGTAAAGTAATCCGATTATGTCCGTAATCGCTCATAACTTGCAAGCCGTGCAGGCACGGATTGCGCAAGCAGCGCGCGCAGTGTCGCGCGAGCCCCACGAGGTGAGCCTGCTGGCGGTCTCCAAGACCTTCGGCGCCAGCGACGTGGCGGCAGCGGCGGCAGCCGGGCAAACCGCCTTTGGCGAAAACTACCTGCAGGAAGCGCTCGACAAGATGGCCGCCGTCCGGGAGACCTTGCCCGAGGCGCAACTCGCCTGGCATTTCATCGGCCCCATCCAGAGCAACAAGACGCGGCCGATCGCCGAGCATTTCGACTGGGTGCATTCGGTCGACCGTGAAAAGATCGCCCAGCGCCTGTCGGACCAGCGGCCTGCCCACCTGCCGCCGCTGAACGTCTGCGTGCAAGTCAATGTCAGCAATGAAGCCAGCAAGAGCGGCGCGCCGCTGCTGGACGTCGCCGCCATCGCGCAGGCGGTCGCGGCCATGCCGCGCCTGCGCCTGCGCGGGCTGATGGCAATTCCCGAGCCGAGCGACGACGTGGCGGAGCAGCGCGCCGCGTTTGGCCAGGTGCGCCGCCTGTTCGACACCCTGCGCGCCGCCGGCCTGCCGCTGGACACGCTGTCGATGGGCATGTCGGGCGACCTCGAAGCGGCGGTGGCCGAGGGCGCTACCATCGTGCGCGTCGGCACGGCGATCTTCGGGCGGCGCAGCTACCCGTCACAATAATTTGCGCACAAATTCAAACAGAAACTCATCGAAACAGAAAGACCATCATGCAAGACAAGCTGAAAATCGCATTTATCGGCGGCGGCAACATGGCCACCGCCCTGATCGGCGGCCTGGCCGGCAAGCTGACCGCCGGCGCCAATATCCATGTGGTGGACCCGAATGCCGCCTCGCTGCAAAAGCTGGCGCAACAGTTCGGCGTCACCACCGCGCAGAGCGCCGACGCCGTGCTGGCGCAATCCGATGTGATCGTGCTGGCGGTCAAGCCGCAGCAAATGAAAGAAGTCGCAGCGCAACTGCTGCCGCATATCGGCAGGCAGCTGGTGCTGTCGATTGCCGCGGGCATTCGCGCCGCCGACCTGTCGCGCTGGCTGGGCGGGCATGGCGCCATCGTGCGCAGCATGCCCAACACCCCGGCGCTGATCGGCAAGGGCATTACCGGCGCGGTGGCGCTGCCGGGCGTGACGGCAGCGCAGCGCGAGGCGGCGGACGCCATCCTGCGCGCAGTCGGTCAGACCGTCTGGCTGGATGATGAAGCGCTGATCGATCCGGTGACGGCCGTCTCGGGCAGCGGCCCGGCATACGTTTTCTACTTCATCGAGGCGATGCAGCAAGCCGCGCAGGAAATGGGCCTGTCGGCGGAGCAGGGCACGCAACTGGCGATTGCCACCTTCGTCGGCGCTTCGCACCTGGCGGCGGATTCGACCGAGCCAGTCTCGGTGCTGCGCGAGCGCGTCACCTCCAAGGGCGGCACCACCTACGCGGCGCTGACCAGCATGGAGGCTTCCGGCGTGAAGCAAGCCATCGTCAAGGCGCTGCATGCCGCATCCGCGCGCGGGCGCGAGCTGGGCGAGGAATCAGGCCGCGACTGAGGCCTCGCGTATCCGGCACGTTCCTGCTCGGCGGTAAAGCGGGACTGTCTTAATGCATCCATGGGCGAATGCACGCCGCGCCCGCCGCGGTTCAGCACATGCGTATAGATCATTGTCGTCGCAACATCCGCGTGGCCGAGCAATTCCTGAACGGTGCGGATGTCATAGCCGGCTTCCAGCAATTGGGTGGCAAACGAATGGCGGAAGGTGTGCGAAGTGACGCGCTTGGCGATTTTTGCATCAGCGGCGGCGCGCTGGATGGCGCGCTGATAGGTTTGTTCGTACGTATGATGACGGCGTATGACGCCAGAACGCGGGTCTGTGGATTCATGATCTGAAGGAAAGACCCAAAACCAGCCCCATTGCATGCCAGCGCGGGGATATTTCAGTTCCAGCGCATCTGGCAGCGCAACCCCCATGCGTTGTTCTGCGCGATCGGCGTCGTATACGGCTCTGGCAGCGGCAACTTGTTCGCGTAATGCAGCCGTCAGTGACAGTGGCAACACCGTCATGCGGTCCTTGCCGCCCTTGCCATGACGAATAGTGATTTCGTGCCGGGCAAAATCGACATCCTTGACCCGCAAACCGACGCATTCCATCAACCGCATGCCTGTGCCATACATCAACTGTGCCATCAAGGCATGCGTTCCCTGCATGCGCTGGAAAATGTTTTCGGCTTCTGCCGGCGTCAGTACAGTTGGTCGCCGTGCCGGCTTGGTCGGCCGGTGCAAATCGTCCAGCCATGGCAACTCGACTCCTAGCACTTCCTTGTAAAGAAACAGCAACGCACACAAGGCTTGCCGATGCGTGGATACAGCGACATGGCGATCGTTGGCCAGGTAGGACAGGAACGCTTTTACCTCTATAGCACCCATTTCTACCGGATGACGCAACCCGTGAAAACGGATAAACCAGCGTACCCAATAAACATAGACTTCCTCGGTTCGCGCGCTATAATGCTTGTCACGAAGACAACGTTTCAATTGATCAAGCAATTTCGGCGGTTTAGCAGAAGAGGACATGTCCCGTGCTCCGTGACGTTTTTTTCATTTAATTAGTACTGTGCTTTTATACAGTTTATTGTCAAAACACAGGCAGGCACTGCGTTTCCGCAAATTTGCTCGCAGGGGTTAGGTGGCGTCTGGCTGGGTTAGGCGGACAGC
Organism: Janthinobacterium sp. 17J80-10; assembly: GCF_004114795.1. Lineage (NCBI taxonomy): Bacteria > Pseudomonadati > Pseudomonadota > Betaproteobacteria > Burkholderiales > Oxalobacteraceae > Janthinobacterium > Janthinobacterium sp. 17J80-10. The sequence continues at coordinate 3,775,729 of NZ_CP035311.1, read as the reverse complement.
AGGTCTGACCGCGATTGGATTTGTGACGGTTTTTGTATTTAATTAGTACTGTTTCTTTGTTCAGTACATTGTTGGAGGGCGCATGGATACAGCATTTCAGACGGTTCGGTGTCCAGATTCAGGCAGCTGCTTGCCGGGAAAAGCGGACACGTGATTCCACCTAATTAAAGTTATACCGATTGAATACCAAGTTACGGTCATCGGTGCATCAGTGACACGTTCGGTTTGAAGTGGAATTGGTTTTTAAAGATTAAGCCCGTTGCGGCGGCCCGGACAGTGTGCCACGTGCGGTTGTCTTGGCAGGCAAGTCTAGCTGTGGAATTTTCGCCCTGCGGTTTTGACGAGCTCCATCCTGCCGTGGTTTTACTGACCTGCGGCCTTGGCAGCGATACGAGGCTATCGGTTTTTGGCAGGAGATGCAGTGAGCACGTTGCGGGCCTCCTGAACCAGTGGCAGTTTGGCGGTAGGCAGGTTTGGCAAGCAGCTTGGTGGACGGGACGCTGAGTCCTGTCCTAGGTATAACATTTCATTGGAGCGGGACCGTCGATGATAGCGTTAAAGAGTTCAACGGGAATGCAAGCCAAGTCGGTATCGGAACGGTCGGCGGCGCCGGCCCATCAATGAAGCGTTAGACGGACAAAACATGCAGATTAAATTTGCTTTTATGTTGATTGGTCTTTTCTGCACTGGCGCAAGGGCAGATGCGTCCTTTCCGGACCCACAGAAACTACGTGCTGAAGCATACAAAGTAATGAACAATTGCCTTAGGAATCTGCCACCAAAGCAGCGCGAGCTTCCATCGACATGCAATTTTAATGAATGCGACGCTAATGTTCGCTTGTGTTGGTATGAAGGAATGCAAGTCGTTGACGCTCAAACACAGAAAATTGAGGATTTAGCGGCGGAACCCGCCCGATCAAATGAAAAATGCAGCAACGCTCTTAAATCATATTTCGATTATCGACCGCTAGATGCCTTCGAACAACGAAGCTCGACACTCGAAGGGCCGGACTTTGAATATAAGTACCCCCCTAATCTTAGAGGGGATGCGGGACTTTTAGACTCGATGATGGCATATGAACTCGCATATATTGTATATAGAAAAAATTGCAGAAAGCCTGGTCTAACTCGTCGCTCAACCGGGATGGCGGTAAATCCCGCCACCCGTTAGCTCGGCGTTAGAACGCATGGGAATTGCAGACCACTCCATCGTCGCCTTTCGAATCTTCGGAGATGACCTTGTCCCTACTGAAATAACAGACCTTTTAGGGAGTGAGCCGACTGTTGCTTACTCAAAAGGCGATGAGCGCATTGGTCGAAAGACGGGAAATCGTTACATAGAAAAAACTGGGCGGTGGAGCCTTTCGGCTGAGGACAAGCATCCTGAAGACATACCTGCACAGATTACGGAACTTCTTAGTAAACTAACCCAAGATCTCGCCGTCTGGGATCAGCTTAGATCAAAGTACGCAATGGACTTCTTCTGTGGTGTATTCATGGGATCTTCCAATGATGGACTTGAGTTCTCTCCAGAGGTTCTCGGGCAGCTATCAGCACGTGGCATTACCTTGAGTTTAGACATTTATGATCACTCTGATGACTGACATTGCGCGGGTGCTTTCTAACTCGTCACTCAACCCAGACCCGCAGCAGAGGACTTGCCGCTTCGCGGCACATGCTGCGTGCTGGTTAGTTCGGCGTTAGGCATCAGCCATGGCTACAGACGAACTTCGAAAGTCTTGGAAACGAACAGAAGCGTTCCTCCTCGACGCCAGAGCGCATTTATCAGAAGCAGCAGAAGCTATATCTGCAGATGAAATTGCCGAGTTCGACGGGTACCTGAAACACAACGAACTCGAGCTCGCGCTCGATGCGCTGGAGGCGGCGTTCGAGAAATCAGAACTGGAGTCTTGGCGCGTACTTGAACTAATGGCTCTGGCTGCGGCAAGTATGAGATTAACCGATCGACAGGATCGATATGACGAAAGACTTACGAAGGCTCGCGGTTGGAAATACCAAACGGTACTTAAAGATGCCTAACTCGTCACTCAACCCGGACGCCGCAACAAAGGACTGCCGCTTCGCGGCGCGTGTTGCGGGCCGGTTAGTTCGGCGTTATACCGCCGTCCTACCCATGAAAAGTAGACATCTCATAAAATAAGCCAGTGAGGTGTCCCTATGACGAAAAACAAACAGCAAAAAAACAAGTACAACCACTATACCGAGGACTTTCGGCGCGAGGCAGTTCGGCGCTCGGATGATCCAGGCACTTCTGCGGTCGAGGTTGCCCGAGAACTGGGTATTCATCCCGGTCAGATCTATAACTGGCGGCAGCAGTACAAGCGCCTGTCGGATAAGCAGTTCAACAGCGTGCAGGGCGTTGACTATTCGAAGGAGGAAAGCGAAGAGGTGCGCAAGCTCAAACGCGAAATTGCCGACCTCAAGGAGGAGCGCGATTTCCTAAAAAAAGCGGCTGCGTACTTCTCGAACCAAAAGCGATGAAGTACGCCTTCATGAAAGAGCAACGCGAGCACCACGCGGTGGACAAGATGTGCAGATGGATGGGCGTGAGCCGATCTGGCTATTACAAGTGGCTACATCGCGAGCCGAGCGAGCAGGCTGTACGACGAGCCCATGTCCATGCCGCCGTCGTTCATACTTTTGATCGCTTCAAGAAGCGCTATGGAGCGCCGCGTATTGCGGTGGAACTTAAGGAGTCTGGCATCGCCTGCAGCGTCAATCATATTGCCCGGCTGATGGCCGAGTCAGGTCTCAAGGCACGCAATGGAAAGAACTTTAAATTCTTCCCATCGGCCAATGCCATCAATTATGTCAGTGACAATTTGCTGAAACGCGACTTTAGCGCCGCTGCACCGAACGAAAAGTGGGTGTCGGATATCACCTACATCAAGCTGGATAAGGGATATGCGTATCTGGCGGTCATCATGGATTTGTTCTCGCGTCAGATAATCGGCTGGGCGCTGGACGCCACCATGACCACTGATCTGATTTGCAAAGCATTTAACATGGCAGTGACGCGGCGCCAGGTGAAGCCTGGACTGATCCTGCATTCCGATCGAGGGGTGCAATACCGGTCGTCTGAATATCAGGGGTTGCTATATGACCACGGTATTCGCCCGAGTATGAGCCGCAAGGGCAATTGCTGGGACAATGCCGCCATGGAAGCGTTCTTTGCACGTCTGAAGGTCGAATCGATCTATGCGGAGCCACCATGCAACAAGGAGCAAGCCTATGCCAGCGTTTTTGAATATATCGAGCTGTTCTACAATGGTGTGCGACGGCATTCTGCCAACAACTACAAAAGCCCAAGACAACATGAAGCAGACTATTATGCGCAATATGCGTAATTCACTGTCTACTTTTTGTGGGTAGGATCAAAGTATTGCATATGGTCGCTATTGTTCTTCTTCCTGGCATGGATGGCACCGGCGCGATGTTTGCTGGATTGGCTTCCGCTCTCAAAGAAGAATGCCGAACCATCGTTGTTTCCTATCCTGAAACCCAACCGCTAGGTTATCGTGAGCTTGAAGCCTATGCTCGGGCCGCGCTGCCTACGGATGAACCATATATTTTGCTTGGTGAGTCGTTCTCTGGGCCTATCGCTATTTCATTGGCCGCTTCAAAACCGGCTGGCTTAAAAGGATTGGTTCTCTGCTGTACTTTTGCCCGTAATCCTGTGCCTTGGCTAAGTCCTTTAAAGGGCTTAGTTAAGCGATTGCCGTTTCCCTATCATCTCACCAGTTTAAGTGCGCCTTTTCTGTTCGGGCGGTTTTCGACAGCTGATCTACGTAGTACTTTGCGGCAGGTCTTATCTCGTGTTCCTACAAGTACATTACGTGCGCGCCTGTGTGCAGTTCTCGGAATAGATTTCTCACAAAAAATGAGGGAAGTGGAAGTTCCGATTCTCTATCTTCGGGCCGCCGAAGACCGAATTGTTTCGAAGTCAGCTTCACGCTATATGCAAGCCTTGGTACCCACAATGAAAATTATCGAGTTAAAGGCGCCCCATCTTTTGTTGCAGGCTATACCTATCGAAGCAGGTAAAATAGTTGGAAATTTTGCAATGGAGGCGACAACAACTTTTAACTCGTCGCTCAACCGGGACGGCAATAGTGCCGCCGCCCTTTAGCTCGGCGTTAGATTTGCAATATGCGCACGCTTATATTTTTCTTCGCATTTGTTTTCTCGAACCATGTGTACGCACACGGTTGCGATCAAGAGCCGTTTCAAACCGTGAAAGAGAAATTATTTCATGGGAAGGAATTGAATGAAAACTTGAGCTCGTGCATTTTGCTGTCTGACGGATCACATACAGGCATTGCTTCCTTTGCGTTTCAAAAGCCAGAGGTGAACTATGTAACAAGCTATGACGTTGAGCTCGTGATTTTAAACGTTGAATCTAAAAAGGTTAAGGCACGGTTATCACTCAAAAATACTTGGCAAAGTGACGCTTATAAGATCAACTATGTTGAAATTATGAACCGAACTTATCCGGTTAAATATGGTTCAGTGGTCTTTGGTTTGACTGAGGGCTGGGGTGGCTCGTCTAGTGTGTCGTTCTATGACATCAAAAAATTGAGCCTTTATGAGCAACGTGGGAACAATATTGTTCCTATTCTCACTGACTTGGTTACTCACATTTATCAAGGTGAGGGGTGCGACGTGGAAACGACACGTAAGATAAAAATTAAGCCGCAACGTATAAACACCTACGTGCCAATTTATATTAAGGAACGCCGGGTCGGCATTACAAGAGAAGAAGCTGTTTGTACACCTGCAGCTCCGCGAGTAAATTTCTATGTTCTTCGTAGCAGGGATGGTAAGTACAAGGTGCCGGATCCACTTTCTCCATTTGGCGACGCTCAATGATGCACAAATCTAACTCGTTGTTCAACCCAGGCAAGCGCCAAAGAGATGGCCGCTTCGCGGCCCATGGCGCATGTTGGTCAACGCGGCGTTAAACACCAGAGATGCAGATAAGAGATTTTCAGCCAGATGATGCCGAAGTTGTGAATGCACTGGCACTTTCTGCCTTTGCGCAATACAAGGCTCAATACATAGACTGGGATGTGTTCTCTCAGAATATACAGAGGATGTCTTTGTTATCCGGCATTGGTGAAATTATCCTTGCGGAAGAGGATGATGAAATTTGTGGCGCTGTCGCGTATATCGGCCCGCACCGGCCCAAGGCAGATTTTTTTGATCCGAGATGGCCGATTATCCGTATGCTGGTTGTAAATCCGAATAATAGAGGTAAAGGCGCGGGGCGTAGCCTAACGAACGCGTGTGTTGAACGTGCTAAACGAGATAAGTCCTCGGTAATAGCGCTTCATACGTCGCCAATGATGGAGGTTGCGCTAAATATGTATCTACGGATGGGTTTTGCGTGGGCGCGCGAGGCACCTGCCCTTCATGGAGTCCCTTATGATGTCTATATTAAAAACTTGGGGAGTGATTTTTAACGCGGCACTCAACCCGGACACCCCACATAAAGCTGCCGCTTCGCGGCAAATGTGCGTTTTTGTTAGCTCTACGTTATACATGAATGACAGGAGATAAATTTGTACACAGGAAGCTGCTTATGCGGAGGCGTTCAGTTTTCGATTGCTGCGGAATTTGAACCAATACAAATCTGCCACTGCGGACAGTGTCGGAAAGCACAGGGGACGCCAATTGCGACGAATTCGCCTGTCTTGTCCTCCGCGTTTCATATGACAACGGGCCAGGAGCTCATTACCGAATTCGAATCTTCTCCCGGTAAAAAACGCTGCTTCTGCAAGGTATGCGGGTCGCCGATTTATAGTTATCGAGAATCTTTGCCTGGCGTATTTCGGATTAGAGTTGGCTTGATCAATGAGCCAATATTGGCTCAACCTGAAGCGCATTTTCATACTGGATCGAAATGTAACTGGTGGAGGATTGATGACGATTTGCCGCAGTACATTGATTCGTTTTCACCTGCAAAGGATGAAAAGGAATCCCTCGTCACCCAGCCCGGGAAAACACCATAAAGCTGCCGCTTCGCGGCCAATGGTGGGGGCCTGTTCGTTTAGCGAATGGCGATTTTCAACAGATCATGGAGGACGAGGGATGTTCGAGCATCATAGCCAGCCGCTTCTTCCGCGCGGTCAATTTTTTACCCGTCTTGCCAGAAGCGGGGGGATGGCTCTTGCCCTTATTTGCTCGTCCCTCTTCGTCGGTATGCTTGGCTACCACGGCTTTGAGCAACTCTCCTGGATAGACGCATTTTTAAATTCTGCAATGCTGCTGGGCGGCATGGGGCCGGTCGATCCGCCAGGCACTGATTATGGCAAGCTTTTCGCAGGTATGTATGCCCTCTACTGCGGGCTGGTTGTCATCTTTGTCGCAGGAATACTGCTTGCACCAGTGCTGCATCGCATTCTGCACAAATTTCATATGGAGCGCGGCAAGCCGTGACTGTGCAAGCCACGCTTGGTTACGCAGGCGAGTCCGCAGCCGTTAGCACGCGCAGCATGTCGCCTCACCGACTCGGACTGGCGCGGCGTTAGAAAGACCGTATCCGATGACATCGGAATGATAATAAAATTGCGCATCTGTCCTGTTACTTTTATGGCGGCGGCTACCGCATTTTTTCCTTTAGCGTGCGCCGGAGACTTATGACACTGCTCGATTCAGCAATCGGCTGGGCCCGACGCATCAAGCGGGATGTCGTCGCCGTTTATTTTGCCGCCCGCGATCCGGAAACGCCGTTGGCCGTCCGCATCCTGGCGCTCGCGGTTGCCGCTTATGCGCTCAGCCCGATCGATCTCATACCCGACTTCATTCCAGTGCTTGGCTACCTTGATGATGTGCTTATCGTGCCGCTCGGCTTGCTGATCGTGGTGCGTCTTTTGCCGCCGCACGTGCTTGCCTCTGCGCGCGAAAAGGCCGCGGCGGCGCTCAGCCGGCCTCGCAGTAAAGTTGCGGCGGCTGTCATCATTTGCATCTGGCTGCTGCTTCTGGCGGGTGCCTCGTACTACCTGTTTCGATAACCGGCATCCAGCCGGGTATGCTGGCGCGCATACAAGCAGTCATCCAGTTGCGTCCACCATCCCTTTATAGCTCCCGAAAAAATCGGCATTGATCGCCATCATGCAGCGCATGAATCCGTGCTGGCTGAATTGCCAGCCACTCCGGGTACCGTAAAAATACGGTATTGCCAGTCCAATTCTTGTCATCGCACTAATAATATCTCCGGGCTGAATAACAGATATTCGCTCAATGAATAAGATCTTGCTGCTAATAAAAAGATCAATTCGCGCTGTTACCACAACGCAACCAATTTAAGGAGATCGTCGCAATGCGCAGGAATTTTAAAACAGTTGCTGTATCGCTCTTGTTGAGCACTCTGGCAGTCTCTGCCCATGCATTAACCCCGGGCAGCGGTACCTGGGTCAAGGAAACCAACCTGTTCGGACTGCAGGATGCCTATACCTATGTGCCCAAAAATACTGCGCCTGCCACGATCGGCAAGGGCCGCGCACTGATGCTCACCCTGCATGGCTGCGGGATGACCGCCGCGGGCAACGTGATTAACCGGAAATACAACTGGGAAGACACGGCCGAACAATACGGCATGGTCGTGATTGCGCCGACCGTGCCTTCCGGCACGACTGCCACGCGCACTTATGCCGGGTGCTGGGATTGGTTCGGCGGCAACCATAGCCGCACGACGCGTGATGAAGCCATCCTGCTGAAGCTGGTCGATGCGGTGAGAGCCCGCCCTGAACTGGATATCGACATTACCCAGATTTACGTCACCGGCTTGTCGTCCGGCGGTGGACTGGTCGTCGACCTGGGATGCGTGGCCCCCGATTATTTTGCCGGCATGGGCATCAATGCCGGACCGGCGCTTTACACGCCGGGCAATGCCGGCGTGGGTTCAAAATCGACCCGCACGCCGCAGCAAGTGGCTGACACCTGCAAGCAGATTGCCGGCAGCTACAGCACTGCCCTGCAAACCCAGATCACCTCGGTCGTCAATGGCTCGTCCGATGGCGTTGTCGATCCCACCCATGACTGGACCAACCGCGATGGCATGAAGATCGCCTACGGCGCCACGACCGGCGCAGGTACCTTCACCGATGTGAAAAGCACGGGTACCTTATGGCAAGACAGTGCCAGCCACCTGCGGGTTTCCTATATCGAGGCAACCGGCATGGGTCATGCTTGGCCGGCCGGTCCCGGCGGCAGTGGTGGCGGAACCTATGTTGACTATACTCACGTCAATTATCCCGCTTATGTCACCAAGTTTTTCTTTGACAATAACCTGCGCGTCGAGCGCGGCGATCCCAAGCCGGTTGTCGCTAGCTGTTCTGCTTCGGTTGCCTCGCCCACGGCTACTGCTGTGACGATCAACGGCGCTGCGACGGATAACGGTTCGATTGCCAGCTACAGCGTGACGATCAGCGGCCCGTCGCCGTCGACCGATAATGCGGCAGGCAGCGGCGCAAGCTTCAGCAAGCAATATGCTGCGCTTGCCAATGGCAGCTATACCGCCAAGGTTGCCGCCACCGACAATGTCGGCGGCGTCTCGGCTGCGCCTTGCACGGCTTCGTTCCAGATCGGGCCAATTACCCTGGTGCCGCCTTCCGATGTCACCGCACCGGCCGCATCCATCACGGCCAGTGCAATCACTCTGACCTGGTCCAATGTCGCTGGCGCGACGAGCTATACCGTTACCCGTACTGGCGGTTCTGCCGGCACGGTCGTGGCATCGGTTGCAGCGGCAGGCGGCGCGACGACGAGCTTCAACGCAACGGGCCTGGAGGAGAAAACGCAATATACCTTCACCGTGCAGGCAGCCAATTCGTCCGGCACCAGCGGCGCATCGGCGGCATTGGTGGTGACGACCAAGTCCTCGTGGATTTGCACTGCAACGACCGCCAGCAATTATGCGCACGTGCAGGCTGGCCGCGCGTATGTCGTCAGCGGTTATGCGCATGCCAATGGTTCCAATACCAGGATGGGCCTGAACAATACGTTCTATACCAGCAAGCTGGCACAAACCTCGGCAGGCTATTACATCGTGGGCGACTGCCCCTCGTCACCGTAATCACGCCATTGGTCCGGTCGCTTTCTACAACCGGACAGGCTTGACTGAAAAGGCGGACCGCACGGTCCGCCTTTTTTGATTTGAAAAAAACAAAAATGGCGATATTCTTACCTGCAGAGACGGGCTTAAAAACTTGTATTGCTGGAGTCTATATGAAACCTCGCATCAGCCTGCTGACACTCGGTGTCGATGACCTGGAGCGATCGCTTCGATTTTATCGCGATGGCTTGGGTCTAGTGACGCAAGGCAAAATTGGTACGGAGTTTGAGGATGGCGCCGTCGCCTTCTTTGATTTGCAGGCGCAACTGAAGCTCGCGCTTTATCCGCGCAAGAGTCTTTTGAAGGAAGCTGGGTTGCCATTGACGGCGCGAGGTGCCCCGGGTTTGAGCATTGCGCACAATGTTTCTTCAAAGTCCGAGGTGGACGCGGTCATGCTGCAGGCAGCAAATGCCGGCGCCGCCATCATCAAGCCGGCGCAAGATACTTTCTGGGGCGGCTACGCCGGCTATTTTCAAGACCCGGACGGTCATCTTTGGGAAGTGGCCTGGAATCCGCAATGGCCTGTCCCGGAATAACGCAGCACCAGCCAGATTTCCTGGCAGAGGGTGGAAAGGCGGCCCGCCCGTTCGAACGGGCCGTACTCCAGACGCGCGTATGCGCCTAGCGTCGCATCATCAGAAAGCCAATCACCAGCCCGGCGACTGCGCCGATGCCGACCGATTGCCAGGGATGTTCCTTGACGAACTGGTCGGTGGTGTCGACGGCATCGCGGGTGCGTGCACCGACTTTTTCTTCCATTGCGGACAGGTTGGTTTTGGCCGTGCCCATGGTTTTCTGGAATTTTGCACGCGCGCCCTGGTAGCGTTCGCCCAACTGGTCGCCAAGCTGCTGCCCGGTATTTTTGAGGGCATCGCCCGCATCTGCCGCGGCATTCTTCAGGTCGCCAGCCAGCGAATCAGCGGTATTTGCCGTTTGTGAGCCGTATTCCATGTCTGTATCCCCCGTCAAAGTGAAGCTTTGAGTGTAAGCATGGGATGCCCGTGCGGTTTGCGCAGCGTCAAAGCATGAGGGGGGATTGCGGAAGACGGCGTCCTGTCTGTCAGCGCAACGCGTAATCCAGGGCGACCCCGGCAAAGAGGGCGGCGCCGAGCCAGTTGTTGTGAAGGAATGCGGCAAAGCAGCGCATGCGCTCGCGTCCGCGGATCAGGCCATAGTGGTAGATGGCGCAGCCGACGGCGATGGCCCAGCCGGCGATGAACCAGCCGCGCAGGCCGGCGTGCCAGCCGATGGCCAGGATCGTCAGCAGGGCCACCGCGTAGCACAGCATGATGATGGCGACATCGAAGCGGCCGAAGGTCAGGGCGGATGTCTTGATGCCGATGCGGATATCGTCGTCGCGGTCCACCATCGCATACTCGGTGTCATACGCCAGGGTCCAGAACACGCTGGCCGCCAGCAGCAGCCAGGCCGTGGCGGGCACGCTGTCCAGTGTGGCGGCATAGGCCATGGGGATGCCGAAGCCGTAGGCAATGCCCAGGTAAGCCTGCGGTATGGGGAAGAAGCGCTTGAAAAACGGATACGTGGCGGCCAGCACCACGGCGACGACCGACAGTTGCAGCGTCAGCAGGTTCAGGAAGGGCAGGATCAAAAGGAATGCGGCGATGGCAAGCACGGCGGCGACGGCCAGCGCTTCGCGGCCGCTGACCTTGCCGGAGGTGATGGGGCGGTCGACCGTGCGCTTGACGTGGCGGTCGAAGTCGCGGTCGGCATAATCGTTGATGGCGCAGCCGGCCGAACGCATGAGCGCGGTGCCGATGCTGAAGATGACGACCAGGCGCCAGTCGGGATGGCCGTCGGCGGCCAGCCACAGGGCGATCAGGGTCGGCCACAGCAGCAGCAGGATGCCGATCGGCTTGTTCATGCGCACCAGGCGCAGGTAGAGTTGCAGGCGGTTTTCAGTCGTCGTGGCGGTGTGCATTGCCGGTACTAGCTTTCAGTGATGTTGGCGTCGGGCAGCATGGTCGCGCCGGCCAGATTGCAGGAAAGGATGGCCTGGCGCACGGCTTCGAGCGCGGCCTGGCGGGTGAAGCTCTTGCGCCAGGCCATCACCACCCGGCGCGACGGCACGGGCTCGGCGAAGGGGACGTATTGCAGCATGCCGTCCGGCGCGCTCGCCGCCGGCACCGACGCGGCCGGCAGCACCGTCAGGCCGATGCCCGAGGCCACCATGTGGCGGATGGTTTCCAGCGACGAGCCTTCGAAGGTGCGGGCAATGCCGTCGCCTGCCGTGGAAAAGCGCGCCATTTCCGGGCAGACTTCCAGTACCTGGTCGCGGAAGCAGTGGCCGGCGCCGAGCAGCAGCATGGTTTCCGATTTCAGGTCTTCTGCGGCAATCGTTTCGCGCCTGGCCCAGGGGTGGTGCCTGGGTGTGGCGACCACGAAGGGTTCGTCGTACAGGGCTTGCGTCTGCAGGCCGGCGCTGGGCAAGGGCAGCGCCATGATGGCGGCATCGAGTTCGCCCTGGCGCAGCAATTCGATCAGGCGCGTGGTGAAGTTTTCCTGCAGGATCAGGGGCATCTGCGGCACGCGCTCGATCATGGTCTTGACCAGTTGCGGCAGCAGGTAGGGGGCAATGGTATAGATGACGCCGAGGCGGAATGGCCCGGAAAGCGGGTCCTTGTTCTGCTTGGCGAGTTCCTTGATGGCGGCAGTCTGTTCCAGCACGTGTTCGGCCTGCGCGACGATTTGCGCGCCCAGCGGTGTCACGGACACTTCGGTGCCGCCGCGCTCGAAGATGACCACGCCCAGCTCGTCTTCCAGTTTCTTGATTGCCACCGACAGGGTGGGCTGGGCAACGAAGCAGGCTTCGGCGGCATGACCGAAATGCTTGTGGCGCGAAACGGCGACGATGTATTTCAATTCGGTTAAGGTCATCTGGCGGCTTCCCTGGGTACTTCCCGTTTTGCAAATGCAAGGATAACGCAGAATCGCATTCGCTACTGTCTTGCGGCTTCTTCCGGCGGGCCTGGGCCGGCACTACACTTTCAGGAATTCTTCTTTTTCGCCAAGCCAGCGCGCCAGGTGCCTGGCGACCGTGGCGGGATCATTTTGCAGCAGCATGTGCGCAGTCTCGCGCGCTTTTTCTACCAGCCACTGGTCGGTTTCAAGATCGGCAAAGCGCAGCAGCGCCTGGCCCGACTGGCGCGCGCCGAGGAATTCGCCGGGGCCGCGGATTTCCAGGTCGCGCCGGGCAATCTCGAAGCCGTCGGTGGTTTCGCGCATGGTCATCAGGCGCTGGCGGGCGACGGGGCCGAGCGGGCCCTGGTACAGCAGCAGGCAGACGCTGGCCGCCGCCCCGCGGCCGACGCGCCCGCGCAACTGGTGCAACTGCGACAGGCCGAAGCGCTCGGCATGCTCGATGACCATGAGCGAGGCATTGGGCACATCCACGCCGACTTCGATGACGGTGGTGGCGACCAGCACGTGGGTGTCGCCGCGGATGAAGGCATCCATCACCATTTGTTTTTCCGCGGGTTTCAGGCGCCCGTGCACCAGGCCCACGCGCAGGTCCGGCAAGGCTGCGGCCAGCGCGGCATGGGTGTCGGTGGCGGTCTGCAATTGCAGCGCTTCGGACTCTTCAATGAGCGGGCAGACCCAGTAGGCCTGGCGGCCTTCCTGCGCCGCCGCATGCACGCGCGCGATGACTTCCTCGCGCCGGTTCTGGTCGACCACGCGCGTGACGATGGGCGTGCGCCCGGGCGGCAGCTGGTCGATCACCGATACTTCGAGGTCGGCGTAATACGTCATGGCAAGCGTGCGCGGGATGGGCGTGGCCGACATCATCAACTGGTGCGGCACGGTGGCGCCGCCATTGCTGTCATCCGTTGCCGCGGCGTCGGCCAGGCCCTTGTTGCGCAACGCCAGGCGCTGGCCGACGCCGAAGCGGTGCTGCTCGTCCACCACCACCAGGCCCAGCTGCTCGAACTGCACGCCGTCCTGGATCAGGGCGTGCGTGCCGATCACCAGGCGGGCATGGCCGGATTCGATTTTTGCCAGGGCCGCCTGTTTTTCTTTTTTCTTCAGGCTGCCGGTCAGCCAGGCCACGGGCACGCCGAGCGGCTCCAGCCAGGCGGCGATCTTGTGGAAATGCTGCTCGGCGAGGATTTCCGTGGGCGCCATCAGCACCGCCTGGTAGCCGCTGTCGATGGCTTGTGCCGCCGCCAGCGCCGCCACCACCGTCTTGCCGCTGCCGACATCGCCCTGCAGCAGGCGCTGCATGGGGAAGGGCTGGCGCAGGTCGGCGCGGATTTCATCGAGCACGCGCTGCTGCGCCGGGGTCAGGCTGAAGGGCAGCGCGGCAAGCAATTCCGCAGAAATCTCGGCCGTGCGCGTCAGCGGCGCGGCGCCCTTGTTGCGGCGGGCCAGTTGGGCGCGCTTGAGCGATAGCTGCTGCGCCAGCAGCTCGTCGAATTTCATGCGGATCCAGGCCGGGTGCGAGCGCTCTTCCAGGGCATGCTCGTCGACGTCGGCCGGCGGGTTGTGCAGCAGGCGCACCGCGGCTTCGAATGACATGAGCTTGAGCGAGGCGCGCAGGGGTTCCGGCAGGGTGTCGTGCCAGTCGATTTGCGCCAGGGCGTCCAGGATGGCGCGGCGCAGGAGCGCCTGCGACAGGCCTTCGCCGGCCGGATAGACCGGGGTCAGGGCGGTGGGCAGCGGCGCGCCTTCGTTGATGACCTTGTAGGCCGGGTGCACCATCTCGGCGCCGAAAAAGCCGTGGCGCACTTCGCCGCGCGCGCGCACCCGCGTGCCTTCCGCAAGCTGCTTGGTCTGGCTGCCGTAAAAATTCAGGAAGCGCATGACCAGCGGGCCGCTGTCGTCGGCAATCGTCACGACCAGTTGCCGGCGCGGGCGGAATTGCACGTCGCACGCAGTCACGATGCCTTCGACCTGGGCCACCCCGCCGCCCATGAAGCCGGCTTCGGCAATTTGCACGACCTGGGTTTCATCCTCGTAACGCAGCGGCAGGTGCAACGCCAGGTCATTTGCCGTCTGCAGGCCCAGCCGCGCCAGCTTGTCGGCGAGCTTGTTGGGGGACGCGGCTTTCTTGCCGGCTGCCTTGCGGGCGGCCGGCGCGGCAGCGCCTGGCCTGGCGGCGGATTTGGCAGTCGGTCCGGGTTTCGGTGCGGGCATTTGGGGTAGTCAGGCCGTAAAGTCGGCGGCACAGCGTAAAATAGCGGGTTTGTCCGTGTTGCCGCCGTCATTTGACGCTGCGGCAGTTGTCATGGCATTTTGCCATGCGGCCCTGTTCCCCGTCATTGTTTGCAGCATGTATTCACTTTCCGATTTTGATTTTGACCTGCCGCCCGAGCTGATTGCGCAACTGCCGCTGGCCTCGCGCAGCGCCTCGCGCCTGCTGGAGGTCGACGGCAGCCGCCTGGTGGACCGGCAATTCGCTGAAATTGTCGATTTGCTCGCGCCAGGCGATTTGCTGGTGTTTAACGATACCCGCGTATTGAAGGCGCGTTTTTTTGGCGTCAAGCAAAGCGGCGGCAAGGTCGAGGTGCTGATCGAGCGCATTCTCGACAACTTAACCGTCCACGCCCAGGTACGCGCCTCCAAGTCGCCGCAGCCGGGCAGCACGATCCGCCTGGCCGATGCCTTCGAGGTGACGGTGGGCGAGCGCGCCGGCGAGTTTTATACCCTGTCCTTCCCGTCCGACGTGTTCGAGCTGGTGGAGGCGCACGGCCGCCTGCCGCTGCCGCCGTACATCGCGCATGCCGCCGATGAAGTCGACGAGGAGCGTTACCAGACTGTCTACGCGCGGCAGCCGGGCGCGGTCGCTGCGCCCACCGCCGGCCTGCATTTCGACGAGGCGCTGCTTGCGCGCCTGCGCGACAGGGGCGTGAAGATGGCCTTTGTCACCCTGCACGTGGGCGCCGGCACCTTCCAGCCGGTGCGCAGCGAAAACCTGGCCGAGCACCAGATGCATAGCGAGTGGTACACGATTTCCCAGGAAACCGTGGACGCCGTGCGCGCTACACAAGCAGCCGGCCATGCCGTGGTGGCAGTGGGCACCACCAGCCTGCGCGCGCTGGAATCGGCGTCGCAATCGGGCAGCCTGCAGGCCGGCAGCGCCGACACGCGCTTGTTCATTACGCCCGGTTATGCCTTCAAGACCGTCACGCGGCTGGTGACGAATTTCCATTTGCCGAAGTCGACGCTGCTGATGCTGGTTTCGGCGTTTGCCGGCTACGAGACGATCCGCGCTGCCTACCTGCACGCGATTGCGCAGAAATACCGGTTTTTCAGCTATGGCGATGCCATGCTGCTCACGTTGAAAAAAATATGCTGAAATACGAATTGCTCAAGACCGATGGCAAGGCCCGCCGCGGCCGCCTGACCCTGAACCACGGCACGGTGGAAACGCCGATCTTCATGCCGGTTGGCACCTATGGCACGGTCAAGGCGATGTCGCCGCTGGAATTGCACGAGATTGGCGCTGAAATCATCCTCGGCAACACCTTCCACCTGTGGCTGCGTCCCGGCACCGACGTGTTCGACAAGTTTGGCGGCTTGCATGATTTCATGGGGTGGGACAAGTCGATCCTGACCGATTCCGGCGGCTTCCAGGTGTTTTCGCTGGGGGAAATGCGCAAGATCACCGAAGAAGGTGTGAAATTTGCCTCGCCCATCAATGGCGACAAGCTGTTTTTGTCGCCGGAAGTGTCGATGCAAATCCAGAAGTCGCTCAATTCCGACATCGTCATGCAGTTCGATGAATGCACACCCTATGAAATCGACGGCCGGCCGGCCACTGAAAAGGAAGCGGCCGACTCGATGCGCATGTCGCTGCGTTGGGGCAAGCGCTCCCGCGATGAATTCGACCGTGGCGAAAACCCCAATGCCCTGTTTGGCATCGTCCAGGGCGGCATGTTCGAGCATTTGCGCGATGAGTCGCTGGCGGGGCTGGAAGAAATCGGTTTCCACGGCCTGGCCATCGGCGGCCTGTCCGTGGGCGAGCCCAAGGAAGACATGTTGCGCATCCTGGCCCATGTCGGCCCGCGCCTGCCGGCCCACAAGCCGCATTACCTGATGGGCGTGGGCACGCCGGAAGACCTGGTGGCGGGCGTGGCCAATGGCATCGACATGTTCGATTGCGTCATGCCCACGCGGAATGCCCGCAATGGCTGGCTGTTTACCCGCTTTGGCGATGTCAAGATCAAGAATGCCCGTTACAAGGATGATACGGCGCCGCTGGATGAGACGTGCGGCTGCTACACCTGCCGCAACTTCTCGCGCGCCTACTTGCACCACCTGCACCGTGCCGGTGAAATCCTGGGGGCACGCCTGAATACCATCCATAACCTCTATTACTACCTGCAATTGATGCGTGACATGCGCGCGGCCATCGAGGCAGGGGAATTTTCGTTGTTTCTCGTGCGTTTTGCCGTCGATCGCGCCCACGGCGCCTGAGCTTGCGCACGCATCTGGCCAGTCTGACATTTGGCCCCGGCAAAGCGCTTTTACGGTGCTAAAATGCCGGGTCATTCTTATTTACCATTAACTACTGGAGTCAAACGTGTTCATTTCCAACGCTTATGCACAAGCCGCCGCTGCCGGTCCGGAGTCCAGCTTGATGAGCTTTTTGCCGATCATCATCATGTTCGCAGTGCTGTACTTCCTGATGATCCGCCCGCAAATGAAGCGCCAGAAAGAACAAAAGACCATGATCGAAGCGCTGGCCAAGGGCGATGAAGTCATCGCCGCCGGCGGCCTGGTCGGCAAGGTTACCAAGGTGACCGATGCCTACGTCACCCTGGAAGTGGCCAACGGCACTGAAATCGTCGTGCAAAAGGGCGCGGTCGCGACCCTGCTGCCGAAGGGCACCGTCAAGGAACTGTAATAGTTTCGTCACCGAACGCTGGAGCACCATGAATCGCTATCCTGTCTGGAAGTACATCATCATCGTCATCGCGCTGCTGTTTGGCGTGCTGTACACCTTGCCCAATTTCTTTGGTGAATCGCCGGCCGTGCAGATCAGCAGCGGCAAGGCCACCATGAAACTGACCCCGAGCACTGCCGAGCGGGTCGGCCAGGCATTGCAAAAAGGCAGCATCGCTTCCGATAGCGTGGTGTTCGAGCAGAGCGGTACGCAAGGCACGGTGCGCGTGCGCTTTCACGATACCGATACCCAGTTCAAGGCCAAGGCTTTCCTGGAAAAGGAATTGAATACGGATCCGGCGGACCCGGCATTCCTGATTTCCTTCAACCTTTTGCCCAACACGCCGAAATGGCTGCAGGGCCTGCGCGCCATGCCGATGTACCTGGGCCTGGACTTGCGCGGCGGCGTGCACTTCCTGATGCAGGTCGACACCAAGGCGGTGCTGAACAAGCGCGTGCAGGGCTTGCAAGCGAGCGTGCGCAGCGTCCTGCGCGACAAGAATGTGCGGCATGCCGGCATTTCCCGCAATGGCAATACCATTGAAGTGGCGTTCCGTGACGAGCCGACCCGCGCCCTGGCGCGCGCCGCGCTGGAAAAGGATTTTGGCGACGTGCTCTTTACCGAGGCGGCCACCGCCGACGGTTTCAAGCTGCAAGTGGCCCTGCGCCCCGAAGCCATCAAGTCCACGATGGAAGATGGCCTCAAGCAGAATATCTCGACCCTGTCCAAGCGCGTCAATGAACTCGGCGTGGCCGAGCCGGTGATCCAGCGCCAGGGCGCCGACCGCATCGTGGTCGAGTTGCCGGGCGTGCAGGATGTCTCGCGCGCCAAGGACATCATCGGCCGCACCGCGACCCTGGAAGTGCGCATGGTTGACGAGTCGATCACGCGCGGCACCGAGGAAACCGCAGCCGTGCCGCTGGGCTCGGAACTCTTCAAGGTTGGCCGCGGCGTCCCGGTGGTGCTGTACAAGGAGCCGATCATCACAGGCGACTATATCGCCAACGCCTCCGCTACCTTCGACCAGAATCATCAGGCGGCCGTGGCCATCGACCTGAATGGCGATGGCGGCCGCAAGATGCGCGAAGCCACCCGTGGCAAGATCGGCAAGGATATGGCCATTGTCCTGTTTGAAAAGAACAAGGGCGAGGTGCTGACGGTGGCAACCATCCGCGATGAACTCGGCTCGCGCTTCCAGATCACCGGCTCCGGTTCCTCCACGGAATCCAGCGACCTGGCACTGCTGCTGCGCGCAGGTTCCCTGGCTGCGCCCATGGAAATCATCGAGGAACGCACCATCGGCCCGCAGCTGGGCGCCGACAATATCGAAAAGGGCTTCAAGTCGGTGCTGTATGGCTTTGCCGCCATTGCCGTCTTCATGGTGATCTATTACCACCTGTTCGGCTTTTTCAGCGTGCTGGCGCTGAGCATCAACCTGCTGCTGTTGCTGGCCGTGCTGTCGGCGATGCAGGCGACGCTGACCCTGCCGGGCATGGCGGCGATCGCCTTCACCCTGGGCATGGCGATCGACGCCAACGTGCTGATCAACGAGCGCATCCGCGAAGAGCTGCGCGCCGGCGCCTCGCCGCAGTCGGCGATTGCCGCCGGCTTCGACCATGCGTGGGCCACCATCCTGGACTCGAACGTGACCACCATGATCGCCGGCCTGGCGCTGCTGATCTTCGGTTCGGGCGCCATCCGCGGCTTTGCAGTCGTGCATTGCCTGGGCATCCTGACCTCGATCTTCTCGTCGGTGTTCGTCATGCGCGGCATTACCAACCTCTGGTACGGCCGTCGCAAGAAGCTCTCCAGCCTGTCCATCGGCCAGGTCTGGAAACCGGAAGCTTAATAGTTTAAATTGCGGGACAGAGTTAAGCGAAGCGGTACTCTGTCCCCAACTGATTCTAACTGGACAGATTTTCTAAACGCAGTGGTACTCTGTCCACAACTGACTAAGATGGGTCAATAATGGAACTATTCCGCATCAAAAAAGACATTCCGTTCATGCGCCACGCGTTGATTTTCAACGTGATTTCGGCGCTGACCTTTGTCATCGCAGTGTTCTTCCTTGTTAACAAGGGCTTGCACCTGTCGATCGAGTTTACCGGCGGTACCGTCATGGAAATCGCCTATCCCAAGCCGGCCAACCTGGATACGATCCGCACCACGATCACCCAGCAGGGGTACAGCGATATCCAGGTGCAAAGCTTTGGCACCGCGCAGGATGTGATCGTGCGCCTGCCGGCGCAAAAGGGCGTCAGCTCTGCCCAGGTGAGCGAGAAGGTCATGGCCGGCCTGAAGGCGCAGGATGCCACGGTTGAATTGCGTCGCGTCGAATTCGTCGGCCCGCAGGTGGGCGACGAGCTCGCCCACGATGGTTTGATGGCGCTGGGCATGGTGATCGTCGGCATCGTTGTTTACCTGGCGATCCGCTTCGAATGGAAATTTGCCGTGGCGGCGATCATCGCCAACCTGCATGACGTTGTCATCATCCTCGGCTTCTTTGCCTTCTTCCAGTGGGAATTCTCGCTGACCGTGCTGGCCGCGGTGCTGGCCGTGCTCGGTTACTCGGTGAATGAATCGGTGGTGGTGTTCGACCGCGTGCGCGAAACCTTCCGCGACCGCCGTTTCGGCAAGCTGACGACACCGGAAGTGCTGAACCATGCCATTACCAGCACCATTTCGCGCACCATCATCACGCACGGTTCGACGCAGATGATGGTGTTGTCGATGATGCTGTTCGGCGGGCCGACCATCCATTATTTCGCCATTGCCCTGACCATCGGCATCCTGTTCGGCATTTACTCGTCGGTGTTCGTCGCCGCCGCCGTGGCGATGTGGCTGGGCGTGACCCGTGAAGACCTGATCAAGCCGGTCAAGCCGAAGGACGAAACCGACGGCGCAGTGGTCTGACGCTGCCTGTAGTCGAAAAAAAAGCCGGCGCATGCGCCGGCTTTTTGTTGCCTGTTGTGGCCTGTTTCAGTCCTTGCTGCTGGCGATGGCGACGTCCAGCGCGGCTTTCAGGCGGCCCAGTTCGCGTTCGAGCGCCGCAAAGTCTTCTTCCTTGTAATCAAGGAAAGGCTGGCGGCAGTGCTGCACGTGACTCGGGAAAATGCGTTCGAATTCTTGCTGCCCCACGGTGGTCAGTTGCACCAGCGTGCAGCGCCGGTCGTCGGTTTGCGCCACGCGCCGGACCAGCCCACGGGCTTCAAGGCGATCGATCACGCCAGTCAGCGTCCCCTTGGTGATCAGGGTACGTTCGCCCAGTTCGCGGAAAGTCATGCCTTCGGTGTTGCCGAGGGTGGCAACAATGTCGAATTGCGAGGACGTCAGTTTGGTGCGGCGCACGTCGGCATTCGATAGCTGCTCGAAGGTCTGGTAGCACTGCGCCAGCAGGCGGATGCTGCGGAAAAAACGTTCTGCCATAAGAGTAAAAAGGCGCCCGGGTTGCCGGACGCCCTGGATATGAAGCCGGCGCGCAGCGCCGGCGTCGGGTTTAGTCAGCTTTCAGGGCTTCGACCTGGATGGCGAGCTTGATTTCCGGCGAGAAGCCCATCTTCACGCCGTAGTCCAGGCCGAAGTCGGCGCGGTTGAAGGTGCCGCTGGCGTCGGCGCCGCAGGCTTCGCGCTTGAACATCGGATGCTGGATGCACTTGAACTTGTTGATGGTCAGGGTGACCGGCTTGGTCACGCCCAGGAGGGTCAGCTCGCCTTCGACGGCCACCGGGGTGTCGCCGTCAAACTTGATCGACTTGCCCTTGTAGGTGGCGGTCGGGAATTTTTCGATGTTGAACATATCCTTGCCCTTGGCATGGTCGTTCATCTTGGCGTGACCGAAATCCAGCGAGGCGGCATCGATGGTGATATCCAGCGAGCCGGTCTTGGCAGCGCGGTCGAGCACGACGGTGCCGGTCGACTTGTTGAACTTGCCGCGCCAGAAGGAAATGCCCATGTGGTCGGCTTCAAAGCTCGGGTAGGTGTGGTTTGGCTCGATGTTGTAGGTGGTCGGGGCGGCAAATGCCGAGACCGAGGCGAAGGCCAGTGCTGCTGCTGCGATGTGCTTGAGTTTCATGCTTGAATCCTTGTGAAGTAGGTTGCTGGATAAAGGTTGCTTGCGGCTTTGCTGCTATTGCGCCGAAACGACGCGGAATTTGATGGTGACTTCGTCGGCGACCATGCTGGTGTCTTTCCATTCGCCTTCGCCAATGTTGTAAGCCAGGCGCTTGATCGGCACGGCGCCTTCAAAAATCTGGTTGGCGCCTTCTTTTTTTACGGTCAGCGGAAAGGCCACGTCGGCAGTCTTGCCCTTGATGGTGAGCTTGCCGGCCACGTCGAGCTTGCCGCCGGCACCCGGCTTGATGCTGGTCGAGGCAAAGCTGGCCTTGGGATGCTGGGCGGCGTTGAACCACTCCTTTTTCATCACTTCGCCATTGAATTCGGCGCTGCCCAGGTCGAAGCTGGCGATATCGATATCGACATTGGCCTTCGAGGCTTCGGGCTTGGCGGCGTTGTAGTCGATTTGCGCGGCGAATTTCTTGAACTTGCCCTCGACCGGCACGCCCATCTGCTTGGAGACGGCAGATACGCTGCTCTTGGCGGTATCGACTTTAAGTGCGGCATAGGCCAGGCTGGACAGTGCCAGGCACAGCAGGGCGGTGCTGCCGGTGCGGATCAGTTTGCGCGGTTGCATAGTGCGAGTCCTTTTCGGGAAAGTGGACGGAAAATTGTTAGGACAGACTCAGGGCAGCATGCGCTTGAGCACGCCATCGCGGTCGATGAACTGGTGTTTCAGTGCTGCGGCCACATGCACGGCCACGGCAGCCAGCAGGCCCATGTTGAGCCAGTAGTGCACTGCCTTGAGCACGACCTTCCATTCCGGATTCGGCTCGATCAGCACCGGCAGGGGCAGCACCCCGAGGTAAGTCACCGGCACGCCGGCAGCCAGGCTGTAGAAATAGCCGGACAGGGGAATGGCAAACATCAGCACATACAGCAAGCCATGCAGCAGGGCCGAGATCTTGACTTGCCAGGCTGGCATGCTCATCGGCAACACTGGCCCCGCATGGGTCAGGCGCCACAGCAGGCGCACGGTGGCCAGTCCCAGCACGGTCACACCGAGCCATTTGTGCCAGGAAAAATATTTCAGTTTGGTCGGGGTCAGGCCAGGAATATCCACCATGGTCACCCCGAGGGCGAACGCGGCAACGATCAGCAGGGCGACCAGCCAGTGCAGGGCCATGGCGGTCTTGGTATATTTTTCCATGTTTTTATAGAAATTTGTTTGGTTTAAATTAGTTCGCATTAGGACTAATATAGCAAAAAAATCGCAAGCGTGCTTGCCGACGAAATTTGTGTGGGGGAGCGCATAGCTCGCGACTGCGACCCCATGTGTTGATGAGCGTAATCAGCACAATGCCAACATTGAATTTACATTAGTGCTAATGTATTATTCGATGCATGGACTCCAAACAAAAGGCTGGCCTTGGTGAACTGCTGCGCTACGTTAGCGAACTTGTCGAGCAAGGCGCCGACGAACACTACCGTGCGATGAGCCTGAGTTACCGGGCGCGATACACTCCCGTACTGCGGGCATTGAATGCCGGAGCGCAAACCGTCACCGACATTACCGAGCGCACTCATCTGACCCAGGGAGCGATCAGCCAGACCATTGCACTCCTGGATAACGATGGGCTTATCTCGCGCCACGCTGTCGACGATGGGCGCAAAAGTAGGATTCAGCTCACTGCGGTCGGGCGCACTCTCGTGGGCAAGTTGGAGCGGCATTGGGCAGTGACCTTTGCCGCGATCGCCAGCCTGGAGGAAGAAATCGGCTATCCACTTCGGCAAGTGCTGGAAGCTGCGGCCAAAGCGTTGGAGCGTGAAGGATTCTCAGACCGTATCTCTGCCATTAAAGCCAAGTAGAGCACACGCAAATGTCGACTGAAATACCGTCAGCACGGAACTGGTTCGACCAAGGCGGCCGAGCTTATGCACGCTTTCGGCCGGAGTATCCCCCTGGCGTAGCAGCTTTCCTGGCTTCAGAGGCACCGGATAAACAGATCGCGGTCGACGTTGGATGCGGCAATGGACAATTGACGCAACTTCTCGCCCCATACTTTGCCAGGGTTATCGGTCTTGACCCAAGCGCCGACCAGATAGCAAATGTTACCCCAAACGAGCGAATCAACTACCAGTGCGCTCCAGCGGAACAACTTCCCCTCGCCGATAAAAGTGTAAGCCTGATTACCGCCGCCCAGGCTGCGCACTGGTTCAACTTGCCGGCTTTTTATCAGGAAGTTCGTCGGATTGGCATTTCAGGGGCAATCCTGGCGCTGATTAGCTATGGCGTGCTCAAGCTTGAACCAGGCCTAAATGATTGCTTCCAGAAGTTTTATTACGACGAGATTGGTCCTTATTGGCCACTGGAACGGAAGCTTGTCGATACAGGTTATACGACCATCAACTTTCCTTTTGAAGAGCTTACCGCTCCTTCCCTGGAAATTCATCTCGAATGGAACCTGTTCCAGTTTCTGGGTTATCTCCTGACCTGGTCCGCTGTCCAAAATGCAAAGGAGGCCGGGAAAGAAGAAATCCTCATGAAGTTCGCAAACAACATGGCCAAGGCTTGGGGCAACGCAGACCTCAATCGCGCCATCTCCTGGCCTATCAATATGCGCATCGGAAGGTTATAACTACCGAAGAGCCGTTTGCTCGTCCCAACGGCCTTCGCCACAGCGCACGACTTATTGTAGAACGTCTACATACTGTACCCGAGGTTGATACCTTCCTGGCCCGGCTTCCAGGATATGCCACCGGTACTAGCGACCGCGATGATGATCGTCATTGTCAAACCGACTTACATCATGGTGTTGCCCCCCTTTCTTCAAAGTGGGCAAGACACCGCAGGCACAATTGTAGACGTCAGCCATCGCAATAGCGCAATAGCATAATGCTCCAGAAAATCTGGATGATTCAAATCAGATGCCAAACTCACGACAAGCTTGATTGACGCATCCAGATTGACGCATCCAATGTGCGTATCGCAGTCTCAGTTGTAACCGAGCACAGCCACGTCCTCCAATTCCGTTAATTCAGCTTCATCAATGGGCGGCAAACAGATAGCAGATGTTGCCTGATGTTCAGCTGAAGCTGATCCAGCCTGATTAATCGTTAAATCGACAGCGTCTGCGCTGACGATATGGGATTTGGCAGCTTGTTGAGTCAAGATTATCTCCTCTCTAGTTTTTAGATGAAAAATTGTTACTGCGCCAGGCAAGGTAATAACGGCACAGCAACGGTGCAAAAACTGTTAGTAGTACAACTCGTAAAACGTGGGTGGCCGTTACTAAAGGAACACTGAGATGCATTTCGCGGGCAGTAATGCTCATCTCCGCCATACCTCCCGGTGAGGCGGCGAGCAGTAATGGGGCGAAAGGGATAGGAATCATTAAACCCAGCAGGCTGACGATGGCTGCACAAAGAAGCAGCGTCAGGACGGTGGCACCAGCACTGACGCTAAGAAAACGGGGCGCAGCGCGGAAGAAGCTGGGTGAAAAGCGATTTCCGAGTGCGCTACCAATCATCAGCTGACCGCCGTTGACCAGCCAACCGGGAAGGCTGGTAAGGGTCACGCTGGCGGCGGTCAGCGCGCCGATACAGAGCAGTGGGCCGAGCACCCAGGCGTTGGCGATGCGCAGTCTGGAAAATACGAAGACACCGGCAAGCGAGACGACGAGCAGCATCGGAAAGCGCGCCCAGTCGACGGCACGGGCTATGGCAATGAATGTTTCGTGACCTTCGTATGCGCTGTGGTGCAGTACAAAGGGAATGACACTGACGACCAGCATGACGCGCAAGGCATGGGCGCCGGCAACGCGGTCGATCTGCCCGCCGTGGCGGTCGGCCAGCACTACCATTTCTGAGGCGCCGCCAGGCAGGCCGGCAAAGAGGGCGGTAGCCGGAGTGACTTGCCCCCAGCGTTCGAGCTGGCGGGCGGACACGATGCCGAGGAGCACAGCGCTGCCGGCCATGAGCAGGATGGCCGGGGCGTGACGGCCAAGTTCGCTGAGCACGGCGGGCGTGAAATAAAGACCAAGCGCGGTTCCGATAGCCCATTGCCCGGCCTGGCGACCACCGGGCAACGCAACCAGCGGCAGGCCGGCGACGCGCAGGATGGCAATGGAGAACAGCGGGCCGAGCATCCACGGCAACGGTAAGTGGACGGCCGCGGCGGCCCAGCCGGCCAGCGCGGAAATGGCGAGACTGGCGGCAATCATTGCGGACTGCTGCAAACGGGAAAAGGGCATGGTTCCGGTCAACACGAAAATCGGCACTAAGGTAAAAAGATACGCCCTGTCCAAGCAAGGAGGCAGGGCGCCGCGTGAAGCGAAAATGCGTAGCAACGCAACTACAAGGAGATCGTTAGAAAATCCACACTGCGTCGCCCGGCAACTCTAGCCAGCGTTTGCCTGGCGCCTCGTGGCGCTTGCCCCAGGCCCGCAGCAGATCCTTGCCGGCGTGGAAGACATACTCGTAGCGGTCTCCAAGGAACATCGAGGTGACCAGGTCGACTTCTGCCCGGTTGTGGCCGCTGGCGTCGGCCAGATGGACTTGTTCGACGCGGATTACCGCTTTGGCTGCCTGGCCGACGCCAGCATTGGTGCGGCGCTGCCCCCAGACTGAAATGCCGTTGTCGAGGTCAATGCGCGCTTCTTCACCTTTGATCTCACCAATACAGCCGTGCATGTTGTTGTTGCTGCCCATGAAGTCAGCGACAAAATAGGTTTGCGGGTTGCCGTACATTTCGGTCGGCGTGCCTTGCTGCTCGATGACGCCGCCATTCAACAGCAGAATGCGGTCGGACATGGCCATCGCTTCCGACTGGTCATGGGTGACGACCAGCGCCGATAACTGCATCTCGATGATCAGGTTGCGCAGCCAGGCGCGGGCGTCTTCGCGCATCTTGGCGTCGAGATTGGACAGCGGCTCGTCGAGCAGAATCACGGGCGGGTTGTAGACCAGCGCCCGCGCAATCGACACGCGCTGCTGCTGACCGCCGGACAGTTGGTGCGGATAACGCTCGGCCAGGTGATCAAGGCCTAAGTTCTTCAATGCGGCCTGGACGCGCTGAACGATCTCGTTCTTGCCAACCTTGCGCAGGACGAGCGGATAGGCGACGTTGTCAAACACCGTCTTGTGCGGCCACAGCGCGTAAGACTGGAAAACCAGGCCGAGCTCGCGCTTTTCGGCGGGAATGTCGAAATTGGCGGCGGCATCATAAATGGACCGGCCGGCGATGCTCACGCTGCCCTGGTGCGGTTGCTCCAGGCCGGCCACAGCGCGCAGCAGTGTGGTCTTGCCGGAGCCGGAGGGGCCGAGCAGCGAGACGACTTCGCCACGGCGCAACTGCATCGAGACGCCTTTGAGGATGGGGTTGGTGCCGTAGGACAACACGAGGTTGTCGACGGTGAGGATTGTCTTGTCAATCATGAAGTTTCACTCCAAAGCGCAGCGCGACAGTCAGGCCGATGCCGACCAGCGCCATGTTGATCAGGGATAGGGCGGCGACCACATCAACGGCGCCGGAAGCCCACAGGGATACGATTTGCGCACCGATGACCTCGGTGCCGGGTGACAGCAGATAGACGCCGGTCGAGTATTCGCGCTCGAAGATCATGAAAACAAGCAGCCAGGCGCCGAGCAAGCCATTGCGGATGAGCGGCACGGTAATGTCGCGCGAGACTCGGGCGCGGGAGGCGCCGACCAGGCGGCCAGCTTCTTCGAGTTCCGGGCCGACCTGCATCAGTGCGCTTTGGATCAGGCGCATGCCATAGGCCAGCCAGACGATGGCATAAGCAAACCACACCGAGAACAGCGTGGACCGCGCCGGCGACAGGAAGGGCACGAAGAGGAAGACCCAGAACACGGCCAAACCGGCCATCAGGCCCGGCACGGCGCGCGGCGTCAGCACGATGTAATCGATGAAGCGCGAGATCAAGTCATTTTTGCGGTGCGTGGCAAGCCCGACGGCGAGGTAGCAACCAACAGCCAGGGCGCCGCCCAGCGTGCCGATCAGGATCGAATTGATAATGGCGCGAATCATCGTATCTTCCTGGAACACGGCACGGAAATGATCGAGGGTCAGGACTTCGAGCAGGTTGATGCCCTGGCCCCAGCTGCTGACTACCGAACGCAAGGCGATGCCGGCCACCGGCACGATTACGGTAATGAACAGCCAGGCGACGATCAGGGCCAGTGCCACCCACTTCCAGGGGCCGAGCGTCAGTGGCCGCTGGCGGGCCGACTTGCCCTTCATCGCCACGAAGCGTTGCGCCGACTTGAGCAGGAAGCGTTGCAGAAGCACCAGCGGGAACGTCACCGCGATGATGCAGGTGGCGACTGCCGCCATCAGATGGTAGGAGGGCGTGCCAAGCTTGTTGGTCAGCTTGTACAGGTAAGTGGTCAGCACCAGATGGCCTTCCGGATCGCCGAGGATCAGCGGCAGGCCGAAGATTTCGAAACCGAGGAAGAAAACCAGTACGCCGACATAGAGCAGGGCCGGCGACACCATCGGAATCGACACGTCGCGGGCGACGCGGAAAGGGCTGGCGCCGCTCAAGCGGGCCGCTTCCTCGACATCGGAGCCGAGATTGCGCAGGGCTGACGACGAGTAAAGATAGACGTGCGGCACGTGGGTCAGGCCGGCGATGACAATGATCGAGGCCATCGAGTAGATGTTCCAAGGCACGCTGCCGAAGATGTTCTGAAACCCCACCGAGAAGAAGCCAACCGGGCCGAGCGACACCACGTAGCCGAAGCCGAGGACGACCGGCGAGACGAAGATCGGGATCATGATCGGCGTCTCCAGCCACTTGCGGCCGGGCAGGTCGGTGCGGACCATGATGAAGGCGAGGATGGCGCCCAGCGGGATGGCGATGGCGCTCATGCCGATGGCTACTGCCATCGTATTCTTGGCGGCTTGCCAGAAATCCGGATCATTGAAGATGAAGGCATAGGACTCCAGACTCAGCGCGTGCGGCATGAAGAATGGGCCGGACAGCGCGCTCTGGTAGAGCACCAGGCCGATGGGGAAGAAAACGGACAGGGCGAGCAGAGCCACCACAGCCCGTCGGGGCAGTGTTTGCAACATGGGATTTCCTTGGGAAAGGAGTGGGGGCGCTCCCTCCCCGTCAAGGGGAAGGAGCATCAGCAAAGGCTTACTTGCCCTTCACCGTGCTATTCCACTGTTTTAAGAATTCAAGACGCTTGGCCTGGTCGAGGTAGGTCAGCAGGCCGGTATTGATTTCCACCGGTCGCAAGGCATTGCCGAGTTCCCGCTTGAGGCCGCTGGCCGTGGTGGCGCCTTCGACATCGGGACGGATGGCATAGAGGTCTGCCTTGCTGGCAATGATTTCCTGGCCCTTCTTGGATAGCACGAAGTCGAGCCACAGCTTGGCGGCATTCGGATTCTTCGCCTTCTTGGCGATGAACATGACGCGGCTCAGAACCAGCGTGTAATCCTTGGGTAGCACGATGCCGATCGACGGGTCCTTCTGGGCCCGGGTCAAGGCGTAGGCGGCGTTGAGATTGTATCCGATCAGGTTTTCGCCAGAGGCGATGCGTTCCATCATCGTGCCGGTAGACGCCTGGACTTTTACCTGCACGGCACCGAGTGCCTTCTGCAGTTCGGCGAAACCGGCGGCGTTGACCTGCTTGTCCTGGGTGACGAGCATGAAGCCGACACCAGATTTTTCCGGGTCGTAGGTATTGACCTTGCCCTTGTACTTCTCGGTCTGCGTGTTGAGCAGCTTGATGAAATCGGCGTGGCTTTGCGGTACGTCGGCGGCCGGGACCAATCGCTTGTTATAGACGATGCCGATCGGCTCGTAGGTGGTGCCGAAGGCTTCGTTTTTCCAGTTGGCCCAATCCGGCAGCTTGGCCGTTTCGGGTGACTTGTGCGGCTGCGCGTAGCCGTCGTTGACCAGCTTGATCTGCAAGTCCATCGACGACGACCAGGTGACGTCGGCCGAACTGCCGGCAGCGGACTCGGAGATGAAGCGGTTGTATAGCTCGGTGGTGCTCATGTTGCTGTACTCGACGTTGATCGCCGGGTACATGCTGCGGAATTCGCGGATCAGGTGGTTGGCCTGCTCATTGTCGGTGACGCCGTAGATGACCAGCTTGCCTTCCTTTTGCGCGGCGGGCACGTCGGCGGTGGTTTGGGCGTGGGCCGAGCCAAAGCCGACGGTGGCATTGAGGGCGGCGACGATTAGGCCGGCAAGCAAGCCACGCTGGAAGCGGCGACGGGTGGTATTCATGATTTGTCTCCTTGATTCGATTCTGGCATCCGGTCCTGGCTTTGTCAGGTGCCGGCCGGATGGCTCAGGGTCTAATATAACTGCGGAAGCTTTCGATTCGCTTTCGTTTTCACGGGGAAAGCGTTTTTTCACTATTTCGCTTTCCCCGCGCATGTTGCTTAGAAGCGGTAACGGGCACCCAGCATCAGCGACGACGGCGAGAAGTTTGCCGGCAGGCCGGAGCCGCTGTCGAAGCCCTGGCAAGTGCCACCAGCGCACAGTGAGTTCTGGCCGCCGTTCTCGTTGGTGACCTTGGCGTAGTAGACATAAAGGTCGGTCTGCTTGTCGAGGGCGAACTCGTAGCCGGCGCCATAGTGAGTGGAGTCGCGGTTGGTGCTCATGCGGTCGTCGAGGCGGCTATAGACTGCACGCACGGTGTGGCGCTCGCCGAAGGGGATGGCGGCACCCAGCCACCAGACGTTGCGATCCAGCGTCTTGTTGATGGCGGCACCGTCCTGGGTATCTGTGCCGTGCAGGAACTGGGCGTAAAATTTGGCGACCTTCAGGTCGTAGGTCGCGGCCAGGTTCCACGAGGTGCGGTGCGCGTTCTCGGTGGCCGGGGCGGTAACGGTGCCCATCTTGGCGTAGTCGAGATAGCCGGCGCCGACAAAGAGCGGGCCGTCGGCGTAAGTAACACTGGCGCTCCATCCCTTGCCTTCACTCTTCGGGCCAGTGTTGCTGTTGCCGGGGGCGCCGCCGGTAACACCGACATCGGTCTCGCTATTGTTCTCCATGCCGGCGCTGTAGGCGACCTTGCCCTGGAAGCCGGCCAGTTTCGGCGTTGCGTAGAACAGCGCATTGTCGAATCGGCTGGCGGCTGTGGAAGACCACAGGCGGAAGGCGGTGGCGCCGCCGATGGTGAACGGGTCAGCGATGCTGGTGATCGAATAGATCGGCGCATAGTCGCGGCCGAAACGCAGGTCGCCGTAGGTCTTGCTGTTCACGCCGAGGAAAGTATTGCGCGAGAAAATGGCGACGCCGGTGCTGTTGACAGAGGCCGACGACGCAGCGCCCTGGCCAGGATTGCTGACGTTGGATGAATGGCCGGTGTTCTGGCCATTGTCGACGGAAACGCCGGCTTCGAGCTGAAAGTAGGCGCTCAGGTCGTCGCCGAAGTCGCGCTCGCCCTTGAAGCCGATGCGGCTTGCCGAGCCGAGGCCACTCTGCACGCGGACCTTGCTGCCACGGCCATAGTTGCCGATTTCGACACCGGCATCGACGATGCCGTAGATGCTCAATCCGGCCGGCATGGCTAGCCCCTTGCTCTTGGCGGGCTCGGCGGCGGCAGTTGCCTTCTTGCTGGCCTCGTCGGCCTTCCTGGTCGCTTCCTCGGCTTTCTTGGTGGCTGCGCTGGATGTGGCGGCAGTAGCTTGCAGCACTTCCTCCAGTTTTTCCAGACGCGCTTTCTGTGCGGCGATTTCGGCGCGCAGATCGTCGAGCGGAGCAGCGTGAACGGCGCCGGCGATGGCCATTGGGGCAAAGCATGCCAGCATGGCACGGGTCAGTGGGTTGAAACGCATTGTCTCTCCGAAAATTGGTTGTTGATATACATTCACTCCGGCAACGCCGGGTGGGAATGCATTAAATACGAGGAAGCTTTCGATTTGCTTTCGATATGCGTAAAAGCGCCTCAGCCTGCAACACCCATCCAGCTGAAAGAGAAAATCCACCCAAATACGCTACACTTATTCGTCGTGGCCCCAACGATGGGCGACTATCACCCCTGGTTAAATTTCAACGAGCAGGGGTGGTCAAGATTGAACGCGCCCGGATTCATTCGGCAGATCGGCGGCGAAACAAAACCGTCAGTGAGTCCGGTTCAAGTCGGCAATACGGAGACAAAACATGAAGATCCTGCTGGTCGAAGACCACCCGGAACTGTGTGAATGGGTCGCCAAATCCCTGCGCCAGTCCGGTTATGCGGTGGATATCGCCGCCCGCGGCGACCACGCTGAACACTTCCTGCTGACCGGCGAATACGACGGCGTGCTGCTCGACCTGTCGCTGCCCGACAAGGATGGTCTTGAGGTGCTGAAAAATCTGCGTACCCGCGGCTTACAGGTGCCGGTGCTGATCTTCACTGCGCGTGGCTCAGTCGACGACCGCATTCGCGGACTCAACCTGGGCGCCGACGACTACCTGCCCAAGCCTTTCGAACTCGGCGAGCTCGAAGCGCGACTGAAAGCCTTGCTTCGTCGATCGGCCGGGCAAACGCCGGTCGTGCGCCTGGGGGCGCTGGCCTTCGATACGGTAAGCCGCCTGACGACGATAAATGACACCCCCTTGTCGTTGACCCCGCGCGAACTGGCGGTGCTGGAAGTTCTGCTCCGCCGTATCGGCCGGCCGGTGGCGCGTGATGCCTTGTTCGAAAAACTGTTCAGCATGGAGCAGGATGCCAGGCCGGAAGCCATCGAAATCTACGTGTCACGGTTGCGCAAGAAGCTGGAGGGCAGCGGCGTGGCGGTGACCACAGTGCGTGGCATCGGCTACCTGATCAGCGCAACCGACGAGAGAAGCGCTTGATCCCCCACGTGCGCAGCCGCTTGCCGGCCAAGAGCCTCAAGCGTGGCCTGGCAGTCTGGCTGGTCGGCGTGTTATCGGCCTTGCTGCTGGTCGATGCCTGGTTCAGCTATCGCGATGCGCTGGCCGCCGCCAACCACGCCTATGACCGCTCGCTATCGGCTTCGCTGAAAGGTATCGCCGAACGCATCTATGCCACCGACGCGGAGGTCGTCGTCGACATTCCCTATTCCGCGCTCGAACTGTTCGAAGCCGGCAGTTCCGACCGCGTGTTCTACAGCGTCGGCCATCCGGGCGAAAAAGTGCTCACCGGTTACGACGGATTGCCGTTGACCGAGGCACTAAAGCCCAATGTCGCGGTGTTCTACGATGGCATGTACAAGGGCCAGGCCCTGCGCCTGGGGGCGATGTTGAAGCCTCTGTATCGCACCGAGTTTCCCAAGCCGGTGCTGCTCATCCTTGGCGAAACGACCAACTCCCGCAAGGAAGTGGTGCAAAGCCTGTTTTTCGGCGAAGTCGGGCGCAAGGCCGTGCTCGTCGTGGTCGCCTTGATCGTCGCCCTGCTTGCTACCCGGCAGGCGGTCAAGCCTGTCGAGCGCTTGGGCAGTGAGATTCGTAATCGTCCGGACGACGATCTGACACCGATCCAGGCCGGTGACCTGCCGCGCGAAGTGGTGCCGCTGGTTGATTCCATCAACCTGCACATGGACCGCATCGAGCGCATGGTCGAGGCGCGCCGCCGCTTCATCGCCGATGCTGCCCACCAGTTGCGTACACCTCTCGCCGTGCTTAATACGCAGTCCGAGTATGCTTTGCGTCAAAGCGAGGTCGGCGAAATGCGCCCGGCTGTCGAGGCTTTTCATAACAGCCTGGGCAGCGCCATTCGCCTGACCAACCAGTTACTTTCGCTGTCGCGGGCGGAGCCGGTCAACGGCCTGGTGATGCCGCCGCAGCGTGTCGACCTGGCTGCCGTGGCGCGCGATGTCGTGGTGGATTTGCTGCCTTTGGCAACGCGTAAGCAGATCGATCTGGGATACGAGGGGGAAGCCAATACGCCCGCCAACGTATCCGGTCAGGCCGTGTTGCTGCGCGAGATGGTGTCAAACCTGGTTGATAATGCGCTTCGTTACTCCCCGAATGGCGGCCAGGTGACGGTGACCGTGCTCCCCCAAGGCGATGGGGTTTTTCTGACGGTAAGCGACAACGGGCCAGGGATCCCGGAAGATCAACGTAACAATGTCTTTTTGCGCTTCTTCCGGCTCGATAGCGGCGACACGCTAGGTAGCGGCCTTGGTTTGTCGATTGTCCGCGAAATCGTGGTTGCCCATGCAGGAACGATCACGCTGTCTGACGCCCCGCGTGGTGGATTGTTAGTTACGGTGCGCCTCCCACTCTGTTAAAACGTGCCGCTGAACTCGCTTGCGGCTCTAAAGAATCGTCTGCGGGAAAATTGGAGAAAAGCGGTCAGGATCAAAATCGTCCCAATCGATCGCTACACCCTTGGATTCGCGGCCGTACGATGCTCAAGTTTTTGATTTCTGACGAGTGAAAATCTCCGGATATGTGCACGCCCACAACCCGTGGCAAGCCGGCTTGCCACGGGGAATATCCTTAAATCTTGTGCGCCAGCGCGGCGGCGATGCCGATGTAATTGGCAGGCGTCATGGCCAGCAACAGGTCTTTGGCGTCTTGCGGAATGGCCAGGCCGGAGACGAAGTCACGCAGGGCTTCCTTCGAGATGCCCTTGCCGCGGGTGAGTTCCTTCAACTGCTCGTACGGGTTTTCGATGCCGTAGCGGCGCATCACGGTTTGTACCGGTTCAGCCAGGACTTCCCAGTTGGCATCCAGATCCGCTGCCAGGCGCTGCGGGTTGACTTCCAGCTTGTTCAGGCCGCGCAGGCAGCTGTCGTAAGCCAGCAGGGTGTAGCCAAAGCCTACGCCGATGTTGCGCAGCACGGTGGAGTCGGTCAGGTCGCGCTGCATGCGCGAGACCGGCAGCTTTTCGGACAGGTGCTTCAGCACGGCGTTGGCCAGGCCCAGGTTGCCTTCCGAGTTTTCGAAATCGATCGGATTGACCTTGTGGGGCATGGTGGAGGAACCGATTTCGCCAGCCTTCAGCTTTTGCTTGAAGTAGCCCAGGGAGACGTAAGTCCAGATGTCGCGGTTCAGGTCGAGCAGGATGGTGTTGACGCGGGCGAAGGCGTCGAACATTTCAGCCATGTAGTCGTGCGGCTCGATCTGGATGGTGTAGGGATTGAATACCAGGCCCAGGCGCTGTTCGACCACATTTTTCGAGAAAGCCGGCCAGTCGAACGACGGGTAGGCGGACAGGTGGGCATTGTAGTTGCCCACGGCGCCATTCATCTTGCCCAGCACTTCCACTTGCTCGATACGCTTCACGGCGCGCCGCAGGCGGGCCACCACGTTGGCGAATTCCTTGCCCAGGGTGGTCGGGCTGGCAGTCTGGCCATGGGTGCGCGATAGCATCGGCAGATCCGCATTGGCATGGGCGATCTCGGTCAGCCTGGCGATCACGGCGTTCAGGGATGGCAGCATCACGCCATCGCGGGCCGCTTTCAGCATCATGCCGTGCGACGTGTTGTTGATGTCTTCGGAAGTGCAGGCGAAGTGGATGAATTCGGAGGCGGCGACCAGCTCCGGCACATCCTTGACTTGCTCTTTCAGCCAGTATTCGACGGCCTTGACGTCATGGTTGGTGACGGCTTCGATTTCCTTGATGCGGGCGGCATCGGCTTCGGAGAATTCGGCGGCCAGCTTGTCCAGCAAGGCGCCGGCCGTTGCGGAAAACGGCTTGATCTCGGCAAAGCCTGCTGCCGAGAGGGCTTGCAGCCAGGCGATCTCGACCTTGACGCGATGGTGCATGAAGCCGGCTTCGGACAGGATGGGGCGCAGCTTGTCGGTTTTGGCGGCGTAGCGGCCGTCGAGCGGGGAAAGGGCGGAAAGCGCGGAGAGTGGCATGGCAGGGCAGCGGGAAAAGAGTCGATTAATCCGCCATTTTACCATCCGCAGGCAGCATCAAGCCGCTTCGTGGCGGGCGCTGGCGGGGGGCGGCCATGCCTGACCGAAAGGCGGCCGATGGTATAATCAGCGCCCGAATTCCTTCCAGTCATCGCCATGAAATTGATCGGTTCCCTTGCCAGCCCCTATGTGCGCAAAGTGCGCATCGTCATGGCGGAAAAAAAGCTCGATTACCAGTTCATTCTCGAGAATGTCTGGAGCGAAGATACCGCCATCCAGCAATCCAATCCTCTGGGCAAGGTGCCCTGCCTGGTGATGGAAGATGGCGGCGCCATGTTCGATTCGCGCGTGATCGTCGAATACCTCGAGACCATGTCGCCGGTGGGGAAGCTGATCCCGGGGCAGGGCCGTGAGCGTGCCGAGGTCAAATGCTGGGAAGCGCTGGCCGATGGCGTGCTGGACGCCGGCGTGCTGGTGCGCCTGGAGCGTACCCTGCGTCCGGAAGCGCAGCAAAGCCCGGCCTGGATCGCGCGGCAACTGGGCAAGGTGGAGGCGGGTCTGAATGCCATTGCCACTGGCCTGGGCGACAAGCCTTACTGCGCCGGCAACCACTATACGCTTGCCGATGTGGCCGTTGGCGCCACGCTCGGCTGGCTGAACTTCCGTTTCCCGGAAATCCATTGGGCCGAGGCGCATCCGACGCTTGCACGGCTCTACAATAAACTGTCGGAGCGTCCTGCGTTCAAGGATACTGTTCCGCAATAATGCGGCCGCAATAATAAAAAAACGGGGCGCGCAGCCCCGTTTTTTATTGGCAGTATCGCTTCACTCTTCCATTTGCGACTGCAGGTAATTTGGCAAGCCGATCTTGTTGATCAACTCGATTTGCGTTTCCAGCCACTCGATGTGTTCTTCCGTATCGTCCAGGATGGCCTGGAAAATTTCACGCGAGACGTAATCGCCGGCAGCTTCGCAAGCCTTGATGCCATCCTTGACGGTGGCATGGGCCGCCAGTTCCAGCTTCAGGTCGCAATCGAGCATTTCCGGCGTGGTTTCGCCGATCATGATTTTGTTGAGCGCCTGCAGGTTGGGCAAGCCTTCCAGCATCAGGATGCGGTTGATCAGGTTGTCGGCATGTTTCATTTCGCCGATGGATTCGTCGTATTCCTTCTTGCCAATCTTTTTCAAGCCCCAGTGGCTATACATGCGGGCATGCAGGAAATACTGATTGATCGCAGTCAATTCATTGGTCAGCTGCGCATTCAGCAGCTTGATGATATTGGCATCGCCTTTCATGGTCGCCTCGGCAAGAATGGGAAATCGGTTTGAGAATAACAGGATGATAACGCAAACCGGCGGCGACTAGTTGCGGCCGATTGCGGCGCCGTTGGCCGCCCGCTGCCGTGTCAATGCGGATTACTTCGTATTCGGATCGGTGATGAAGCCGATCTTGGTGAGGCCGCCTGACTGGGCTGCCGCCATTACCTGCGCCACCGTTTCATATTGGGTCGTGCGTTCGGCACGCAAGTGCAGTTCCGGTTGCGGCACATGTTTTGCCGCCGCGTCGATGCGCACCTTCAGCTGCCCCATGTCGATCTGGTCCGCGTTCCAGAATACCTTGCCCTGGGCATCGATTGCCAGGTTGATGTTATCCGGCTTGGGCTCGTTCTTCTGGTTGACCGCGTGCGGCAGGTCGACCTTGACGGTATGGTTGATGACGGGGATGGTGATCATGAAAATAATCAGCAGCACCAGCATCACGTCGACCAGCGGCGTCGTATTGATCTCGGGGTTGAAATCGTCGTCGTTGCTGTCGGAGAGGGAACCCATTGCCATCATGCCGCTCCCACGATTGCCAGCTTGCCGCTGCCTGCGCCATCCCTGCCTGTGCTGCTGCGCGCGCCGGTGACGAACAGGGCGTGCAGGTCGAAGCCGAACTTGTGCAGGCGCGCGGTGACATTCTTGTTGCCGCGCACCAGGGCGTTGTAGCCGAAGGATGCCGGAATCGCCACGGCCAGACCAAGCGCGGTCATGATCAGCGCTTCGCCAACCGGGCCGGCCACGTGGTCGATGCTGGCCTGGCCGGAGGCGCCAATTGCCACCAGGGCATGGTAAATGCCCCAGACAGTGCCGAACAGGCCGACGAAAGGCGCGCTCGAGGCGACCGACGCCAGCACGGCCATGCCGGTCTGCAGCTTGCCGGTGACTTCATCGATGGCCTGGCGCAGCGACAGGGTCACCCAGTCGCTCACCGATAATTCGTCGTGCAAGTGCCCCTGGTGGGCGCTATGGTGCTGCATGGCGCCGACGCCGGCGTTTGCCAGCGCGGCAAAGGGATTGTTGCTGCCCAGCGTAGCCAGACCGTCCTGCAAGGTGGTGGCATCCCAGAACTGGTAGCCGGCGGCCCTGGCCGCGCGCCGGTATTGCAGCAGTTGCAGCGCCTTCGAGACGATCACGTACCAGGACGCGATCGACATGGCGATCAGCAGGACAGCGACGCTCTTGGTGACAAGATCGCCTTGCTGCCACAGGTTAGCCAATCCGTAGGGGCTTGCTTGCATGATGATTCCTCAGTTATCCAGTTGAAAGCTGATCGGCAAAATCGCATAGACCGGGACGGGCCTGCCATTTTCCGTATAGGGTTTGAATACGGCGCGCAGGGCCGCCTGGCGCGCGGCTTCGTCCAGGCGCGGCACGCCCGAGGACTTGTGGATGTCGGCACGCTCTGCCCGGCCGCGGTCCGTAATCAGGATGCGCAGCATCACGGTGCCTTCCTCGCCCATGCGCCGCGACAGCGCCGGGTATTCCGGGCGCGGCGGCTGCAGGTACTCGACGCCGGTGGTCACCGTGCGTGGCTGGACGGGGGCGGCGGGCGCCGCCGGGCCAGCGGATGCCGTGGCCGACGCGGCGCTGGCTGGCGCTGCCGTGGCGGCTGTTGCTTCGGCTGGCGCTGCCGAAGCTGGCTCTGCCGGCGCCGTGATCGACTTGGGCGTCGGTTGCGGGCTGGGTGCGGTTTTGGCTACGGGAACAGGCGGCGTCGGTGCCGGTTTTGCCGCCTTGGGCTTGACTTGCGGCTTGGGTGGTTCCGGCTTCGGCTGGGGAGGTTGCGGCGCTTGCACGACAGGTGCCTGTGCCGGCTGTGCAGCAATCAGGGTGGCAATGATTTCGCGGGGCTCGGGGCGCGGCGGCTGTTGTCCCAGGCCGCTTTGCAGGGCATAAAAAAAGGCGGCGTGCAGCAGTATCACCAGCCCGAGCGGTCCGGCCTGCCTGAAAAACTGCCAGTTCTGGCGCTGTCCGTTGGTGGTCATCGGGGAAGCAATCGGCGGTTTTGCACGCGAGTAGTGTTGGTCGGGGCCGGGGGCGGCAGGGATAAAGCCCGCCGGTGCCGTATTGCTTCTCATGATACTGGAAACGTCGCCGGCCTTTTCAGGCAGCGAGTGCCTCAAGGGAAAACGAGGCGATTGCCGATTGGCGGCATTCGCGCAGCACTTCCTTGGCGCAGGAGTGGCATTTGCCGCAGCAGGTGCCGACATCCAGATGCGTGCGCAGGTCGGCCAGCGAGGACATGCCTTGTTCCGCCGCCTTGCGGATCTTGTGGTCGGAGACATTGTTGCAAACACAGACGATCATCTTTTCACCCCACTACGCTCGATAAGCAATTTTTCAGAAATACCCGGTCGTGCATTCACGCAGTCAGGATCAACTTGTTCTGTTGCGTCAGGCGCAGCTTGTAGATCCGGCCGCCATGGTCGATTTCCACTTCGCGCGCATGCGCAAACAAGTCGCGCGACTGCAAACGGACGGTCGTACCCGTTGCGCCTGCTGGGGCGGGCGCCGGGCTGGCGGTCTGTTGTTGCTTAAAGGGATCCACAACGCTGTCCATTTGTTAATCTTGATATGAATGATAACGATTCGCATTTAGATTATGGGGGCAGTCGCCGAAATATGCAAGCGCTTTGCAGATCCCTGTTCCACATTGCTTAGCCTAAGTGGTCGAGCAGCTCCGGCCCGAACACTTCGCGGTGCAGGCGGGCCGCCGGTACGCCTGCAGTGATCAGGGCGCGCCATTGCTCGCGCATGAAGCCCAACGGGCCACACAGGTACACATTGGTTTCCGTGCGTGGCCAGGATGGCAGCCTGGAGACTTCCATCAGCCCGGCATGCGTGCCGGCAGGGGCGTCAGCCAGCAGGGTTTCGTGGAAGCTCACCACCCGCAGGTTGGGCATGCGCTTTTGGGCGGCGGCGATATCGGCCTGGTGGGCATGATGACTGGCGTCACGGGCGGCATGGCTGAAAATGACGTGGCGCGCCGGATTGACCCGGGCGATGTGGTTCAGCGCGGACACCATCGGCGTAATCCCGACCCCTGCCGACAGCAATACCACGGGATCAATCGACGCCACATCCGGTGCAAAATCGCCAAAGGGATGGGTGATGTGGAGCAGATCGTCCGCCTTGACGTTTTCGTGCAGCCAGTTCGATACCTGGCCGGCCGGCGCCTGCGCGTTGCCGGCTTCGCGCTTGACGGAAATGCGCAAATGCGACGCCAGTGGCGTATCCGACAGGCTGTACTGGCGCAACTGCCGGCTGCCGTCGGCAAAGCTGACGGCCACGCTGACATATTGACCGGGCTTGAATGCCGGCAGCGCCTGGCCATCGCCAGCGGCCAGCGTATATGACAGTACGTCTTCGCTCTGGCGTTCCACGCCCGTGACTTTCATTGCGCGCAAGGCGCCGGCCTCGGTGCCGGCTTGCGCATACAACTCGCGCTCGGCGGCAATCAGGGCATCCGCCAGTTCGCCATAGGCTTCGTCCCAGGCCGCCAGCAGCGGCGCGGTGGCCGCGTCGCCCAGCGTTTCCTGGATTGCGCCGAGCAGGTGCCGGCCGACGATCGGGTAGTGCTCGGCGCGAATGCCAACCGAGGCGTGCTTGTGCACGATGCGCTTGACCACGGGCTGCAGGGCCTGGGCATTGTCGATGTTGGCCGCGTAGGCGAACACGGCGGAGGCAAGCGACTGCTGCTGGACGCCATTGGCCTGGTTGCCCATGTTGAACAGGTTGGTCAGCTCGGGGTGTTCGGCAAACATGTTGCGGTAAAAGGTGCGCGTGATGGCAAGGCCATGCTCGCGCAGGACCGGGACGCTGGCATCGATATAGGGGCGTGAAGCGCGTGAAACCATACTTTCTCCAATATGATGCATATTAAATGCATCTTAAATAACAAAAAACAAGCTCATCGGGTGAGCGGTCAGGCATTTCAAAACCCATTCTATCAAAAGTGCTTTTCAAATGCATGTTTAATCTCGCGGCACGGCAGGGGAGCGCTCCCCTTGCTTGCCACTCTTTTAACGTGTGATGATGCCGCCGCCCAGGCAGATGTCACCCTGGTACAGCACGGCGGATTGGCCCGGCGTGACGGCCCATTGCGGCGTGTCGAAGTCGAGGCCGAAGCCTGCAGCGCCGGCTGCCTGGAATGCGCAGGCGACATCGGCCTGGCGATAGCGTGTCTTGGCCGAAAAGGCGCCGTCCGCGGGCGGCGAGCCGGCGATCCAGCTGGACTGCCCGGCTTCCAGCCTGGAGGAGAGCAGCCACGGATGATCGTGGCCCTGCACCACATACAGCGTGTTGGCTTCGACATCCTTGCGCGCCACGTACCAGGGATCGCTGTCACCGGCGGCATTCTTGTGGCTCTTCATGCCGCCGATGCCAATGCCCTTGCGCTGGCCCAGGGTGTAGAAGGACAGCCCGACATGTTCGCCGACGGTGTCGCCTTCGGGCGTTTTCATCGGCCCGGGCTTGTAGGACAGGTAGCGGTTGAGGAATTCCCGGAACGGGCGTTCGCCGATGAAGCAGATGCCGGTCGAATCCTTCTTGGCCGCATTGGGCAAGCTGATTTCTTCGGCGATCCTGCGCACCTCGGTCTTGGGGATTTCGCCCAGCGGGAACAGGGTTTTCGACAGCTGCGCCTGGTTCAGGCGGTGCAGGAAGTAGCTCTGGTCCTTGCTGGCGTCGTGCGCCTTGAGCAACTCGAAGCGGCCGGCGTTGGCCCCTGTGCCGGCTTCGCGCACGCGGGCGTAATGGCCGGTGGCGATCAGGTCGGCGCCAAGCTTCATGGCGTGGTCGAGGAAGGCCTTGAACTTGATCTCGGCATTGCACAGGACATCCGGATTGGGCGTGCGGCCGGCCTGGTATTCGCGCAGGAACTCGGCAAACACGCGTTCCTTGTATTCGGCGGCAAAATTGACGGCCTCGATATCGACGCCGACCACGTCGGCCACGCTGGCGGCATCGATCCAGTCCTGGCGCGACGAACAGTATTCGGAATCGTCGTCGTCTTCCCAGTTTTTCATGAACAGGCCGATGACTTCATAGCCTTGCTGCTTCAGCAACCATGCCGACACGGAGGAATCGACGC
Organism: Janthinobacterium sp. 17J80-10; assembly: GCF_004114795.1. Classification (NCBI taxonomy): domain Bacteria; kingdom Pseudomonadati; phylum Pseudomonadota; class Betaproteobacteria; order Burkholderiales; family Oxalobacteraceae; genus Janthinobacterium; species Janthinobacterium sp. 17J80-10. Next base: position 3,734,420 of record NZ_CP035311.1, on the reverse strand, counting down.
CGCCCGACATGCCGATCACCACCCGCTTAGCCATTGAATGCTCCGATGGCATCCGGGTGAGAGTACAGCAGCGACAGCGGGGCGCGCTTGCCTTGCAGGTAATCGTCGATGCATTGCAGCACCAGCGGGCTGCGGTGCTTGTCGCGGCTGGCCAGCAACTCGTCGTAATCCATCCAGACCGTGCGCAGGATGCCTTCATCCAGCGGCTGGTCGTAAGCCGCGCCCAGTTCGCCGGCAAATGCAAAGCGCAGGTATGTGACTTCCAGGCCAGTACGGGAAGACAGGTAGCGCGCCATATAGACGCCGACCAGGGCGGTGGCTTCGAAATCGTGCGCGGCTTCTTCCATGGTCTCGCGGGCGACCGCTTGCGCCAGGGTTTCACCCGGATCGAGATGGCCTGCCGGCTGGTTGAAGCGGATGCCGTCGCTGGTTTCTTCCTCAACGAGCAGGAAGCGGCCGTCGCGCTCGATAATGGCGGCGACTGTGACGGACGGTTTCCAGTTTTGTGCACTCATGACGTTCGTGGCCGCGCAGCGCTGCGCCGTGAACCGGCGCGCGCAAGAGCGGCATGATTTGAAGAAGCGTCATTTTACCGTGGCAGGAAGAATTTTATTGCGGTGCATGATGAGTGCAATAAATTTTAGATTTTGCAATAAATTGATTATTCGCAACTTCTTTTGGGCAAGTGACTGGAAAATAGGGCGTCACAAGTCAGTATTGAAGCGTTGCAATAAAATTATGTTTTAATGCGGGAAAGAAAATGAGCTTGCCGGTTTAACGGAATTTTCAGGGAATTCGCGTACCTTTCCCGATGATGGTGCGGGATTACGTGTAAGATTTCGCTGGTTTTTCGTTTTTCGGGGAGCCCATCGTTTCGGCACGATGCCGAAATCCGCGCGGGCGTCAGATGCGCTCGTATCATTCTTTCCAATGCGGTCAATTCGCAGGCGCGATGGCAGCAAGATGTAGCAAGGCAGTCAGGAGAAGTAAATGCAACGTATTATGTTACGCGCGAAGATTCATCGCGCATCGGTCACCCAGTGCGACCTGAACTATGAAGGTTCCTGCGGTATCGACGAAGAATTGCTGGAAGCGGCCGATATCAAGCCGTTTGAAAAGATCGAGCTGTACAACGTTAACAACGGCGAGCGGTTTTCGACCTATGCCATCAAGGGCAAGCGCGGCAGCGGCGAGATTTCCCTCAATGGCGCCGCGGCACGCCTGGCGCACCTGGGCGATTTGCTGATCATTTGCACCTACGCGCCGATGAGCGACGAAGAAATTGCGACCTATCAGCAGAAGATTGTCTTCGTTGATGACAATAATCGCATGACCGGTCTGAAAAAATAATATTTGCGGCGCCCCAGGGCAGCCGCAAGCAGCGAATTCACACGATCCCGCTGCGCCTGAGAGGGCGCAGCGGGATTGCTGCCATTAGGGGCAGACCCCCGGCGAATTCGGGGGGGCAAAAATTAAAATGAAATCATCAGGAGGAAATACTTATGGCTTCAGTGATCGGCATACCTCGGGAAACCTATCCCGGCGAAAAGCGTGTCGCGACGGTGCCGGAAGTGGTGGAAAAGCTCATCAAGCTGGGCTTTACCGTCACCGTCGAATCCGGCGCGGGTGACGCGGCCAATTTCAGCGATGACGCTTATCGTGCCGCTGGTGCGCAAGTTGTCGATGGCGCCGCCGCGTTGTGGGCTGGCGCCGATATCGTCTTCAAGGTGCGCGCACCGGACGCCAACGAGCTTGCCCTCGTGCGCGCCGGCACGACGCTGGTCTCCTTCATCTGGCCGGCGCAAAACCCGGACCTGATGCAGCAGCTCGCTGCCCGGAACGTGACCGTGCTGGCCATCGATGCGCTGCCGCGCCAGCTTTCGCGCGCGCAGAAGATGGATGCGCTGACGTCCATGGCCGGTATCAGCGGCTACCGCGCCGTCATCGAAGCCGCCAATGCCTTCGGCCGTTTCTTCAATGGCCAGATCACTGCTGCGGGCAAGATCCCGCCGGCCAAGGTCTTCATCGCCGGTGCCGGCGTGGCGGGCCTGGCTGCCATCGGCACCGCCGCCAACCTGGGCGCGATCGTGCGCGCCAACGACACCCGGCCGGAAGTGGCGGACCAGGTCAAGTCGCTGGGCGGCGAGTTCGTGAAGGTCGAATACGAAGAAGAAGGCTCCGGCGGCGGCGGTTATGCCAAAGTGATGTCGGAAGGCTTCCAGCAAGCCCAGCGCGAGATGTACGCCAAGCAGGCCAGAGAAGCGGACATCATCATCACCACCGCCCTGATTCCTGGCAAGCCGGCGCCGAAACTCATCACCGCCGAGATGGTGCAATCCATGAAGCCGGGCAGCGTGATCGTCGACATGGCAGGCGAGCAGGGCGGCAACTGCGAATTGACCGAGCCGGGTGAAGCCGTGGTCAGGCATGGCGTGACCATCATCGGCTACACCGATCTGCCGAGCCGCCTGGCCAAGCAATCGAGCACGCTGTACGCCAGCAACCTGTTGCGCCTGACGGAAGAGCTGTGCAAGACCAAGGATGGCAAGATCGACGTCAACATGGAGGACGATGCCATTCGCGGGCTGACCGTCATCAAGAATGGCGAAGTCACCTGGCCGGCGCCGGCGCCCAAGCTGCCGGCGGCACCTGCCGCGGCTGCCAAGCCGGCTGCCATGCCGCCGCCCAAGGCGCACGGCCATGGCGCTGCCGCACCGGCCTCGGCCACCAGCATCGCCGTCACGTTCGGCATTGCGGCAGCGCTGTTCTGGCTTATCGGCGCGTTTGCCCCGGCGGCCTTCATCGGCCACTTCACGGTGTTCGTGCTGGCGTGCTTCATCGGTTACATGGTGGTGTGGAATGTCACGCCGGCCTTGCATACGCCGCTGATGAGCGTGACCAATGCGATTTCCAGCATCATCGCCATTGGCGCGCTGGTGCAGGTTGCGCCACCGCTGGACGGCGGCGCCGGGCGTCCTGACGACTGGATCCGCTGGCTGGCCGTGATCGGCATCGTGCTCACCGCAATTAACATGTTCGGCGGCTTCGCCGTGACCCGCCGCATGCTGGCGATGTTCCGCAAATAAGTATAAAGAAAGGCGAAACTCAAAATGTCTGAAAGCCTCACTATCGTCGCCTACCTGGGCGCAGCGATCCTGTTCATCCTCAGCCTGGGTGGCTTGTCCCACCCGGAAACCTCGCGCCGCGGCAACCTGTACGGCGTCATCGGCATGACGATTGCCGTGCTGGCCACCGTGCTCGGCCCGCGCGTGGCGGCTGCCGGCATCCCCTGGGTCGTCGGCGCCATGGTGGCCGGCGGCACCATCGGCCTGTATGCTGCACGCACCGTCAAGATGACGCAGATGCCGGAACTGGTCGCCCTGATGCACAGCCTGGTCGGCCTGGCGGCAGCCCTGGTCGGCTACGCCAGCTACATCGACCCGGCGGCGTCGGCCCATTACGCCGGCGCTGAAAAGACCATCCACGACATCGAGATCTATGTCGGCATTCTGATCGGCGTGGTGACCTTCTCGGGGTCGCTCATCGCCTTTGGCAAGCTGTCGGCGCGGATCGGCGGCAAGCCCCTGCTGCTGCCAGGGCGCCACTTGCTGAACCTGGTCGGCTTGCTGGTCGTGATTTACTTCGGCATCCAGTTTGTCCATGCCGAATCGATCGAAGCGGGCATGCTGCCGCTGGTGGTCATGACGGCCATTGCCTTCCTCTTCGGTATCCACATGGTGATGGCGATCGGCGGCGCCGACATGCCCGTCGTGGTGTCGATGCTGAACAGCTATTCCGGCTGGGCGGCGGCGGCAACCGGCTTCATGCTGTCGAATGACTTGCTGATCGTCACCGGCGCCCTGGTGGGCTCAAGCGGCGCGATCCTTTCCTACATCATGTGCCGCGCGATGAACCGCAATTTCATCAGCGTCATCGCCGGCGGTTTCGGCGGCGGCGCCGGCAAGCCGGCGGCAGCCAAGGGTGAAGCCGAGCCGCAAGGCGAAGTGGTGCCGGTCAGCGGCGCAGAAACCGCCGAGCTGCTGCGCGAAGCCAAGAACGTCATCATCGTGCCAGGTTATGGCATGGCGGTGGCGCAGGCCCAGCACGTGGTCAATGAAATCGTCCAGCACCTGCGCGAGAATGGCGTCAATGTGCGCTTCGGCATTCACCCTGTGGCCGGGCGCATGCCGGGCCACATGAACGTGCTGCTGGCCGAAGCCCGCGTGCCGTACGATATCGTCATGGAGATGGATGAAGTCAATGCCGATTTCCCGGAGACCGACGTGGCCATGGTGATCGGCGCCAACGACATCGTCAATCCGTCGGCGGCGGAAGACCCGGCCAGCCCGATCGCCGGCATGCCGGTGCTGGAAGTCTGGAAAGCCAAGACCTCCATCGTCATGAAGCGCAGCATGGCGTCCGGCTATGCGGGCGTGGACAATCCACTGTTTTACAAGGACAACAACCGCATGCTGTTTGGCGATGCCAAGAAAATGCTGGATGAAGTCCTGGTGGCACTGAAGTCGGCCTGACCGCCTTTTTGCCAGATAACAGCCGCGTGCGTGTCACGCGGTTTTTTTTCGCGCATGCGATCGTGCTCCCGTTGATGAATAACGCCGCCGCCAGAATTAACTATTTGTAATTAGCTTTTGCTTAAAAGTAACTTTACAATGTGTTTTGCCTGAGCTTAGGCTTGGCAGGCGGCTGCGCTTTGCGACCGCGATACGTGTGCAGTCATCGCATCTTGAATCCATTGCTATCCTATTCCCGCGCATTGTGGCGCAACTTGTGCGCCGGGCTGGTCTTGGGCCTGTTGTGGCCAGGCCTGCTTGGCGCAGCGCCGGTGGACTTGCCCGGGCAGTGGCACGCCGCCGAGCCCGGCTGGACGTACCGGCAACCAGGCGATCCGGCGTTGGCTGCCCTGACGCCGGTCGGGCGGCTGGCAGCCACCGGCGGCAATTTCTGGCGCCAGGCCGAGGTTGACGTGCCGGCCGCTGGGCGCTACGTCATCGACTTGCGCAACTCCAGCCTGATCGGTGTCTTTCATCACCGGGTATTCGACGCGCAGGGTGCGCTGGTGGCGACGCTGTCCGGCGGTATCCAAAGCCCGGAACCAAACCCGTTTTTCCTGCGCCACGGGCGCGAGCTGGATCTCGTCAAGGGCCGCTACCGCATCGTTACGCAACTCGATTCGCCGGTATTCCTGGCGCAGGCCGAACCGTATCTGGACACGCTGGAACACTACCGCCAGAACATCAAGGCCGGCAATGCGCTGGTGCTGGTGTGCCTGGGCGTTTTCATCGGCCTGGGGTTTTACTATGCTGCGCTGTCCATGGTGCGCCAGCGCATGGCCGAGCGCATGTATGCCCTGTTCATTCTCGGGAACCTGATCTGGAACGGCATGTGCCTGCTGGTGTTTCCGGATCTGCTGGGCGTGCGCTGGTTCTACCTGTCGAGTTTCGCCATCCTGTTTTCCAACTGCGCCTATATCGTGTTTGTCATGGCCTTGCTGGAAATTCGCCTGGACAACCACCCGCGCCTCTATCGGGCCGGATGCGCGATGCTGGCGCTCATGGCGGCGGCGATCCTTGCAGCGCTGGCGCGGCCAAACTGGTCGCTGGAACTGGACCGCTATGGCGTCGGCGTCTTCATCACGTATGGCCTGGTCGCCGGCATCGCCTGTGCGCGCGCGGGCAACCGCTCGGCACGCCTGTACCTGGTGGCGATTGCCGCCTTTTTCGTGCTCGGCGCGGCGGCCATTTCGCTCACGCGGCTGGATGCCTATACCGTGTATATCGAGCACGTCGGCTTGCTGGCGGTGACGGTCGAGGTGATCCTGCTGGCGCTGGTGCTGTCCTACCAGTTCGGCCAGCTGCATCATGAAAAGGAAGTTGCGCTGACAGCGGCGCGCAAGCACTTCGAGCTGGCGCATACCGATGCGCTGACCGGCTTGCCGAACCGCTTCAGGCTGGAGATGGAGCTGCACAAGCTGCCGGACGATGGCAGCCTGACCATCATCGACCTCGATGGCCTCAAGCATTACAACGATACCCATGGCCATGCGCGCGGCGACGAATTGCTGCAGCGCTTTGCGGCGCACCTGGCATCCGGCCTGGGCCAGCAAGCCTTGCTGCATCGCATGGGCGGCGATGAATTTGCCATCACCTGCCACAGCGGCAACCTTCACTGGCTCGAGGATGTGCTGGGACAGGCGGTGGCCGCGTTGCGCAAGGACGATTTTGTCTTTGCCGGCGCCAGCTACGGTTCCGCGCATGCGCATGAGGCAGGCGACCGGCGCCAGTTGCTGCACCTGGCCGATAGCCGCATGTATCAGCACAAGCGCCAGGGCGGCAAGTCCGAATCCGAATCCCGTCCCTAGCGCCTGCCGAGCATCCTTTGTCCGGCGCACCATTGGCATTCTTGCAATCATCGACTAATATGAGCAACTTGATAACGATCAAGTTGGGCGTTGGCGATATCGGCATGCAAATCAAGACCATGCCGATTCGTTTCAATGGCCTGTGCCGGTCTATGGGTAGCTGCCTGAGGGGTGCGAGTGAAATTCACCGATTTTTTCAATTACGACGGCAAGGCGGAAGCCCCGGTCAAGAACAGCTTAGTATTTCTGGCGAATCTTCCGGTGGAAGACTGGGAGCATATCCTGGCTTTCGCGCAGCGCCATCGCTACGCAGCAGGCGAATGTGTGGTGCGTCAGGGAGAGACGTCGATGGCGCTTTACATCGTTGCCAGCGGCGAGCTGGATGTCGTGTTCATCGGCGACGACAATCGCGAGCGGCTTGTGTCCAGCATTGATGCGCTGTCGGTATTCGGCGAACAGGCCTTTCTCGACGGTTTGCCGCGCTCGGCATCCGTGCGTGCGCGCACGGATGCCGAGGTGCATTTGCTCTCGCGCGACGCATTCGACAGCCTTGCTGTGCGCCACCCGGAGCTGGCGCGGCAGCTTTTGCTGGAACTGGGCCGTATCGTTTCCCTGCGTTTGCGCGAGATGACAATAATCGCCATGCAGGGAGGGCGCTGAGATGAGCGAAGGCACCAGCTTTCCCAATTACCTGCAGATTCCGCCGCTGCTGCCGCAGCGGGCCTGGCATGTATTGCGCATCCTGACAGTGCTGGCGGCGCTGACGATGGCGGTGCTGCTGATAACGCAACCAAAGTGGGCGCTGCCCCTGTTCTGGATGCTGGTCGTGCCGCTGTTGCCGGCGGTGTTCATGATTGCGCCGGGACTGTGGCGCAACCTGTGCCCGATGGCGGCCTTGAACCAGACGCCGCGCCTGTTCGGCTTCAGCCGCGGCCTGGCGCACACGCCGCGCATCCGCGAATACAGCTATGTGCTAGGCATCGCCCTGTTCTTCCTGTTCGTCTCCAGCCGCAAATGGCTGTTCGACCAGAATGGCGTGGCCAGCGGCGCATTGATCCTGTTCGGCCTGGGCGCAGCCTTTGTCGGCGGCCTGGTCTTCAAGGGGAAGAGCGGCTGGTGCAGCAGCATTTGCCCGCTGCTGCCGATCCAGCGCATCTACGGCCAGACGCCGCTCAAGCTGATCGGCAACGCCCATTGCCAGCCCTGTGTCGGATGCACCAAGAATTGCTACGATTTCAATCCCAAGGTGGCATTCCTCGCCGACCAGTACGACGACGATCGCTATCATGCGGGTTACCGGCGCTTTTTCGCGGCCGCGCTGCCAGGTTTCATCCTGGCTTTTTTTACCATGCCCAATGCCGTCTCGCCGTTGGCGTCCACTGCGGCAACGCTGGAAGGCGGTGCGATTTACACCCATTTCCTGCTGTATGCCGGCGTCGGCATGGCGCTGTACAAGACCTGCGAGACCTTCCTCAAGGTGCCGGTCAACAGCCTGAACGTATTATTTGGCGCGGCTGCCTTCAACATCTATTACTGGTTCGCCGCCTCGGGCTGGTTTGCTGCGCTTTCCACCCTGAGCGGGCAGTGGGCGGTGCCTGTCGGCGCACCTTACCTGATCCGGGTACCGTTGTGGATTGCCAGCGCCATGTGGATCTGGCACGGCTTCGCCACCGAGGGCGTATTCCGCCGCGAACTGGCCGGCAAGTCGGCCAGCCAGGCGGCGGGGGTCGGCCAGGGCGCGGTGGCGGCCTTGCGCAAGGCCTCCGGACAGCCCGGCATGCAGCTGGTGATCGAGCCGGAGCTGCAGAAGGTGGCGGCGACGCAGGGGCAGTCGCTGCTGGAACTGGTCGAAAGCTGTGGCGCACGCATCGAGTCAGGTTGCCGCATGGGCGTGTGCGGCGCCGACCCGGTAGCGGTGCTTGGCGGCATGAATAATCTGTCCCCGCCCGACGAGGACGAATGCAACACGCTGGCGCGCCTTGGCCATGCCGACAATACGCGCATGGCATGCCGCGCCCGGGTTCAAAAAGGCGAAGTCGCCATCGCGCTGGTTCCGGACAAGCGCGATGCGGGAATTTCGGCAAACGCCGCCGCCTTCGATCCGGCGATCCGCCAGGTGGTGGTGATTGGCAATGGCATCGCCGGCGTGACCGCCGCCGACCATTTGCGCCGGCGCCATCCGGCATGCCGGATCGTGGTGGTGGCCGACGAGAACCATCATCTGTACAACCGCATGGCAATCACGCGCCTGGTCTATGGCCGTTCGGCGATGCAGGGGCTGTACCTGATGCCGGAGAGCTGGTACGCCGAGCGCAACATCGAAGTCATGCTCAATACCGCTGTCCGTTCAGTCGACGCGAAGAAACGTGAGCTGCTGCTTGCCGATGGCGAAACCCTGCGCTACGACCGCCTCATCTTCGCCACCGGCAGCAGCAGTTTCGTGCCGCAGCTGCCCGGCTACGGCGGCCCCGGCTGCTATGTGCTGCGCTCTGCCAACGATGCCATGGGGCTGCGCAGCCAGGCGCAGACCAGCGGCGCTACGCACGCCGTGGTCGCTGGCGGCGGCTTGCTCGGGCTGGAGGCAGCCTATGCCCTGTACAAGCTCGGCATGCAGGTTGCCGTGATCGAGCGCAATCGCTGGCTGTTGCATCGCCAGCTCGACGAGCGCGGCGGCCGACTCCTGGAAAGTTATCTCGCCAACCTCGGCTTGCACATATGCACCGCAGTGCAGATCAAGGCGCTGACGCGCGGCGAGGATGGATTGCGGATGGTGCAGCTCGATGGCAGCGCGCCGAGGCGCGCCGATCTGTTCGTGGTCGCCGCCGGCATCGCGCCCAATATCGAGCTTGCGCGCGTGGCCGGGCTCGATGTCAACCGCGGCATTGTCGTCGATTGGCAGATGCGCACCAGTATCGCCGATGTGTATGCAGCCGGCGACGCCGCCGAGGTCGAAGGCAAGGTGCTCGGCTTGTGGCCGGTAGCCGTCGGCCAGGCCGAGGTGGCTGCCTGCAATGCACTCGGCGAAACGCGCAGCTATGAAGAGCCGGTGCTGTCGACCCAGCTCAAGGTGGTCGGCGCTGACCTGGTGTCGGTCGGCAAATTCGAAGTAGGAGAGGGGGAGACCAGCCTGTCGGAGGAAGATGTCGCCAACTATCGCTACCGCAAGCTGGTGTTGCGCGACGGTGTGCTGGTCGGCGCCATCCTGATTGGCTGGCCGGAACTGATCGAGCCGGTGAGCAAGGCGGTCAAGGCGCACAAACGCCTCGACGGTGCGGAAGCGCAGATTCGCGCCGGCGACTGGTCTTACTTCGCTTGCGCAGTATCTGCAGCAGCTTAGCCTTAGCGCCAGCCAAACATCATTTGTTCGGCGAGGGCTTTTTTGGCCGGCCTGACAATATCGAACAATCCCAGCGACAGGCCCAGCAAGCCTTGCACGGCAGGCGTTTGCGGGGTGTCGGCAAAGACGCGCGCCATCACATCGGTCAGGCGGATGGTGACGTTGCGGTCGGATCCCTGTTCCGCGGCAAACCGTTCCAGCATGGCAGGCGAGGCATCCTGCGCCAGCAGTTTTGCCAGTACGGTGGCGTCGCGCAAGCCCAGGTTCAGGCCTTGCCCCGCCACCGGATGCAGGGTTTGTGCAGCGTTGCCGATGGCGACGATGCGCGCCGATGCGGGCGCTCCGGCATTCAGGCCCAACGGGAAGGTGTTGCGCTGCGAGACATCGGTAAATCGGCCCAGGCGCGTGCCGAAGGCCTCGCCCAGCGCCCCCAGGAAAGCCGCATCCGGCAAGCCGAGCAGGCGCTCGGTGCTGGCCGGGCGCGCGCACCACACCAGCGCATAGCCATCCTCCTGCGGCAGCAGCGCCAGTGGCCCCTCGTCGGTAAAGCGTTCGAAGGCGCGATGCGCAATCGGCGCCGCAGTCCTGACATGGGCGATGATCGCAATCTGGCCGTAATCGCGGCGCAGCGATTTTGCCGTTTGCGCGCCGAACACGCCGCCCTCGGCCTGCACCAGGATGCGGGTGGAAAGTTCCGTCCCGTTTTCCAGTTGCAGCGTGACGCCCTCGGCGGTTTCGGTGACGGCGTCGGCATGGGCCGGGCGCATGACTTGCGCGCCGGCCGTATAGGCAGCGTCCGACAGCGCTGTCACCAGCTGGCCATAACGGGTGACATAGCCCAGCGCCGGTACGCCGAATTCCTCGCGGTCGATCAGGGTGCGGCCGAAATGGCCGCGGCGCGAGACATGGATCTGGTGGATCGGGTCGGCCAGCCGGGGCCAGGCGCCGATGCGCTCGAGGATTTGCCGGCTGCCATGCGACAGCGCGATCGAGCGCGGGTCGTGCGCCACCTGCTCGAGGGTCTTGGCATCGATCAGGGCAATGCGCGAAGGCACCGCGCCGCGCGCCACCAGCAGGCACGCCAGCGCCAGTCCCACGGGGCCGGCGCCGAGGATGGCGATGTCGAAGTCGCTGGCCGTCATTGCCTTACCCCTGGCGCATGACTGCTTCGATCTCGGCCACGGTCTTGGGCGCGGCGGCAGTCATGATCTCGCAGCCGTCTTCAGTCACCAGCGCATCGTCCTCGATGCGGATGCCGATGTGCCAGTACTGTTCCGGCACGCCCTGTGCCGGACGCACGTAGATGCCAGGCTCGATGGTGGTGACCATGCCGGGACGCAGGATGCGCCAGGGCTTTTCACCTTCGATGGCATGTGCGCCAGGTTCGCGGTAATCGCCGACATCGTGCACATCCATGCCCAGCCAGTGGCCGGTACGATGCATGTAGAACTGCCGGTAGTCGCCCTTGGCAATGACATCGTCGAGCGTGCCGACCTTGTTGGCGTCGAGCAGGCCGGTATCGAGCATGCCTTGCGCCAGCACCCTGACTGCGGCGTCATGGGCGTCGGGGAAGCGCTTGCCCGGCCGGGTTTCGGCGATGGCGGCATATTGCGCCGCCAGGACGATTTCATACAACTCTTTCTGCGGCCCGGAAAACCTGCCATTGGCCGGATAGGTGCGGGTGATGTCGGCAGCGTAGCTGTCGAGTTCGCAGCCGGCATCGATCAGCACCAGGTCGCCATCCTTCATGATGGCCTCGCCGGCGCGGTAATGCAGCACGCAGGCGTTGGCGCCGGCGGCAACGATCGAGGTATAGGCCGGAAATTGCGAACCATGGCGGCGGAATTCATGCAGCAATTCCGCCTCGATCTGGTATTCGCGCATGCCGGGGCGGGAGGCGCGCATGGCGCGTTCATGCGCCTGCGACGAAATCTCCGCAGCGCGGCGCATGGTGGCGATTTCATCGGCGTCCTTGACCAGGCGCATTTCATTGAGCAGGCCATGGATGTCATGTGCTGCCGAGGGGGCGGCTACGCCGGCGCGCGCCTGCTGGCGCACCGCATGCAGCCAGCCTTGCACGCGCGCATCGAGCTTGCTGTCGCTGCCAAGCGCATAAAAGATGGCCGGGGCGTTCGCCAGCAGTTTCGGCATTTCCGCATCGAGCGCGGCGATGGGGTGGGCTTCATCGAAGCCGAAGCTGGTGCGCGCCGCGTCGGGGCCATAGCGGTAGCCATCCCAGATTTCGCGCTCGAGGTTTTTTTCGCGGCAAAAGAGGATCGATTGCGTGGTCTTGCCGACCACCAGCACGATCACCGCTTCCGGTTCCGTGAAGCCGGACAGGTAATAGAAATAGCTGTCGTGGCGGTAGGGGAAATCGGCATCGGCATTGCGCGGCACTTCCGGCGCCGTCGGGATGACGGCTACGCCGCCTCCGCGAGATTGCATGTGCGCGATCAGCGCGGCGCGGCGGGCGGCAAAGGATTTCATTGTGACCTCGCAGGAATCAGGGGAGCATTCAATTGTTCGAGCCGTTCGGGCGTGCCGACATCGGTCCAGTCGCCGCGATACACTTCGCCGCCGACCCTGCCGCGCGCGGCATACTCGCGCAGGATAGGCGCCAGCGCCGCCTTCTCGCCCGGCGTCACGGCATCGAACATTTCGGGACGGTACACGCCGATGCCGGAAAAGGTGAAGCGTGCTTCGCCGTCATTGGCAATCGTAAAATTATTCAGGGCAAAGTCGCCCTTGGCGTTATGTGCAGGATTCTTGACCAGGTAGAGCCAGGCGATGTCGCGCGTGTCGACAGGATGCGGGTTGCCCCAGGGGTCGTTGGCTTCCAGTACATCGACGACCTGCTTGAAATCAAAGTGCGGGCAATAGATATCGGCGGCGACCGCAACGAAGGGGGCGTCGCCCAGAAGGTGGCGGGCGCGGGCAATGCCGCCGGCGGTTTCCAGCGCCGTGCCTTCCGGGGAATAGGCAATCTTCGCGCCGAACTGGCTGCCGTCACCCAGCGCTTCCTCGATCATGTGGCCGAGGTGCGCATGGTTGATGACGATGTCGGTGATCCCTGCGCGCACGAGATTGAGGATGTGCCAGACGATCAGCGGCCGGCCGCGCACTTTCAACAGCGGCTTGGGGCAGGCATCGGTCAGCGGACGCATCCGTTCGCCGCGTCCGGCGGCAAAAATCAAGGCTTTCATTAAAAGGTATACCCAACTCTGGGGCCACGCTCTTCCAGCACGTCGAGCAGGCGGATCAGCGGGATTAGTTCGCGGTAGCGGGCGGCGGCCTTGCGCGTGTATTCCATCACCAGCGGCAGGTCCTTCAGGTAGCCATCCTTGCCGTCGCGGTGGTACAGGCGGGCGAAAATGCCCAGCACTTTCAGGTGGCGCTGCACGCCCATGAATTCGAAATCGCGGTAAAAGCCGTCGATGTCGGGATTCACCGGCAGTCCGGCGCGGCGCGCGCGCTCCCAGTAGCGGATCGCCCAGTCGAGCACCATTTCTTCATCCCACTGGATGTAGGCGTCGCGCAGCAGCGACACCAGGTCATAGGTGATCGGGCCATAGACCGCATCCTGGAAGTCGAGGATGCCAGGATTGCCTTTGGACAGGACCATCAGGTTGCGCGAGTGGTAATCCCGATGTACGTACACTTGTGGCTGGGCGAGGTTATTGGCCAGCAGTACTTCAAATACCTTGTCGAGGTCGGTTTGCTGGGCCGCAGTCAGGGTCGCGCCCAGGTGCTTGCCGATATACCATTCCGGGAAAAGCTGCAATTCGCGTGAAAGCAGGGCCCGATCGTATTCCGGCAGTACGCCCGGCTGGCTATGGACTTGCAACAGCACCAGCGAGTCGATGGCATCAAGATACAACTGGTGCGCCGTATCCGCATTGAGCTGGTTCAGATAAGTGGTATTGCCGAGGTCCGACAGCAGCAAGAAGCCTTGTTCGGCATCCTGTGCCAGAATTTGTGGCACCGACACGCCGGTCTGGCCGAACAGTTGCGCCACGTGGATGAACGGACGCACGTCTTCCTGGGGCGGCGGGGCATCCATGACGATATAGGTGGCATTGCTGCCGGCGCCGTCGATGCGGAAATAACGGCGGAAACTGGCATCGGCCGAGGCGACACGCAGCGAATCGGGCGCCAGCGCGGGCTCGGCGAGCGTGCCAATCCACTGTTTTAGTTGTATTAAACGCAAGTCAGGGGAATTTGATGTCGACATGGAACGGGCAGGAATGCAGTTGTAGGAGCGGATTCCCATATAATAAGGGATTCGATTCAAAAAATCCCTGCTATTGCATGCATGACGCATGCTGATAACGCTAACAATAGTCAACAGGCCCTAGCATGGTTTTGTTTTTTTCATGATCCGGTTTCCCGCTTTTTCCGATTCGCCGGTAATTTTTTGCGTGGTGACAACCACCGTGGCGGCAGCCTTGCCTGGCGTCGCCGCGGCGCAGGTCAGCGAGCGCGATCTGCCGGTCAACATCAGCGCCGAGCGCATGACCGGGCGTCCCGATCGCGAGGTGCAGTTCGACACCAATGTCGAAATCATCCAGGGCACGACGACCATCCTGGGCGACCACGCGACCTACAATATCCTCAAGGATGAGGTGGATGCGAGCGGCAATATCCGCATGGAGCGCATGGGCGACCATTACACCGGCGAGTCGGTCCGGCTGCGCATCGATTCCGGCGAAGGCTTTGTCACCCAGCCGACCTACAAGCTGCAAAAGAACAACGCCCATGGCACCGCCGAGCGCATCGACTTCCAGTCGGAAGACGAAGCGGTTGTTTCGAATGGCACCTACAGCACCTGCGAAAGCCCCGATCCGGACTGGTACCTGAAATCCTCCAGCCTGCGCCTGGACCGCGAGCGCGATACGGGCTTTGCCAGCGGCACTGTCGTGTATTTCAAGGGCGTGCCCATCCTCGGCACGCCGGCCATGTCGTTTCCCTTGTCGGACGAGCGCAAGTCTGGCGTGCTGCCGCCGTCCATCGGCAGCACCAACAAGGGTGGCCTTGTGGTCACGGTGCCGTATTACTTCAATATCGCCCCCAACCGCGATTTGACGCTGTACCCGAAAATCATTTCGCGGCGCGGCGTGCAACTGGGAGCGGAGGGGCGCTATCTCGGCGAGACCTATAAAGGCGACACCCGGGTCGAATATATGCCGGGTGACCGCCAAACGAAAACCGACCGCTATGCGCTGTCCTCGATTCACACCCAGACATTTGCGCCGGCCTGGACCTACAACTGGAATCTGAATGCCGCCTCGGACGACCAGTATCCGGATGACTTTGCCAGCACGATCACGACCAGCAAGCAGCGCCTGTTAAACCGCGCCATGAGCCTGGCCTATAACGGTCCGTTCTGGACCGCCACGCTTGCCGCCTCGAATTTCCAGGTGCTGCAGGATCCCCTGGTGCCGATTTCGCGGCCCTACGATCGCCTGCCACAGTTTGTTTTTTCCGCAGCCAAGCAAGACGTCAATGGGTTTGACTGGTCAGCCGTCTTCGATGCGACGCGTTTCGCGCATCCAACGGCCGTCGTCGGCAATCGCGCGGTGGTTATTCCGAAACTGTCCTATCCGATCATCCGCCCCGGCTTTTTCATCACGCCCAGTGTGTCGTTGCATGCATCCAGTTACGCGATCGACAATCCATTGCCGGGCACGCCGCGCAGCCTGAATCGTGCGGTGCCGACCGCCTCGCTTGATTCCGGTCTGATTTTCGAACGCGAAGCCAGTTTCTTGGGGAAGCCCGTCACCCAGACGCTGGAGCCGCGCCTGTTCTATGTGTATACGCCGTATCGCGATCAAAGTTTGTTCCCGTTGTTTGACACTGGCCTGGCCGACTTCAACTATGGGCAACTGTTTTCGGAAAATCGCTTCATTGGTTCTGACCGCGTCAGCGACGCCAATCAGTTGACGGCCGCACTGGTGTCGCGCTTTATTGAGCCTTCCGGCGCCGAACGGGCGCGCCTGGCAATTGGTCAGCGTTATTATCTCGCCGACCAGAAGGTCACCTTGCCTGGCGTGTTGAATAGCCAGACCCGTTCCGACCTTTTGCTGACAGGCTCCGGCAGGGTATCCAAAGAGATCAGCGTCGACGCCAACATGCAGTACAGCCAGAGCCTGCGCACCATGGTGCGTGATAACTATGGCGTGCGCTGGCAGCCAGGGCCGATGCGGGTACTGAACCTGCAATACCGGCGCGATGTGTCTAACCTGCTGTCGCCGCTCGAGCAGCTCGACGTTTCGGCGCAGTGGCCATTGACGCAGCGCTGGTATGGCGTCGGCCGCATCAATTATTCACTGCGCAACGACCAGCCGGCCGTCGTCAATGTGAATAATTCATTGCGAAACGGTAAGGTGGCGGAAGCACTACTCGGCCTTGAATACAAGGCGGACTGCTGGATTTTTCGCGTCGTTGCCCAGCGCACGCCGACCGCGTCGAATGCCGCCACCACGGGATTTTTTATCCAACTCGAGCTGAACGGCCTGTCGCGCATCGGATCCAACCCTCTCGATGCCCTGCGTCAGAATATTCAAGGCTACCAGATGATCAACCAACCGACGAACACTTCCCGCTAGGTCATAACAAATCTTATGGATTCACTGCACAATATGCGAAACACCCGCCTACCGTTTTCCCGCAGCGCGCTTGCATGCATTCTGTCGTGCATGGCGATTGCCGCCACGCCGAATGCCTGGTCGCAGTTCAAGCCAGGCGCGGGTCCGGTAGCGCCTGTCGCGGCCGGCACTGCTGGCGTGCGCACCATCGATGCCATTGTTGCCGTGGTCAACAATGAAGTCATCACGCAAAAGGAACTGGACGATCGCACCGAGTCGATCGCCCGGCGCATCGCTGCGCAGGGGCAGGGGCAAGGCGGCATGCCGCCGCGCGCCGAGCTGCAGCGCCAGGTGCTGGAGCGCATGATCGTTGAAGTTGCACAGTTGCAGCTGGCTAAGGAAATGAACATCCAGGTCGATGACACGATGCTCGACCGGGCTGTTGCGCGCATCGCCGAGCAGAACCGCATGAACCTGCAGGAATTCCGCAACCAGCTGGAGCGCGAAGGCATCACGTTTGCGAAATTCCGCGAAGAGATCCGCCGCGAAATCATCATGCAGCGGCTGCGCGAGCGTGAAGTCGACAACCGCCTCCAGATCAGCGAATCGGAAATCGAAAACTACCTGGCCGCAGGCGCCGGCACAGGCCAGCAGCAGGAATGGAACCTGGCGCAGATCCTGGTGCGCATCCCGGAAAATGCCTCGCCGGAACAGATCGAACAGCGTCGCCAGCGTGCCGAGCAACTTGTCCAGCAGCTCAAGTCCGGCGCCGATTTTGCCAAGGTGGCAGCGGCTTCGAGCGATGCCGACGATGCCCTGAAGGGCGGCGAAATCGGCTGGCGCAACCAGGACCGCCTGCCGCAACTGTTCGTCGATGCGGTCGCCAATTTGCAGTCTGGCGAAGTCGGGCCGCTGGTCAAGAGCGCCAACGGCTTCCATATCCTCAAGCTGATTGGCAAGCGCACGCCAAGTGTCATGCGGGCCAGCACCGGCACTGCTGCGGCACCGGCATCCATCACGCAGACACGCGTGCGCCATATCCTGATCAAGGTCAACCAGATTGTTTCCTCGCTGGACGCCCAGCGCAAGCTGCAAGACCTGAAGCAGCGCCTGGACAACAAGGCCGCGACCTTCGAGGAACTGGCCCGCTCCCATTCCAACGACCTGACGGCGTCCAAGGGCGGCGACCTGGGCTGGATTTATCCGGGCGACACGGTGCCAGAATTCGAGCGTGCGATGGATGCCTTGCAGCCTGGCCAGATCAGCGAGCCGATCGAGTCGCCCTTCGGCTTCCACCTGATCCAGGTGCTCGAACGCAAGACCGAAGATGTTTCGCAAGAACGCAAGCGGCTTGTCGCGCGCCAGGCCCTGCGCGAGCGCAAGCTGGAGGAAGCAACCCAGGAGTGGCTGCGCCAGGTGCGCGACCGCGCCTACGTCGAATATCGCAACGAAGAAAAATAATGCCCCTGCAAGCAGTTTCGCCACGGCGTCCGACCATCGCCATCACGGTCGGCGAGCCGGCCGGCATCGGCCCGGAAATTTCCCTGCGGGCGGCGTGGCAGTTGCGTGCTGAAGTCAACAGCGTACTGATCGGCGACGCCGCATTCCTGGCGCAGGCGGCCGAGGAAATCGACCCGGAAATGCGCCTGGCGGCAGTGTCCTGGATGGCGGTCTCGCATGCCGGCTTGCCGCGGTTTCCGGCGGACCGGCTGGCCGTCATCGATTGCCCGCTGGCCGAAGTCGTGGTGCCGGGGCGCCTGGATGCGCGCAATGGCCGCGCCGTGCTGCAGACGCTGGATATCGCCATCGCCGGCGCCCAGGCGCGCCTGTTTGACGCGGTGGTCACGGCGCCGCTGCAAAAGAGCACGATCAACGATGCCGGTGTTGCCTTTACCGGCCATACCGAATACCTGGCGGAAAAGACCGGCACCGCACAAGTGGTGATGATGCTGGCTGCCGGCGGCATTGAACCGCGCCCGCTGCGGGTGGCGCTGGCGACCACGCACCTGCCATTGAAGGATGTGCCGGCGGCGATCACCATCGATGGTTTGCTGCGCACCATCGGCATCATTCACGCCGACCTGCAAACCAAGTTCGGCATTGCCAGTCCGCGCATCCTGGTGACCGGCCTGAACCCGCATGCGGGCGAGGGCGGCTATCTCGGCCGCGAAGAAATCGACGTCATCACCCCGGCATTGCAAGCCGCGCAGGCGCGCGGCATCGATGCCACCGGCCCCTATCCGGCCGATACCCTGTTCCAGCCGAAGTACCTGCAGGATGCCGATTGCGTGCTGGCGATGTACCATGACCAGGGACTGCCGGTGCTCAAGCATGCCAGTTTCGGGCGCGGCGTCAATATCACGCTCGGCTTGCCGATCATCCGCACGTCGGTCGACCATGGCACTGCGCTGGACCTGGCTGCGCGCGGCCCCGGCCATGCCGACTGCGGCAGCATGATCGAGGCGATCCGCACGGCGGCGCACATGGCGGCCGCTGCCGCCTCTTCAAGGAAGTCATGAAACACATTCCCCGCAAACGCTTCGGCCAGAATTTCCTGACCGACGACGGTGTACTGCACGACATCATCCGCGCGATCGATCCGCAGCCCGGCGATGCCATGGTCGAGATCGGGCCCGGCCTGGCGGCAATGACGAAGTTGTTGCTCGACTCGTTGCAGCAATTGCATGTGGTGGAGCTCGACCGCGACCTGGTGGCGCGCCTGCAAAAGAATTTCGACCCGGCGCGCCTGATCGTGCATTCGGCCGATGCGCTGCAATTCGATTTTGCCAGCATCCCGGTGCCGGCGGAAAAGAAGCTGCGCGTGGTGGGTAACCTGCCCTACAACATTTCGAGCCCGCTGCTGTTCCATCTGGCGCAGGTTGCCCCCCGGGTGCAGGACCAGCATTTCATGCTGCAAAAGGAGGTGGTGGAGCGGATGGTCGCCGAACCCGGCGGCAAGGCCTTCGGGCGCCTGTCGGTGATGCTGCAGTGGCGCTACCACATGGAACTCATGTTCGTGGTGCCGCCGACGGCGTTTGATCCGCCGCCGAAGGTCGATTCGGCCATCGTGCGCATGATCCCGCTGCAAAATCCGCTGGCTTGCGACCAGACGCGGCTGGAGCAGGTGGTAACCAAGGCGTTTTCGCAACGGCGCAAGGTCATCCGCAATTGTCTGGCGGGGATGTTTACCGAAGCTGAACTGATCGATGCCGGCATCGATCCGCAGGCGCGGCCGGAAACGGTGCCGGTGGCGCAGTTTGTCGAACTGGCCCGGCGGCTCGGCGCGTAAGCGCCATCGGGAGGGCCAATTACCAGTTGCCGGTATTTGGCATTGAACTCCAGGGCTCTGCAGGCGCAAGAGGCTCGCCTGCCTGCAACAGCTCGATCGAGATATTGTCGGGTGAGCGAACGAATGCCATGTGGCCGTCCCGCGGTGGGCGGTTGATGAGAACGCCATGATCCATCAGGCGCTGACAGGTGGCGTAGATGTCGTCCACTGCATAAGCGACGTGGCCGAAGTTGCGCCCGCCTGTGTAGACTTCGGCATCCCAGTTGTAGGTCAGCTCGATTTGCGCAGCGTGGTCGCCGGGGGCCGCCAGGTACACCAGGGTAAAACGACCTTGCGGATATTCACGCTGCCGCACAACATCAAGGCCCAACGCATCGCGAAAGAACTGCAGCGATGTTTCCAGGTTGGTGACCCGCACCATGGTGTGGAGATATTTCATCTGAATGGTCAGAAGAGCGGGTAGCTTACCCGCAGGATGGAAAAATTGGCGCCATCATTCGGCTGCTTGATGCTGGCATTCGAAAAATGCTGGAAGCGAAAGCTCACGTCCAGCTTGTTGGCGAACACGTAGCCGACGCCGATATGGTCGCTGAACTGGAAGCGGGTCGAGAACTGGCGGCCATTGTTGTCGTAGTAGCCGCTCAACCAATTGGCGCCAATGCCGAATTCGCCATACAAGCCTTGCAGGCGATCGTTCTGAAAGCGAAACACCGGTGTGACGCCGATGGTCGAGATGCTTTGACGATTGCCGGGAATATTCAGATGGCGGTCGCCGCGCCAGTGCCCTGCATTCAAATCCCAGTAGCCGCCAATGTGCGTGCCGTTGGATTGCCACCAGCGGTTATTCCAGTTCCATTGCGCGCCTGCGCGCACCAGGTCGGTCTTGTTGCCGTTGCCGAGCTCTAGGGAAACGGAATCGACGGCCTGGGCCGGCATCTGCGTTGCGGCCGCGACGAGAGCGATGGCAGCCAGTTTGGAGGCGATTGCATTCATGATAGTCAGGATTGTAACGGCATTGAGAACGATCCGGGCAACGCGGCTGCATGCCGCGTTGCATATTAGAAATTATAACGTTTCTATTTTTTTGATGTTTGCCTCAGACTGGCGATTTCAGGCCGCTTTCGCCATCATGGCAGCATCCGCCTCGGATTTTTGCGTCAGCAGCAAGGCGGCCAAGGTCAGCAGGGCGGCTATCGCCAGGTAATAGCCGACATACTGCAAGCCCAGGTGGCTTGCCAGCCAAGTTGCCGCATAGGGCGCCAGCGAAGCGCCCAGGATGCCGCCGAGGTTGAAGGTCAGCGAGGAGCCGGTATAGCGGACCTCGGGCGGAAAAAGTTCTGCCAGGTAGGTACCGAGCGGGCCGTAAGTCAGGCCCATCAGCGCCAGGCCGAGCGACATGAACAGCGTGACCTTGGGCAGGCTGCCGGCGACAAAGAGTGAGGACAGTACCAGTCCGAATAGGGCAATGGCGGCGGTGACCAGGATCATCGTCTTGCGGCGGCCATGGCGGTCGGCCAACACCGCCGAGATCGGGATGGCGAGGCCGAAAAAGACCACGGCAAACAGCTGTACCACCAGGAAGTCATGGCGGGAATACGCCAGTGCCGAGGTGCCCCAGCTGAGCGCAAACACGGTCATCAGGTAAAACAGCACGAAGGTTGCCATCGCGCCCACCGTGCCCAGCAACAGCGGGCGAGTGTGGTCGCGCATCACGGCCAGCACTGGTATCTTGACGCGCTCCTGCTTGTCCAGCACTTTCTGGAATACGGGCGTCTCGGTAATCTTCAGGCGCACGTACAGGCCCATCAGCACCAGCAGGGCGCTGGCCAGGAACGGAATGCGCCAGCCGAATTCAAAGAATTGTTGTTCCGTCAGTATTTCGGCCAGCAGCAGGAAGCTGCCGCCGGACAGGAAAAACCCGATTGGCGCGCCCAGTTGCGGGAACATGCCATACCAGGCGCTTTTGCCTGGCGGAGCATTTTCCGTGGCCAGCAGCACAGCGCCGCCCCATTCGCCGCCCAGGCCCAGGCCCTGGCCGAAACGGCACAGCGCCAGGAGGATTGGCGCCATCACGCCGATCGAGGCATGGGTTGGCAAAAGGCCGATGGCTACCGTGGAAATCCCCATGGTCAGCAGGGCTGCCACGAGTGTCACCTTGCGGCCGACGCGGTCGCCATAATGGCCGAAAACGGCCGAGCCAAGCGGACGCGCAAAAAAAGCGATGGCGAAGGTCGCCAGCGATTGCAGGGTCGCGGCGGTCGGCTCCGACGAGGGGAAAAACAGCCTGGGAAAGACCAGGACCGCTGCCGTCGCGTAGATGTAAAAATCGAAAAATTCGATGGTGGTGCCAATCAGGCTGGCAAACAATACCCGGCCCGGAGAATTGAGGTTCCCCGCATTGTCTTGATGCGTGCTCATTGCTTTCCTTGTATGGAGTTCGTGGTCAAATGCGGCTGCCAGGGCGGCATTGGCAAAACCCAATGGCCCAGCGGATTACATTCAGCGGGAGGGAGGAACGTGCTGCACCCAGGCGCTGCGGCTGCAAACCGGGCAGGAGTGTGTGCAGGGATGGCGACTAAAGGCAATGCAGCGAGGCGTCCGCAGGCTGATCAAAGCTGGCGGCGCCCCACTGGTCGACTGCGGCCGGGGTGTTGGCAGGATCGGCGAATTGCCGCGCCTAAAACTAGCGCACGCCTAAATTCTCTCACATATTAGTGAAGCCTGCTTGACGCCTCAAAATATCGGCAGGGTTTCCTGCGCATGGTCGCGCAAGGCTTTTTTGGCGGACTGGAATTCAGGGAAGACCGATTGCACCGTGGCCCAGAAGCGCGGGCTATGGTTCATTTCGCGCAGGTGCGATAGCTCGTGCGCAATGACGTAATCGATCAGCGGCAAGGCGAAGTGCACCAGGCGCCAGTTCAGGCGGATGCGGCCATCCGCCGTGCACGAACCCCATTGCGTGGTGGCCGACGACAGGGAAAATGTCCGGTAGGCGACTTCCAGCCTGGCGGCATACAGCGGCAAGCGTTCGGCGAAGATGCGTTTTGCTTCGCCTTGCAGCCAGCCTTGCACGCGGTCTTTCAATTGCTGTTCGCCGGCGTCGGCCGGCAGGCACACCGTCAGTTCGCGCGTCGTTTCGGTAAATTCGATGCCGGCGGTGCGGCCGGCGGCGAGCCTGAGAGTGATATCGCCGCCCAGGTAAGGCAGGGCGGCGCCATCGCGCCATTGCATTTGCGGCTGCAGGCGGCGCGCCGAGCGCTCGCGCCGGTCGTTCAGCTTGGTCAGGATCCAGCGTTGCTTTTCCTGGATGGCGCCCTCGATCTCGGCGATGCTGACCCACTTGGGGGCGGTCATGCGCAGGCCTTCGTCACCGATCAAAAAGCCGATGGTGCGGCGCTTGGAGCGAATCAGCGTGTATTCGAGCAGGTGCTCACCGACCTGGATGCGACGTTTGCCTGGCGCTGGCGCGCCGGCAGGTGCGGTGATGGATTGCACCAACGGTGTCGCTGGTGGTGGCGCAGCCGGAGCAGCCGTGCCGGGTGCGGTCGGCTGCTGGGTTTCGGCAGCAAAAAAATCGAGTTGCAGCGCGAGCTGCTGGGGATCTGGTGAACTCTGGCGTAACAGTTTCAAGGTTCAGTCGCGTGGTGGGATGGCATGCGGGCATACACTGCGGGCGAAATCACCCGCATTTCCGATTCTATCCAATTTTCGACCTGTTGCATCAATTGCGTGGGGTCCAGTCCTTCCGGCGAGATTGGCTTGCCGATCGAGATCGTGATCAGTCCAGGCTTCTTGATGAAGGAATTCTTCGGCCAGCATTCGCCGGAATTCATGGCAAGCGGCACCACCAGGGTATTGGTTTCCACTGCCAGGCGGGCACCGCCGCCCTTGTACTTGCCGCGCTTGCCGACGGGAATGCGGGTGCCCTCCGGGAACATGATGATCCACTGGCCGTCGGCCAGGCGCTTTTTGCCTTGCACGAGGATTTGCTGGAAC